>CBFDDP010000042.1:0-22227 GCA_965603595.1 uncultured bacterium
GAGTTATTCATTGGGCCCTGTAGGACTCGAACCTACGACCCGCTGATTATGAGTCAGCTGCTCTAACCAACTGAGCTAAGGGCCCTGCTCTGGAAAAATATACTAACCGATATACACAGATTCAACCGATTTATCGGCAGTTTTAAAGGGTGATAAAATCAATAATCGGTATCTTCAATTACCGAGGCAAGTGAATCGGAAAGCTCATTTAACAGCTTTACCTCATTTTGACCAAGAGAGCTCTCTTTGGCCTTCATAAGCTCATCGGCCAGGTCGAGAGCTGCAAAGGTAAGCAGCTTTCCGTTACTCAGGTTTGGGATGCGTTCCTTGATTTTCGCTATCTTGCCGTTTAGCATCTTTACGAGACGAAGGTAGTATTCCTTCGGGACACTTGACTTAATGGTGAACCGCTCATTCAATACTTCAAACTGAATGACCCTGTCCTTGTTTTCCATTTCAGAGTCCCGTGACAGTATCGAATTACTCACATCTCAATGAATGGATTATCACTAAAGGGCTTTCGCTCCTTCTCGGTATTTTTCATGAAGCCCTGCTCTTTGGAAGCCTCTTCCTCCTCTGTTGTCCGTTCATTCTCTGCCGTATCGAAAAGAGGACTCTGATCCACCTGGGGCGTCACCATAGCCGCATCCGGCCGATCAGTATCGGGTGCACTGGCAGAATCAGGTTTTTGTTCCGTCCCATCTTCATCTTTCAGGTCGACAATATTCTCCTCAACGTATATCTCACTGGAGCTTTGCTTTTCCGTATTATTTTCATCCAAAGGGTTTTCGGTTTCTTCCTCGAGACCAGAGATACGATCATTATCAAAGGATGACGTATCATCGGTTGGGAGTTCTTCATCCTCACCTGAGGTCCCCATATCAAAATTGGCCAAACCCTCAAGCTTGCTTAGAACAGTTTCTATTTTATTTTTGAGGAAGACCTGGCTCTCCAGAAGCTCTTCTATCTTCTGATCCTTTTCGACGATCTGTTCCTGCAGTTCCTCAACCTTCCGCTCAATGTCTTCCTTTTCATCTACGAGCGTCTTCTCTTTTGCTTTGAGGGTTTCGATAAAATCGATTGCCTTGTTTATCCTATCCTCGAGCACCTTGAGCTGTTTGTCTTCCATTGCCTGACCCCTTCTCGTCTATTTAACTGCCTGTTGGGAAACGGACATATGAAATTGAATACAGATTTCTCTGATCAAACCCTTACTTCGCCTTTGCAGCGAGCTCGGCAAGCTTATCAAAAACAGCGTCATCATTCACCGCAAGATCAGCAAGATACTTACGGTTGATTACAACACCTGCTTTATCCAGTCCGCTGATGAATTTACTGTATGACAGTCCCGCGACACGGGCCCGGGCATTGATACGTGCAATCCAGAGTTTTCTGAAATCTCTTTTCTTTCCCTTTCTATCACGATAGGCATACATACCTGCCTTCATGACTGCTTCTCGTGCTGTACGATACTGTTTGCTGCGGGCACCTCTGTAGCCCTTCGCTTCCTTGAGTATCTTTTTTGTTCTTTTATGCTTTACCTGTCCGGATATTGCTCTTGGCATTTATCTACTCCCCTCATCTCCCCATTGAATTGTCCAGCTTAGGTAATCAGTAAATTACCCATAGGGGAGCATCTTCTTTACCGATTTCCTCTCATTTGCGTTTGTTACGTAGCCGGGTTTTCTCAGATGCCTGATACGCTTCCCGCTTTTTTTCGTTAAGATATGGCCCTTATTGGCCCTCTTTCTCTTTACTTTGCCGCTCTCGGTAAGACTGAAGCGCTTTGCTGCTCCCTTCTTGGTTTTCAACTTGGGCATTCCATTCTCCAATCAGATATATAGTATCGTCTTCCATATCTGTACAGTGATTATATGAGGCGGGTGATCAAGTGCAGCTATTTCTTTATCTTTGGACCGAGCATTGCAACAATCACTCTTCCCTCGAGCTTCGGTCTGTTTTCAAGAGCGCCCACTTCATCGAGATCTTTAATCATCCTCTCGACCACTTCCCTGCCTATATCTGTGTGGGCCATCTCCCTGCCGCGAAACCGCAGGGTTATTTTAACCTTGAAACCCTTTTTCAAGAAACCGATTGTCTGCCTCAGCTTTGTTTGATAATCGTGTTCCTCAATTTTCGGTCTGAGCCTCATCTCTTTCAGTATAACAACCGACTGCTTTTTCTTTGATTCCTTGATTTTCTTGGACTGCTCAAACCGATACTTTCCGAAGTCCATGATCTTACATACAGGGGGATTCGAGTTTGTTGAAACCTCCACGAGATCCAGGCCTTTGGCTTCAGCAGTATCCCGTGCCTTTGCCAGCTCGACGATACCAAGCTGTGTACCATCCGCATCGATAAGCCTGACCTCCCTTGCCCGTATTTCCTCATTAATTCTTGAATGTTTATTGATGCTATCACCCCATTCTTATTGGATTTTGAAACATATAATACTAAATATTATTTATAAATCAAGAATTTTTATTGAAGCTTTAAACGCTCCTCGCCTTCTCCTCTTCTTCGAGCAGGTCCGTAAAATTTTCAAATCTGAAAGATCCCTGATCCTTACCGCCCCCCTTTCGAACAGAGAGTGTTCCCTCTTCCACCTCTCTGTTCCCAATAACCACAATATAGGGGATCTTGTTTACTTCAGCTTCGCGCATCTTATAACCGAGCTTTTCATTGCGGTCATCTATTTCAGCACGAAATCCTCTGTCCAAAAGCTGCTCGTATACCTCTTTTGTCCGCGGTATGTGGTCTTTCGTTATGGATAATACAACTACCTGTACAGGTGCGAGCCATAAGGGAAATCTTCCCCCGAAATGCTCGATAAGTATCCCTATGAACCGTTCGAGACTGCCGAGGACCGTTCGGTGAATAACGACCGGCCGCTCCTCTCTGCCCTCACGGTTAATGAAGCTGAGGTTGAAACGTTCGGGAAGTGACATATCGAGCTGTATGGTTGCACACTGATAGAGCCTGCCGAGGCAGTCCTCGAGGTGAAAATCTATTTTTGGGCCGTAGAATGCCCCCTCACCGGGATTGACCTTGTACTCCTTGCCAAGGGTTTTCAGCGCATTCTCCAGTCCCTCGGTCGCAGCCTCCCACTGTGGGTCAGTCCCGATCGACTTTTCCGGCCTCGTCGAGAGTTCGAGGAAATAGTCGAAACCAAACACTGAATAGATTCTGTCAGTGAGGAGTATCACCCTGATGACTTCCTCCTCGATCTGATCGGGGGTCATGAATATGTGTGCATCATCCTGCGTGAAACTGCGCACCCTGAAAAGTCCGTGAAGGACTCCAGACTTTTCATGCCGGTGCACGAGGCCCAGTTCACCTACGCGCATGGGAAAATCCCTGTACGATCGTATGGTCTCCTTGTAAATGAGCATACCACCGGGACAGTTCATAGGCTTGATGGCAAAAGGGTACTCGTCTATCTCAGTGATGTACATATTTTCACGGTAATTGTCCCAATGCCCGGAACGGACCCACAGGTCTTTTTTCAGAATAATGGGTGTCTGCACCTCCACATATCCTGCTTTGCGGTGTTCATCGCGCCAGAAATCCACAAGAAGATTTTTCAGAACCACACCTTTGGGAAGCCAGAAGGCAAATCCCGGTCCCTCCTCGTGCATGGAGAAGAGATCGAGTTCTCGTCCAAGCTTTCTATGGTCTCTCTTTCGTGCTTCCTCTATCTGTGCGAGATGGGAACGAAGTTCCTTCTCCGTAAAGAAGGAAGTCCCATATATTCTTGTCAGCATGGGATTACGTTCATCACCGTGCCAGTAGGCTCCTGCCAGATTGACCAGCTTGAATGCCTTGATGATTCCGGTAGAGGGAAGATGGGGCCCTCTGCACAGGTCTATGAAATCACCGTTCTGATAGAAGCTGATTTCCTCGTTGTCACCCAGTTCCCTGATAAGCGCGACCTTGTAGTCTTCTCCCCTCTCCTTGAAAAACTCGACCGCATCATCCCTGGATTTGACGAAACGCGTAAACTTCTGATCCTCTTTGACAATGCGTTCCATCTCCTCTTCGATCTTCTCAAGTTCCTCCGAGGAAAGCGGGTCCTTGAAATCAAAGTCATAGTAAAAACCGTTCTTGATAGCAGGACCGATGGCAAGCCTAACATCAGGATAAAGATGCTGCACTGCCTGTGCCATTACGTGGGATGTACTGTGGCGTAGTATATCCTGGGCTTCCCTTGAGGTGTTCCTGATCGGTTCTGCCTTGCCGCCGGTGTGAATCGGAGCGTGCATATCGAAGAGCTCCCCCTCTATCACAACACCAATGATGTTTTCACTGTTTTTCACCGCATGGTGCTTCAGGAGTTCAGCAAAGCTCTCCCCCTTCTCCACGTCAATCTCACTGCCATTGAGAATAATTTTTACACTACCCAACTTTGTGACCTTTGCCCTGTATCAGTAATCCCTAATATATTTAATATCATGCGTAAAATCCACATATCTTTGTATCTTGGGGCTTTGGAAATCGCCTATTCTCACACTCTCAATAGATTATTGTACGTAATGAGGCACATGATAAAAGGTGTATTGATTCTTACATAATTTCATGAGAATATTACAGTTAGTTTAAAGTAAAATGGAGAGATACAGATGGACTGGACTGAACAGCTTCTGCGTAAACTGAACGCTGAAGAAAAAAGGAATGAATACGACAATCGAATCGCCAGTATGACGAAAGAGGATTTTGAAAAGTTCAGTGAATGGTTTCACAGTTTGTCGGAAGATGAAAAGTTCTATGTGTACTTTATAGAGAGAGCAATGCGCCTAAACGAATGATGCAGACAATTCATCTTAGTTACCTGGCGCCAGATTCCTTCAATACCTGTTCAATGAATTGAACACAAACGTACATGGTACTAGGCATGAACGAATACCTATATACGCTGTTGCACCTCAAAGCGATCATTGCAGAACACTCAATCCTAAGCGTGGGACTGCTTCTTGCCGCAGGGTACATTTTAGGAAAGCTCTTCGAGCAGATCCGGCTCCCCTCAATAACGGGTTATATACTGGCAGGACTCCTCATGGGTGACTCTGTTTCGGGTATTATTACCCATGAGATGTCAGGCAGCCTCCACATACTCACCGAGATTGCGCTCGGGATCATAGCACTCACCATTGGTGGTGAGTTCAGCCTCGACAAGATCAGACGGACCGGCGTCAAGATCATAACCATAACGGTTTTCGAAGCACTGTTTGCCTTCGCATTCGTCACATTATTTCTCCTGATCTCCGGCTTCGAGTTCCACTACGCACTGCTCCTGGGGACCATAGCCGCAGCAACGGATTCCGCAGTAACGGTTATCATTGTGAGGGATATGCGGGCACGGGGAGAGTTTATCGATTATCTGTACGGTATTGTGGCCTTTGACGATGCGATAAGTGTGATCCTTTTCAGCATCGTTTTCTCACTCATCACTCCCTTTCTTACATCCATTGTCATGCAGGGCGCTGCCCTGAGGGGTGTGATGCATGCCTTTATTGAGATCCTCCTCTCAGCACTCCTTGGATTTGCAGGGGGGTACATACTCAACTTCACGACAAGAAAGAAATACAAGATAAACGAGATACTGCTCATTGCAGTTTCGACTCTCTTCATCGTCATTGCGCTCTCCATGGCGTTCCGACTGTCGCTCCTCATTGCCAGCATGGTTATGGGAGCGACACTCATTAATCTCTCCTCGAAAAACAGGCGCATCTTCACCATCCTGGAACCCATAACCCCGCCCCTGTTTGCGCTTTTCTTCATACTTGCCGGTACGGAACTCAACATCGCTGTATTCGCAGGAGGGACCACCGTACTCTACGGCCTCATTTACCTTGTAAGCAGATTCGCAGGAAAATACACAGGCGTTTACTTTGGAGTACTCATCACCAGGGCACCGAAAGGAGTCAAACGCTATCTGGGATTCTGCCTCTTTCCCCAGGCTGGAGTGGCTATAGGGCTTGCCCTGTTTTTACAGACATCACCGCTTCTTCTGCAGGGCAGCCCGGAAGTACAGCAGATGCTTGTTGCAATAGTCAATATCATGCTCATGACCGTCTTCATCAGTGAGCTGGTCGGACCGGTCATATCACGGTTTGGAATCGTGAAGGGAGTCGATATAGAGCGGAGGTAATCGTTTTATGGATATATTCTCCATTGTTGATGAAAACATATGCACCACATCGCTCAAAGCACGAGACAAGGAAACGTGCCTTCGTGAGCTTTCAAACCTTTTGGCCCCTTCATATCCCGAACTGGATCGTGAAATCATACTGCAGGGTCTCGTGGAGCGCGAATCAAAGGGAAGCACTGCCTTTGGTGAGGAGATTGCTATTCCGCACGCGCGCATCAAGGACATCGACAGGTTTGCGCTCTCAATTGCCGTATCGAAAAAAGGGCTCGACTTTGAGAGTCTTGATAAAAAGAAAACAAAGGTATTTTTCACCATTATCGGGCCAGGCCCGGAGCAGGAGGCCTATCTCAAGATACTGGCACAGGTCTCACGGGTCGCAAAAAACCGCTATGCCCGAAGGGAGCTTCTGAATGCTCGAACCCCTGTTGCACTGAAAGAGACATTCCTCCGCTATATTACTCCTGATGAGGTACGGAAGCACAGAGACGCGGCATCGAATAAGGTCCTCCTTATCACCCTGTATGAGAAAAAGTATCTCGATGATGTGATTGAGGTACTCATCAGCAATGACATCAAAAGCATCTCAATTCTGGATTCCAGAGGGACTCAGAGCGTGCTTTCAAATGTTCCCCTGTTCAGCGAGTTCATCAACTTCACGGGAGAACGTTCGGATGTCAGCAAAACAATCCTTGCTGTAGTGAACAGAGAGACTGTGTCCCGGGTGGTCGAGGGGATCGAAGCGATCATGGGTGACCTGAATAAACACACGGGGGCTATGGTCCTGGCACTTGACATATTCTACATGAAGGGCACACTCGAGGTAATTTAAGATTTTATGTGAAGGTGAGCAATCACTGCAGTGTACCCGGGCCAAACCGATCGCAATGCCCTTTCCAATGCCCCTGCTCGAGCCGGTAACCAGTGCCCTTTTGCCCACCAGCCTCATCCTTCCCTCCTACTGACTTCTCCCTCTCATATCTATGGGCCACACATCAACCACCCGCTCATTTTTAACCACATGAAAGTAATCGAATTGATTCACCGTAGGGTCACAGTGAGACGCCATGAGCTCAAAAATGCTGCCAGGCTTCAGACCCCCGATTTCCCCATCAAAGCTGATCTTTCCATATTCATCACCAAACCAGTCGTAACTGTAGGCCCTGTCAGCTGGATAGAGAACAATCGGTGCTGCACCGTCCTTGTACATTGACTTCAGCCCGGCATCTAGGGTGACGAACCCGTTTTGATTACAGCTCACCGCTGAAGCAAGCATGGTCAGAGCCGGTTCAAAGAGCGCAAAGCTGTTATCGTCACCCGCTGATCCTATTTCCCGGTACTCGGCATCCATCAGGACATAGGACCCGACCTGCAGATCGGTAAGATCCTCCACCGCTGTATCGATGTCAAAGGTACCGGTCCCGGCACCGGTGAATACCCTACCCTTCATACCAGCCTTCTTGAGGGCCCGGAAAGCCTCTTGCACTTCATTCATGCATGATAGGGACTTATCGCGCCGCTCCGAATATGAGCGCACATGCTGAACCTGACCTGCATAGGCCTGTATCCCCATGAGGTTCAGGTTTCGAAGCTCCATAAGCATACTGCCCGTTTCGAGCGCTTCCGTCACTGCCACTCCTGTTCTGTGTAGCCCCGGGTCTATGTCGAGCAGCACATCTGCCCGAAGACCTTTTTTCTCGCACTCACTGTTCAGTAATCGAGCATTCTCACTGTTGTCAAGTACGATCATGAGTGATGGGCAGCGCTCGAGAAGCGAGAGCAGGCGCTCAGCCTTGAGAGGGAGCGCAACCGGTCCTGTGATGAGAATCTGTTCGATTCCCCTGTCTGCCAGCACCTCTGCCTCTGCAAGCTTGGCAGTACAGACCCCCACAGCTCCCCTTTTGATCTGTCTACGGGCAATCTCCGAACACTTGTGTGTCTTTGCATGGGGACGAAGGTTTTTCCCAGCCCCCTGCACCGATTCCTGCATGGTCCTCAGGTTGTGCTCAAGCTTATCAGTATCGATGAGTAAACAGGGTGTGTCCAGCTCATACTTGTGCCTGCCAATAACCTCCACGTCTCACCTCCATAATTCATAGCATAACTCAAGCGTTCTCTATTATAGTATAGAAGTCAGGTTTTGGTGTATGAAAAAATGACAACTGAACCCGGAGATGTTTTATGAAGAGCATTCTCATCCTTCGGCATGCAAAATCTGACTGGAGCAATCCCTCTATATCAGATTTCAACCGGCCCCTCAACAAGAGGGGGTTAGATGATGCCCCGCGCATGGGCAGGGTTCTAGACCAGTTCGGATATATGCCAGACCTCATAATCTCGTCACCCTCCATGCGTACACGGCAAACTGTCGAACTAACCGCATTTGACAACGGGTACAGGGGAGAGATACTGTGGGATGACACACTGTACGGCGGAAGCTTTTATGACATCATGACCGCGCTGCATTCCATTCCCGGGAAAATAGGCCGTCCCATGGTCGTGGGTCACAACCCGGGTGTTGAAGAGACCATAAGCCTTTTACTCTCTCCTCGAGGACAGAACCAGACAACCTATGCACGTTTAAGGGTACCGACTGCAGGACTTGTGTATCTCGATGCCCATATCGACACCTGGAAAGATCTCAAACCGGGTGTGTGTGTACTCCGCTGGTTTCTTATTCCAAGGCTTGTAAAGGCTATGATCAAGTAGAGGCGGAACCCTCGAGAATCATTTCACGTTGCGGCAGAACAGATTCTGCAATCTCGTCGAGAAAGCAATCAGTTTTCTTACATGCACTCCTCCTCTTCATGAATTGGAGAAAAGTAAGGAAAGCCCATCTGTAATCATCTTCTTTATACTTTCAATCATCCTGAAATAGGTTTTTTCCGGGATGAAATCTTTTCTCAATTCCAGGGTAGTTTCACTCAAGACTTCATCCATGTTATACACGGATTCAATGAGTGTTTCAATATAATTCGCCATCTCTACGATTTCACGGTAATGATCGGACGATTTCTCAGGGCAGTGATGGAAGAGCGCTGTTTCAACGAAAATTTCGGGAAGATTCCAGTAATCAAGAAAATAGGCACCAATCTCCTGATGTGAGCTCTTCTCGAATCCGAGTAAAAACTCAGCTTCATAAAAATTCATACCAGCACATCTCGTCATTGCACGCATAACAGCTTCAAATCGATCGGGAAAATGCTGAAGCAAAATGATTTTCCCTACATCAACGGTGAGTCCAACCGAGGGAAAATTCCTGTAGGAAATAACTCCCGGCTTCAGATTGTACAGAACAGGAAGATGCTGATTCATGATAAAAGAGTGAATCAGGATATCCTGCAGGGGTTTCAGCTGCTCACGGCCCCACTTCATAGGGCTGATTACTGATATGGTGAGTAGAATGTCATACAGTGTATCGAGCCCTAATGTCACAGCAGCCTGATTAATGGATGTGCAGTTGTTCATTCCATAAAACGCGGAGTTTGCAATCTGGAGCACTTTCGTGGCGACACCCGGCTCCTTTTGTATGATTAGGGCAATATCAGCCATCGACCGCTCGTCGTGGACCGCTTCCATGAACTCGTGAAAAATTGGCGATAGGGTTGGGAGGTTGGTGATCCCGTTAATTGTGTCGAGGAGTTTTTTAGACTGCAGCACCCTCCTGGTTGTCAGTATGTGCTCAATCTTCTTCTCGATATCATCATTCAGCCATGGTTTCAGTATGTAGGTGGATGCAAGACCTCTCGTGAGTGATTCCACGGCAACGGTTTTCTCGATGTACCCGCTGAGTATCACTCGGGCAGTTCCGGGGTGCCGTTCCCGCACTTCCTGAAGGAACTTCAACCCGTCCATGTAGGGCATGCGGTAATCGGTTACAACAATGTCTACATCTTCCTTGTCAAGAATTCGAAGGCCCTCCCATGCCCCTGGAGCAGTAAGAACCTGAAAAGATGAATGAAGGAAGCCCCGTTTGATACTTCGCAAAACATTGAGCTCATCATCAACGAATAGAACCTTCCCGTTCATTCTCTCATCACTGCCCGCTTCACTGGACAAGGTCCGCCACCTCCCCTGCAGGCTTATAAATACGGGGCAATTTTACAATAAAGGTTGCGCCCTTCCCATCCTCACTCCTTACGGACAGCTCTCCATTGTGTTTATGCACCACAATATCATATGAGATATTGAGCCCCAGTCCAGTGCCCTCCCCTGCATCCTTGGTGGTAAAGAATGGATCGAATATCCTGCTGACGATACCCTGCGGGATCCCTGGGCCGTCATCCGCAATTTCACAGTAAATGCTGTCACTATCGACATATGTCCTGATTCTGATCAGGCCCCGATCACGACGGTTCTGTGATTCGATTGCCTGTGCAGCATTTATGAGGATATTCAGAAGCACCTGGTTGATCTCGCTCCCGATACATTCGATACGCGGCACCTTTGACAGTTCTTTTTCCACATCAGCCACGTATTTTATCTCATTTTTCGCAACCACCAGGGTGCTTTCGAGCGCCTCGTTGATGTCGTAGCTCTCTATTCTGGTCTCATTGTCGATTCGTGAAAAGTTTCTCAGGCTGGTCACAATTTTGGTGATACGGTTTACTCCTTCTATTGACTCTGTTACGAGGTCTTCGATGTCACCGAGTATGTAGTCGAGTTTCTTGTCATCTCTGAATGACCGAATACGGGGATTAACACCATTCATTTCCCCCTGGCCTGAAGAAAGGGCCAGAGACTGTTCACATACCGTTATATACTCCTTGATTACATGTATGTAGGACCGCAGGCTCGTGAAATTACTCGAAATAAACCCGATCGGGTTGTTGAGCTCGTGGGCAATGCCCGCCGCCAGCTGGCCGATTGATGCAAGCTTTTCCTGCTGAATGAGCTTGGGTTGTGCATTACGTACACTGAGAAGCGAATCAATGAGCTCCACGTTGCGCTTGTGTGCATCCATTACATTTTTAACACCGCTGGTGATGTCACGTGTAATTCCCGCGTATGCATATACCCTGCCAGCCTCATCCTGTATCGAACATGCAGTAATCTGTGCGGGAACAATCGAACCGTTCTTTCTCACCAGAGTCGCTTCGAAATCCTGCACATACCCCTGCTTCTCCATTGTTCTCTGCCACGTAGTAAAATTCTTTTGGCTGTGAAACAGGTTGTGCAGATAGCCCTTTGAAAGTATATCGTACCTCGAATCGTAGGATAGAAGTCCCACAGCTGCGGAGTTTACTTCGACGAGCCTCCCATCCTGTTTGCATATCCACATCATGTCAGGAAGTTGGTCGAAGATACTTCGGAAAGTTGTGCCGGAATGGAGCAGCGTATCCCTCAGATGCTTACCCATCGCTTCCTCCACATCAAATTATAGGTTACTCATCACAGAATTATCAAAAATATTTCCATGGTCATTTTTTTGCATTCGTCGCGAGCTTTTACTACAATTTAATGTAGGGTCTGCTGTTACAGCCTTTTGACCCCAATCCTGTAAATCAGGATACGGAGGGAGGAGCCAATGGTACAACACAAGATACTATTCGTCGACGACGAGGTGAATGCACTGTCATCATTTAAACGTCTCTTCTTCGTCGACAATGATATAGAAGTGTATACGGCTAAGAATGGTCCGGAGGCATTGAAGATTCTGAATTGCAATGAAATCGACCTGGTGGTGTCCGATATGCGGATGCCGCAGCTCAACGGCAATGACTTCCTTCAATACCTAAAGGACAAATACCCGAACATCCTGCGTATTATGCTCACGGCCTATGCAGACGTTTCAACGACGGTAAATGCTATCAACAAAGGTGAAGTGTTCCGATTTCTTACGAAACCGTGGAATGACGAAGAGCTCAAAGAAACGATACTTGGTGCGCTCGAATACACAGACCTCAAAAGACGTAATGAGGAACTGAGTAAGGTTATCTGGGGTAAGAACAGGGAACTCAATGCCCTGAACAAGAGTCTCGAACAGAATGTACGCCAGCAAACCGAACAGCTCGAGGAGGCCAATAACCACCTCAAACTGATGAACGAGGTCCTCAAGCAGAATTTCGATGAGGTCATACATCTGCTTTCGGGCGCCATATCACTCATTCACAGGGACCTTGCGGCACATTCTAAGCGTGTTGCGCAACTGTGCAGGGCTCTCTGCGACGAACTCGGTCTTGACGAAGACCACACAAAAATGGTGTCCCAGGCGGCTTTCCTTCATGATATCGGCCTGCTCGGTGCCTCTGACCACATCTTTACCGTCGACCTCGAACAGCTCGATGAGAACAGCAAGAGCTTTTACCTCTATCACCCCGTAATCGGTGAAAAACTCATCGGATCGGTGAAGGCTCTGAAACGTATTTCCAAGTTGATACGATCACATCACGAGGAGTATAACGGAACAGGATTCCCCGATAAGCTGCGGGGTGCGCATATCCCGCTCGGTTCACAGATCATCAAGATCGTGAGCGATTACGACAACTTCCTGTTCAAGAACGGTTTCTCCTCAGAAGAGTCACTGAACAGGATTAAGAGCCGCTCATACAAATCCTATGACACTGACCTCATCAACAGCTTTTTCAAAACCATTTCGAAAACCAATGTACACCAGCACTACCCGGTCCGCCGAATCATGGTGAAGGACCTGCAGGCCGGCATGTATCTCCTCGATGAAGTCACACTGGAAAATAGTGTGCTTCTTATTCCAAAGGGAATCACTATCGATGAGTCCATTAAGGCCAAGCTCGATAACTTTTCCTCACTTATCAAGCTGGACCGAATGGTTGAGATCAAGTACCCCGACGAGTGACAAATCAAAATGGGAACAAGTCCCCATTATTTTTCCTCCTTATAAGATTTGACTCATTCCCTTTTACACATCATCTTTACTATATACTCGCAGTAAAGGAGGATATTATGTCAGGAGGAAGTACAGGTACAACAAGCGGCAAAGTCAAACCCAACGTGGTGATTGGCATCCTGGGATTCATCTTTGTTTTCATCATCCTTCTCACAAGCATATTTATTGTAGACCAGAAGGAGCAAGGCGTGGTGCTTCGCTTCGGAAGATTCACTCGACTCACCGAACCCGGACTGCATATGAAGCTCCCCTTTGGCATCGAGCGGAAGTTCAAGGTACCCACACAGATGGTGCTGAAGGACGAGTTCGGATTCCGAACAGAGAAGGCCGGAATTACAACAGTCTACTCTGAGTTCGATTACCCTGATGAATCGATCATGCTCACCGGCGACCTCAACATTGTGGATGTTGAGTGGATCATCCAGTACCGAATCGCTGACCCGGTCAACTGGCTCTTCAAGGTGGATAATCAGCGAAAAACCATCCGAGATATATCGCAGTCAGTAATCAACCTGCTCGTGGGGGACCGCGCCATTCTCGACGTTATAGGTGCCGAGCGCGCGAACATCGAACTGCAGAGCCAGGACATGATGAACGAACTCTTCGACAAATATGAGCTCGGTATCAGGGTCACGACGGTGAAGCTGCAGAATATCGTCCCACCCGTGGGAGCGGTGCAGGAGGCCTTTGAGGATGTGAACAAGGCCATACAGGACCGCAGCAGACTCATCAACGAAGGCAAACAGGCCTACAACGAGACAATTCCACGAGCAAAGGGACGGGCAGAGCAGCGCATTCAGCAGGCCCAGGGATACGCCGTACAACGGGTCAACAGAGCCGAGGGAGACGTGGCCCGGTTTCAGAAGGTTCTGGAGGAGTACAACCGCAACCCCGAAGTAACGCGGACCAGGCTCTACTTCGAGATGTTCGAGGATGTGTTCGCCGACGCGGCTGACACGACCCTCATCGATCGGAATTTAGACAACTTCTTACCGCTCAAGTCATTGAGCGGACAGCAGGGAGGCATCCAATGAAAAAACTTATCCTTATAGTCGCGATTGTTATTGTCGGATTCCTTCTTTTTCTGGCCCTGGGACCCTTCTACACCATTAAAGAGGGTGAGCAGGCTGTGGTGGTTCGCTTCGGGCGCATTGTGCAGATACAGACTGAGGCAGGCCTCAAGATCAAGGTCCCCACTGTGGACAAGGTGAACAAGTACCCCAAGAAAATTCTCTCCTGGGACGGAGAGCCTCAGAGGCTTCCCACGGCGGAAAACCAGTTTATCTGGGTTGACACCACGGCCCGCTGGATGATCGACGACCCGCAAAAGTTTTACGAATCGGTGGGTACCATTACGCAGGCCCAGTCACGAATGGACGATGTAATTGACTCGGAGGTGCGGAAGATCATATCCCGAAATTCGCTTCGAGAGGCGGTCAGGAACTCAAATGTGATCAACGAGATCGAGCGGCGGGATGTGTATCTGGCGCCCTCGACCGAAGAGGGGACGGAGGAGGTTTCCGTCTCAGTTGCTGTTTTCTCGGAAATGGTATTCGAGGATATCGTCAAGGGACGGAGCGTAATTTCAGACGAGATATTTACGGAAGCACAGAAGACCACACCGCAGTACGGTATTAAGCTTGTCGATCTCATCATCCGACAGATCAAGTATTCAACTGACCTGACAGAGAGCGTATACCGCCGCATGATAAAGGAACGTAACCAATTCGCGCAGGCATTCCGCTCTGATGGAGAGGGCCGCAAGGCTTCGTGGGTCGGGCAGATGGAGCGCGAGCTTCTTGACATCGAGTCAAATGCCTATCGGGAGGCCGAACAGATCAAGGGTGAAGCTGATGCCAAGGCTGCCGCCATTTATGCCCAGGCATACCGGAAGAACCCGGAGTTCTACACCTTTTGGAAATCCATCGAATCGTACCGGAAGTTACTGCCTGAATTCGATAAAACACTGACCACCGACCCGGATTATTTTGATTATCTCTACGATAAACGGGGAAGAAAATAGGCTGCCCCAGGAAAACCGGGCAGTCTCACACTGTCCCATACATGGGAATGCTTGCTCCGTTAAGACTTCCCCCCTCCTCGGTACAGAGGAAGAGGATAAGCTCTGCAAGCTGACCAGGTGTGATCCATCTGGAATAATCGGCATCGGGCATCTGTTTGCGGTTGGTCGGTGTATCAATGATGCTCGGCAGAATGACATTGGCGGCTATTCCCTTACGTCGGTATTCTACCGATATGGACTGGGTAAGGGCGATTACAGCTGTTTTGGACACGTTGTACGCTGCCTGTTGGGGACCCGGACTGACAGCAGCCTTTGATGCTATGTTGATAATGCGTCCCCATTTCCGCTGGACCATATGGGGGATGACAGCACGGTTCACGAGGAAGGCTGTCTGAAGATTCAACCGGAGGGTGGCATCCCACTCCGCATCGGTCACCTCCTCGAACGGTTTGCCGCCCTTCCACCCTCCTGCTGTGTTGACGAGGATGTCCACACCGCTCCCCCATTCCTCAATAGCTGCGAACAGCTGGTGAACCGAATCCGAATCGGTAATATCAGCAGGATGTGTCATGACTCGATCCTTGTCCATCCTCAACTGCGAAGCGAGGGCAATGAGCGGCTCATGACTACGAGCAGTGAGTACAAGACGATACCCTGCTGCGGCTATATGCGCGCTGACCGCCTTTCCCACTGCACCTGTGGCTCCAGTTATCAATACAACTTTTCCATTTTTCATGGAACCCTCCAGCGAAGGTGTACGGTTACCTGGTCCGCATTAATCTCAATAAAATGGAGATTACCGCGAAACAATATACTCTTGATTAACAGTCCGTTATGTTCCTGCTCCTTTACCCTTTGAAGGCGGGCGGGACTGGCCCGGTCTACGCGGCTTCCTCCGTCTTCCACTGCCCAGGTGCCCTTTGCTCTGCTGGGAAACGCTCGCCCAATCAGGTTCTTTCCCCAACCAGACTGGAGTTATTTGATTCACCCTCAGTAACCTCTTTAAGGACCTCAACTCCTGAGTCGATACCAGCGTAAGGGCGATCCCCGCCCTTCCCATGCGTGCTGCCCGGCCCGTTCTGTGGGTGTATATTTCCGGATTCTGGGGAAAATTGTAGTTGATAATATGGCTTACCTTCACAAAATCCAGGCCCCGGCCTGCCAGGTCAGTGGCCACCATGACGTCGATGCTGTGACGTCGAAATCGCCGAATAATTGCGGTCCGCTTCGACTGATCAAGCCCACCATGAATGATCTCCAGAGACTTGACCTTTCCTTTGAGCTGAGAGAAGAGCTTTTCCCCACTATGCCGGGAATTACAAAAAATTATGGCCTGATTAATGGTTTCGCGATTTACATAATCGATGAGAAAGGTTAAGCGGGCTGAGGGTCGAACCAGGGCAAAATGATGTTCCAATGACTGAGGTGCAACCTGTTTCACATTCAGCTCAATGATGACCGGATCATTGAGATACATTTTTGTCAGCTTTTTAACTGCTTCCGGCATGGTTGCAGCAAAAAGCAGAGTCTGATGTTCATGTATCAAACAGGAAAAAATAAAATTGATATCTTCCAAAAAGCCGAGCTTGAGCATCTCGTCTGCCTCATCCAGAACCAGTATGGCCACAGATGAAAGGGAGATATGTCCGCGGTAAATCATATCAATCAGCCTGCCGGGAGTTGCTACTAAAATGTGCACGGTACTCCGCAGTTTGGCCTTCTGGATTTCCATGGAAAATCCACCATAAATGGCAAAGGGCTTCACGTCCATTGTCTGGACAATTTTATCGATTTCCTCTACATACTGGAGGGCCAGTTCTCGTGTAGGAACCAGGATCAGAGCCTGTATCTCATTTTGGGAAGTATCTATCTTTTGCACCAGGGGAATACCACAGGCGCTGGTTTTGCCTGACCCCGTTTCTGCGGTAGCGAGTAAATCCCTGCCCGATAATATATGCGGAAAGGTTTGCTCCTGAATAGGAGTCAGATCTGTGTAGTTCATTTTCTGAAGGGCCTGGAGCATCAGGGGATTCAGATCCAACTCACTGAATTTCATATCTCCAAGCTTACCATATGAAGGAAAAAACATCGAGATACTTTGATGCGTTCTGTTTCAGTCATACAACAACAAGCTCAATCCAACGCTCTAGTATTTACTCCATCAGTTTTTTTCTTTATGTTAGTACATATGAACAGATGAATTAAGAGGAATAATATGAAGGAACTATCGAAAAACGAAGCCATAACCCTGAGCAGCCCCCTGCCCTTTGCTCTCATAACAGCAAACGATGAATATGATCGACCGAATGCCATCGGCGTCTCGTGGGTGACTATTACCTCCTGGGACCCCTGGCTGTTTATCATTTCAGTGGCACCCGAGCGATACAGTCATAGGTGTATTGAGCACTCCGGAGAGTTCGTGATCAACTATCCTTCCGAGGCATTGGCCAAATCAGCATGGAAATGCTCCACCCAGTCAGGTAAGAAAGTAGACAAGTTCAAAGAGTTGGGCATAGAGGCCATCCCATCCCTCAAGGTAAAACCGCCGCGCATAAAAGGCTCAACCGTGTGCATCGAGTGCAAGGTTGTTGATAGGTTCAAAACTGGCGACCACACTGTGTTTGTGGGTGAAGCAATTGCAGCTTCAGGTGATGCAGACCAATTGCGCCACCTGTATTGCATTCACTACACAAAGCTGGTCAGTCTTGATAATAAAGGGCACGGTGATTTTGAGATGGCCTTTAAGTAAGCTCCTCTCTCAAGAAATGGAGTAGTTCATGAAAATTGTTATGATTGGAGGAACCGGGCATGTTGGAACGTTCCTTGTTCCACGACTGGTGGGAGATCATCATCAGGTAATATCCGTAAGCCGGGGAAATCGAAAGCCCTACCAACCCCACCCGGCATGGGATCAGGTGGAAAGTATCGATATCGATAGAGTGATGGAGGAAAGTGAAGG
Organism: uncultured bacterium; assembly: GCA_965603595.1. Classification (GTDB taxonomy): domain Bacteria; phylum Spirochaetota; class B62-G9; order B62-G9; family DRHN01; genus JAGLSF01. The sequence continues at coordinate 17,993 of CBFDDP010000042.1, forward strand.
TACATTTGGTAAAAAGATTCTAAGCCAGAAGCCGGATGTGGTAATCGATATGATTTGCTTTACACCTGAGAGTGCACAACACCTTGTTAAAGCACTAAGGGGAAATGTTGAGCATCTGCTGCTCTGTGGCACTATATGGATTCATGGTCACAGTATCAGCGTGCCGACCTCTGAAAACCAGGGGATAAATCCATTTGGTGAATACGGTATACAGAAGGCGAAAATGACAGCGTATTTGTTGAAAGCTGCGAGAGTCAATCAATTGCCCATAACCATCTTACACCCAGGCCATATCGTCGGACCAGGCTGGAGCCCTATTAACCCATTGGGGAATTTCAACCTCCAAATTTTCACCGCCCTGGCGAAAGGGGAGACAGTTCGGTTTCCTACCCTGGGTTTGGAAACAGTGCATCATGTGCATGCTAATGATGTTGCACAGGCGTTTCATAAGGCAGTGACAACTCGGAAAAGCGTATTCGGCGAAGATTTCCATGTAGTTTCTGAAGCAGCCATCACACTCAGAGGGTATGCGGAAACAGTGGCGTCTTGGTTTAACAGAGAAGCTCATCTGGTATTTTCAGCCGGGGAAGAATGGAAACATGGTCTTTCAGAAGAAGACATAGAGTATTCTTGGGATCATATTCAACACAGCTCAAATTGTAGTATCGCCAAGGCGAGGAAATATTTTGGATATCACCCCCGATATACATCAATGGAGGCAGTATATGAATCGCTTATGTGGCTCATTGACAATGAGGCAATTGATGTGTGACCGATTCATTTTTGATTACCGTAAAATGCGGAGGGCATTGAATATTGCGATCAGCGTGACTCCAACGTCGGCGAACACAGCCTCCCACATATCTGCAATACCCGCAATACCCAATGCGACAAACACAAACTTTATCGCGAGAGCAACAATGATATTTTGATACACGATTTTTCTCGTCTTTTTACCTATTCTAATTGCTTCAGGAACCTTGGAAGGTGAGTCGGTCATGAGAACCACATCGGCCGAGTCGATCGCGATGTCTGAGCCGAACTTACCCATGGCGATCCCGATATCTGATTGTGCGATAACAGGTGCATCATTGATGCCGTCCCCAACAAATGCCACCTTGTCCCTTTTCTTTGCAGAGGCCTTGATCACAATTAATTTTTTCACCTTGTCTTCCGGAAGAAGTTCAGCATAATATTCATTTATCCCCAGGCGGTCAGACACATACCCTGCAACCTGTTTATTGTCACCTGTGAGCATGACTGTCTTTACATCACCAAGATCTTTCAATTCTTCAACGGCCCTTTGAGCATCCCCCTTCAGGTCGTCGCCAATGATAATGTATCCAACATACAATTGATCTATCACCACATAAGCTGCCGTACGCTTTAAGTCACAAATATCATGATCGATGTTCTCTTCATGGAGAAGCCTGTCGTTTCCCACGAGCACCGACCTCTTATTCACTTTTGCCTTGATTCCATAACCTGGAATTTCCTGGTACTCTGATACCGAGGAGGGATCTATAATACCCCCATATGCTTCCCGAATTGATTGCGCTATGGGATGGTTGGAATGAGATTCCGCATGGGCAGCATATTTCAGTATGTCATCCTGTACAAAACCATTCTTCGGTACCACATCAAGAACCTCAAATGTCCCTTTCGTCAATGTTCCCGTCTTATCGAAGACAACCGTTTTTGTCCTGCTGAGCGCATCGATATAATTGGAACCTTTGATGAGTATACCCCGCCTCGAAGCTCCACCTATACCGCCGAAATACCCCAAAGGAATGCTGATAACAAGAGCACAGGGACAGGCCACCACAAGAATGACGAGTGCACGGTATATCCATTCCTGAAATGAGGCAGTACTCAGGAGAAGTGGCGGAAGCAGGGCCACCCCCAGTGCCAAAGCAACTATACCAGGTGTGTAGTATCGTGCAAAGGTTGTGATAAATTTCTCTGTTTCCGCCTTTTTCTGTACTGCATTTTCCACAAGGTCCATAATTCTCGAAACCGAAGAGTCTTTATACGTGTTCGTTACCCGAACCCTCAGAGAACCGGTTGTTACGATCATTCCTGACAGGATTTTTTCACCCTCTTTGATGCGACGGGGAATAGATTCACCTGTAAGGGCTGAAGTATCAACCTGAGCCATTCCCGTCAATACCACTCCATCTAGGGGCACCCGCTCACCTGGTTTCACCAGTATAATATCATCAACCCCTACCCGTTCGGGTTCTACTCTCTCGTGGTTTCCGTTCTTTTCAAGATTCGCATATTCAGGTTTTAACGCCAGTAATGACTTGATTGATTTCCTCGACTGTGTAAGTGAAAGCTGCTCGAAATACTCTCCAATCTTGAAGAAGAGCATGACGCCCACTGCTTCGGGAAGTGCCTGTATGACAATCGCCCCGATTGTTGCAATGGACATGAGGAAATGTTCATCAAATATCCTCCCTCTCAGTATGTTTCTCCCAGCGGTATACAGTACTTCCCAACCACTGATTAGGTAGGCGACTAGAAAAACAGCATACTCGGCAAAACTGAATGGAGTATTGTGAAGCTTCCTGTTAAATATCAATCCACATATGAAAAAAAGCAGTGCGATGCCAATTCTTATAAGTTCCCGTCTATGCATAAAGGTTTTACTATCAGATGATTCACCCTTTTCCTCAGCGTCTGTAACACGCACAGCCGGTTCAATGTCTCTAATTTTCTTTAACACGTCGTCTATACTTGCCGCATCTATACGCATGGTTGAGGTTGCAAAATTAACAGAAACCGAGCGGACAGTATCGAGCTGTGCCAATTGGTTTTCCAGATTCAATGCGCAATCTGCGCAATCGAGATTTTCCAGTGTGAATTTCTTCAGTTCTGTCGTGTTTTTCATGATCCTGCCATCTGATTATCTTTCCATTGCATGTTGGAGGCCAAGATTGATAATCTGTCTTATATGTTCGTCCTTCAGTGAATAGAACACAACTTTACCCTGTTTCCTGAACGTAACGAGATCTGCCTGTCTCAGGGTCCTGAGCTGATGAGAAACAGCTGATTGGCTTACATTGAGTAAGTTGGAGAGATCACAAACGCACATCTCAGCTACGAGCAGTGCATGCAGTATCTTGATTCGGGTCGTGTCGCCAACTATTTTAAAGAAATCGGCAAGTTCATACAGCTGCTCTTCCCGGGGCATCGACTCCATCACCGCCTTGACTGTCTCTTCATGGACAAACATGGTTTTACATACACCATTCTGTTTCGCTGTATCGGCCATTAAATCTCCTTATATGAACATATGTTCATATATAATTATATACATGGATTGAATTGTTTTGTCAACACCTTTTGAGCACTTGCCTGCAGTTTCATTACATGATATTGTGTGCATACACATATACTATGTACATTGTTGTCATTCCGATTGAGGGGCGTTTAATGTGAGGGGGAAAACATGGTTAACACACTCGCTGGCTTGAATCCTATCTTACAAGCGCTTTTAGGAACTCTTTTTACCTGGTTTCTGACGGCCCTGGGTGCTGCCGCTGTTTTCTTTGTAAAGGAGCTCAACAGAAAAGTGCTGGACAGCTTGTTGGGCTTCGCTGCAGGTGTCATGATTGCCGCAAGCTTCTGGTCGCTGCTCGCACCGGCAATCGAGATGGCTGAGGGGATGGGGGTGCCACCTGTTCTCCCTGCTGCGGTGGGTTTTATACTCGGCGGTGTTGTGCTGCGGGTAATCGACAAACTGCTGCCTCATTTACATGCAGGACTCAAAGTCTCTGAGGCTGAGGGCGTCAAGACAAGCTGGCAGCGGAGCATACTGCTCGTACTTGCCATAACAATCCACAATATCCCTGAAGGGCTTGCCGTGGGTGTCGCCTTCGGTGCAGTTTCATACAATATACCTTCCGCATCTCTAGCATCTGCCATGGCGCTCGCACTGGGTATAGGTATACAGAATTTCCCCGAAGGGCTTGCCGTTTCAATGCCGCTCAGGCGTGAGGGTTTGTCCCGGGGCAATGCCTTCTTCTGGGGACAACTCTCCGGCATGGTGGAGCCAGTGGCTGGCGTACTGGGTGCCCTTGCAGTGCTTGTAGCAAGGCCCATACTCCCCTACGCGCTCTCATTCGCTGCAGGTGCCATGATCTTTGTGGTGGTTGAGGACCTCATTCCCGAGTCGCAGCAGGGAGGCAACACCGATGCAGCCACAATGGGGGCAATGCTCGGCTTCACCG
>CBFDDP010000043.1:0-22117 GCA_965603595.1 uncultured bacterium
CACACTATGGGGATACTACTCATCATCGTACTTGTACTGATGATCGGCGGCGCAATATTTTCCCTTGAAGCAAAGGACCTTCTCTCCGCGGTTATCGCCTATGGGATCGTAGGGTTTGGACTGGTTATACTCTTCCTCCTGCTTCAGGCACCGGACCTTGCACTCGTACAGATCGTTGTCGAGGCCATAACCCTTATCATTATGATTGCGGTCATCATGGACAGTACACGTGAAGAGGTAAAGACAAAATCGAAACGAACCGCGGCTTACGTGATTATTTCAATAGTGTTTGCAGGCCTCTTTCTCTACTTCTTCAACCGTGTAACGGGTACGCTGAGTGCATTTGGAGAACGCGCAATGAGAATGTCCCTGGCGTATATAGAGCCCGGAGCAGAAATCACGGGAAGTGCCAACCTCGTAACAGGTGTCATCTTCGATTACAGGGGGTATGATACCCTTGGTGAGGCAACCATACTGTTTACCGCGGTGATCGGTGTGCTGACCGTATTACGTTTGAAGGGCAGGAAATAGCGTATGAAGGGTATGACCATAATCGTTCAGAAGGTGACGCAGATCATGTGCGGCATCATTTTTCTCTACGGCATCTACATCATCTTGCACGGACATCTGACACCGGGCGGAGGGTTTGCCGGAGGCACCATCATTGCCGGGTCCTTTATCCTGCTCATCATTGCATTCGGCAGTGAATTTCTTGCCCTGAAGAAGGAGGAAACCGGATCATCCATTCTCGAGAGTACCGCTATTCTGGTGTTTCTCGCCATTGCCTCAGCCGGTCTCCTCATCAGCGGTGTGGGGATATTCTTTGTTAATTTTTTTCCCAAGGGGACAGTCGGAAGCCTCATAAGCGCAGGTGCAATCCCGCTTTTCAACATAGCGATAGGTATTGAGGTGGCTGCAGCACTGGTCACGGTATTCCTTGCGCTTCTTATCTACAAGGAGGAGAGCACATGACCATATACCTGCTCTGCATTGCACTCTTTCTTATAGGACTCTACGGTGTTGTGTCAAAGCGGAATCTGATCAAGATGGTAATCGGCATTGCCATCATGGAGTACAGCATTAATCTGTTCCTGATACTGATCGGTTACGTGAAGGGCGGAACAGCGCCCATACTGTCAGCTGATGGGGTAAAAAGGGTTTTCGTCGATCCTCTGCCCCAGGCCATGGTGCTCACGGCAATTGTTATCGGCCTTGCAACAACGGCACTTCTCCTGGCAATCGCCATTCGACTATACAGGAAGTACAATACCTTTGACATACGTGAAATTAAAAAACTAAAAGGCTAACCTATGGACTGGTGGGTTCCACTATTCGTTATTGTACCTCTTGGGGGCGCTTTCCTGACCGCAATCATTGGGAGCTTTTCACAGGCCTTTGGCAGGTACTTTACCTCTCTTCTGCTCGCTCTCCTAACAGGCCTGGCACTGTACATCATGTTTACGCCTGTAGGAACAATCGTGTACAGGGTAGGCGGTCATGAGCTTTTCGATACCATACCGATCGCCATATATATGGTCATGGATGGACTGTCACTCTACCTGCTCGTCATCATAAACCTCATCGGATTCCTGTCAGCCTTTTACTCCATTTCCTATATCAAGACATTCACCTCTGAGAACTACTACTACACCCTATTCTTCCTCATGGTCGCCGGGATGAACGGTGTCGTGTTGAGCGGCGATATATTCAACCTGTACGTTTTTCTCGAGATGGCAGCCATAGCTTCCTATGCGCTCGTTGCCTTCGGCATCGACAAGGAGGAGCTCGAGGCATCCTTCAAGTACCAGATACTGGGGGGAATATCTTCCCTCTTCATCCTTCTCAGTATAGGCCTGCTCTACTGGAGTACCTCCACCCTGAACATTGCCGACATTTCCGGAATTATCCACCAAAAAGGGGCTCCCGAACTCATCAAGTTCGTGTCCGTGATACTTCTTACCGGGTTCGGTCTCAAAGCAGCGATGATACCCTTTCACGCTTGGCTGCCCGATGCCCACTCATCAGCCCCGTCACCCATCTCGTCAATGCTCTCCGGTGTACTGATCAAGGCTATTGGCGCCTATGTGATTTTGCGCCTGTTCTTCAACATGTTCGCCATCACCTATGACATCTCCCTTGTCATCACGGTCATCGGTACACTCTCAATGGTGGTTGGCGTTCTGCTTGCAATCGGGCAGTGGGACATCAAAAGGCTCCTCGCCTATCACAGCATCAGCCAGATGGGGTATGTGGTGCTCGGCGTGGGGATTGGCATGCTCGTTATTGCAACTAAAGGGCCACGCACCGTTGCCGCATTCGCCATTGGAGGCGGTCTCTATCACCTCTTCAACCATGCGGTGTTCAAGGGACTGCTCTTCCTCAATGCAGGTGCCGTAGAACACAGAACGGGCATCAGGGACATGAAGAGGCTGGGAGGACTCGCCACAAAAATGCCTGTGACCACATCGACATCTCTCAGTGCTTCCATGTCAATATCGGGCATTCCTCCCTTCAACGGATTCTTCAGCAAGCTCATCATCATCATGGCGGCGATTCAGGCACGCTACTTCGTGCTTGCCATCCTTGCCGTTTTTGTCAGTATTATCACTCTCGCCTCATTCCTGAAGGTACAGAGATTTACCTTCTTCAACAAATCGGAAGAGAAGTGGAACCTGAAGGATGTGTATGTGAAGGAAGTACCATTTTCGATGTGTTTCTCAATGATAGTCATGGCAATACTCTGTTTGGTGCTCAGTATATTGGTTGTACCGTCTGTACGTGACATTGTTCTCACACCGGCTGTCAACGTGCTGCTGGATTCGACTGTATACTCGACAACTGTATTGGGATACTAATATGAAAGCGGTATTACTCTTTATCTTTCTGGTAGGTATCTGGCTGTTACTGACCCTGAACGCCACGCCCCCGAACATTGCCGTGGGTGTCGTGTCGGCTTTCGTTATCACACTCTTCTTCGCCAAATACTCACTGAAGGCCGATAAAAAACAGTTCCATATCCATCGATATTTCTGGGCAGTGATCTATGGGTTCATTTTCCTCTGGGAGTGCATCAAGGCAAACATCGACGTTATGTACAGAGTTGTACACCCCAGAATGCCTGTCAAACCCGGCATCGTCAAGGTGAAATCCGCTCTCAAAACCGATATTGCCAAGGTCTTTCTCGCGAATTCCATTACCATGACACCCGGTACCATCACCGTCGATATCATCGATGACTACTTCTACGTTCACTGGATATACGTCCACAGCAAAGACCCGGCAATCTATACGCAGAAGATACTGGGAAGATTTGAAAAATATTTGAAGAGGATATTCGAATGACTTCGATTCTGAACATTTTCTTCTATATTCTCATTGGTCTTTCCTTTTTCTGCCTGTTCAGGATTATTCGTGGGCCAACAATTGCCGACCGAATGGTGGGCATCGATATCTTCGGCATACTTGTTGTCGGAATATGTGCGTTACTGGTCATCATCACCGGAAGAGAGTTCATCATCGATATAGCCATTACATGGGCGATACTAAGCTTCATTGCGACCTTGACACTGGCAAAATACCTGGCGGGGAAGAAGCTAAATGAATGAAATCATCAGTACTGTACTCATAGGAATCGGTGTTGCCTTCGACTTTTTCGGCGTTCTGGGGTTGATCCGGCTGCCCGATGTGTATAACAGACTGCAGGCTGCCACGAAGAGTGTAACCCTCGGTACATGGAGCATATTACTGGGGATACTCATCCGATATGGATTTACCGGTGTTGGGGTGAAGGCCCTGCTCTGCATTCCCCTACTGTTCTTTGCCTCCACTGTTGCTGCACACGCACTGATAAGAGGTTCGTACATCTTTGGGATCAAGCTTTGGGACAAGAGTGTTGTTGATGACTACAAAGACGTATGGAGAGGGAAATAGCATAATATAATCTACCGTCAAAATCTTCATACATTTACCACATTACAGGTGCAGTAACGGGCATTCCATCTCACTCTATTTTTTTCTATGAACACAAACATCCCTTGATACTCATGAACGAGGTACGTCTGAGCCGGGGGGAGGGGTTAGCAATTCATGAAAAACCTTCAAAATGAAATCCGCTCTCTGAAGGAGCAGATGAACAGGTACAAGGACGAGCTGGAAAGGCTCATGAGGGAACGGAATGAGTACCTCCGGGTGAGCGCCCATCAGATGAAATCACCCATCACCACGATACTCTTCAGTATCGATACCCTCTTAAAAGAGTATGCGGGGCGGCTGAACTGGAAACAGCTGCGCATCATCGAATCAATAAAACACAGCGCCAGCAACCTCCAGGGCCTCATACACGACATCCTCGACCTGGAAAAGCTGCGTGCAGAAAAGCTGGAGCTCAAGAAAATAGATTTTCTCGAAATCTGCAGGCAGGTGGTTAAAGACCTACACAAAAAAATAGAGGATAAGAACATCGATTTCGAAACCAATTTCCCGCACAAGACGCTCATTACTCGGGGAAACCCCACCGCACTCCGGCAGATCATCGAAAATCTCCTCGAAAACGCAATCAAGTACTCACGAAAAAACGGCGAGGTGGACTTTACCATTGTCTACGATGAGAAGGAAAAAGTAATAACGTCAGTGGTGAAGGACAACGGCATCGGTATTCCGGATGATGTACAGGACCACCTGTTCGACGAATTCTACAGGGCTCCCAATGCAAGGATATTCGACAAAACAGGAACTGGTTTCGGTCTGGCCATTGTGAAACGTGTTCTGGATCTGTGTGGAGGTACGATTCAAATTCAGAGCAGGGAAAACGAGGGTACCAAGTTCTCGTTCACACTGCCACTGATCGATGTCATTGACCGTCCGCTGGTCATACATGAAAAAAAGGGACCCTATCGCAAAATCATCATCATAGGCGGTGTCTCCGCAGGACCAAAGGCGGCTTCCCGGGCACGGCGCGTCGACCCCGAAGCGGAGATCACCCTGTTCGAAAAAGAGCACTCCCTCGCCTATGCCGGCTGTGCCCTGCCCTACTACATCTCGGGCCATATCAAGAGCAGACGAGACCTCTCACACGCCATGTCAGGCTCTTACAGTGTGGTCGATTTCTTCAGAGAAGTGAACAGGATCGACTTCAAGAACCTCTCAGAGGTTATTGAGATCGACCGGAGGAATAAGGCAGTTCAGTACAGAGACCTTCTCACCGAGCGGGTCTATTCCGAACCCTACGACACACTGATCCTTGCCACCGGGAGCACACCGATCACCCTGGATATTGAGGGAGCGTCACTGAAGAACATATTCAAGCTCCACGGCATAAACGATGCAGAGCAGATCAAGTTTGCGATTGCCAATGACATTGCACGCGATATTGTGATCGCCGGGGGCGGTCTCATTGGAACGGAGATCGCTGATGCCCTGACCATATCCGGTTCACGGGTCACCATCGTTGAACAAACAGGTCAGATTCTCCCCATACTCGACCCGGAGATGGCCGCCCTGGTTGAACAGTACATGATACACAAGGGTATTCGTATATTGAAGAATGAGACCATCAAAACCTTCAAGGGAAAGGAGTATGTGAAATCTGTTCAACTCTCGCGTTCCAGTCTCAAGGCAGACATGGTATTACTTGCTATGGGGGTTAAACCCAACGTTACTCTTGCAAGGAAAGCCGGTCTGAAAATCGGTAAAACCGGTGCAATATCCGTCAATGAGTATCTGCAGACCAGTGATCCATCCGTTTACGCCGCTGGAGACTGCGTCGAGACCACACATCGTCTACTTGAAGAACCCTACTACCTCCCCCTCGGATCGATCGCCAACCGTCAGGGACGGGTTGCAGGCACCAATGCAACGGGAAAGCAGAAGCAAAAGTTCGAACCCGTTACGGGTACCATCATTTTCAAGATATTCGACTATCATATCGCGAAGACGGGTCTCAACGAGCATGAGGTAAAGGCCATGGGATGCACACCTGTAAGCTGCTTCGTTCCTGCGTATGACAAGGAGCATTTCATTCCCGGAGCAGAGATGATCAGTATCAAGATGACGGCATGCGAGAAAACGCATCGCCTGGTTGGTGTTCAGATTATCGGCAAGGGTGACGTCTCAAAGCGCATAGACCTCGGTGCACTGGTCATATCAAAAAAGGGAAAGGTGGACGACCTGCTCTCGGTTGACCTGGGGTATGCACCTGCATTCTCCAATGCCATGGGCGCTATTGTGGTAACCGCGAATGTGCTGCAGAACAAGCTTGACGGTCGTTTTAAAGGCATCTCAGCGGATGAAATGAGGATCATCCTGAAACAAAAGGGACGTTACCTTTTTCTCGATGTAAGAACCTCCCCGGATTACGAGGAGGAGCGCATCGAAGGTACAACCTCCATGCCCCTTGAAATCCTGCAGAGTAGGATTGATGAGATCCCCCAGAATAAAGGTGTTGTGCTTATCTCCGGCACGGGTGCACGGGCATATCAAGCGACTCTCATACTTCAGGCAAACGGCTACAAGGATGTAAGGATTCTTGAGGGGGGCATCAGTATGTGGCCCTACCGGATCTCCCACGAATAGCCCTGATAAGGAAATCCCCCTATTTGCCTGTAGACAATAATTCCACTACCTTTCGCCCATACTCTCTGTGTATCTTTATACATTCTCCCTTTACCACAGGGCGTCACACAGGAGGAGCCCGGACAATGGATACCGGGAACGCACAAAAGCTTGTCGACCTTCTGAAGAGATCAAACAGCATCCTGATATTTACCGGTGCAGGAGTATCCACAGGCAGCGGTATCCCCGATTTCCGCGGTCCCCAGGGTATCTGGAAAACCAAAACACCCGTCTACTATCAGGACTTTGTGGGGTCCGAAGATGCCCGGAGAGCCTATTGGGAGCAGAAACTCGAGGGCTGGGAGAAGTATCGGGACGCACAACCAAATCCCGTGCATCTTGCGGTTGTGCGGATTGAACAGGCCGAAAAGCTCCTCATGGTGGTGACGCAGAATATTGACGGGCTGCATACAAAGGCAGGCACCTCGCCGGGACGCCTCGTAGAGCTACATGGCACCATGAATGCTGTGGAATGCCAGACCTGCCACCGCCGTGACGATCCTGATATGTATTTCAAGGAATTCAGGGAGAAGAGGAAGCCTCCTTTATGCAGCTGCGGCGGACACATGAAATCCGCAACCATCAGCTTCGGCCAGAGCCTTCGAAAGGAGGACCTGGAGCGGGCCTGGGGAGCGGCAGATCAAGCTGATCTGGTTATTGCTCTCGGCTCCACACTCTCTGTAACGCCAGCCGCTCACGTGCCCCTTCAGGCGGCCATGCGCGACGTTCCCTACGTGATCGTCAACAGGGGCGCAACAGAACACGATGCGCTTCCCCAGGTAACCCTACGGCTCGAGGGAGATGTGCGTGAGATATTTCCGCAGGCTGTGGAACAGGCCCTGTCATAATGGTGACAGCCCACAATTACCGCAAGTCCCAACCGTGCTTGCGAATCGCATCCGCAATACGCTCATGCACTTCATTCGCCTCTTTCTCGGTGAGGGTGCGATCTTCCCTTCTGTAGTAGACGTTGAAGGCGAGGCTCTTTTTCCCCTCGTCGAGTGATTTACCGCGATACACGTCGAAGAGTGTTACCCGGTCGATGAGCTTCGATTTGTAAGCACTGATAAACTCATGCACCTCACGCACCGGTACCATCTCATCAACCACCACCGCAAAAGCGAGCGCCACCTCTGGGAATCGTGGAAAAGGCACATACTGTTTCCGTTCACGGTACCGCTTTACCAGATCCATGAGCAGTTCGAGGTCCATTTCGAAAAATCCCGCGTGGTACAGGTGGAAATCCGTTCCTATTCGTTTAAGAAATTTTGGATTTAGTTCAGCAACGACACCGAAACAAATGCCCTCGGAACAGAGAAGTGCATACCTGCCGGGATGAAAAGCATCCCCCGTACCCAGATCTTCGGTATTGTAGGTTTTTCGGTACTGTCCGGAAGTTTCAGGAGAAGCAAAGCGGTGGTCATGCATTCCGAGCCTCGTGAGAAGGAGCTCCATCTTTCCCTTCACTTCAAAGAACACCGATCCCCTGTCGGAGTCTCCTATCTTTGAGAGCATGAGGCCGGCCACATATGTCCGTTCGTCGGGCAGGGTATTCTCTTTCTTGCCTGTGCCCGGCGCATAGACAGACCCTATTTCAAACACTGCAAACTCGTCCCTGTAGGTACTGTTTCTCTGTATCGTGCCGAAGAGATTAGGAACGATGCTGCGACGGAGCCTCGACATCTCCGCACTGACAGGGTTCCTGAGCGTGACGAAGGCCGTATTGTTATAGAAGAGACTCGCCTGAGCATCATCAACAAAGGAGTAGGTGAAGAGCTCGGTGAAGGAGAGGTCGCCTGCAAGCAGGTTTTTCAGCTCCCTGGTAAACGAGAGGGTCTCCACCCTGAAGGGAGGAGTGCTTTCAATGTAAGGCAGTACCGGGGTTACATTGTCGTATCCAAAGATGCGCCCCACTTCTTCCACGAGGTCCTGGGGTATGGAGACATCCTTTGTCGCCCTGAAGGATGGTACGGTCACGGTGAGCTCAGTGCCGTTTGAATCGTCGACCCCGAACTGCAGCGAACGGAGTATACCGGCGACCCTCTCCTTTTCAATGGGCATGCCCAGGAGGCTCGCCACCCAGTCACAGTTGATGTTGATCTTCACCTTCTCCTGCCTGCCGGGATAGGCATCGGCAAGGGGTGAGGACAGCCGTGCACCGGGCACCAACTCGAGCACCAGAAGCGCCGAAGCGCACAGCCCGTCAAGCGCGAGCTCGGGATCGAGACTCTTCTCGAAACGGTTTGATGCCTCAGTCCGCAACCCGAGCCGAACCGCAGTACGACGTATGCTCGCGGCATTGAAGTTGGCCGCCTCGATGATGATCTCATCGGTGACCCCGTCTATCTCTGAGTCGAGTCCGCCCATCACGCCTGCAACGGCAACTGCCTTCTCCGGATCGGTTATAAGAAGGGTTTCATCAGAGCATAGCCTCTCCACACCGTCGAGGGTTGTCACCACCTCATTCTTCTTTGCCCGCCTGACGATGATTTTTCGCTGTGCAATATGCCTCGCATCAAAGGCGTGCAGGGGCTGGCCGGTAAGCAGCATGATATAGTTGGTAACGTCAACAATGTTGCTGATCGGCCGAACACCAAGCGTTGACAGACGCCTGCATATATAGTAGGGTGCCTTTTCTATAACTACGCCTGAAAGTCCGATTGCCGTGTACCTCGGGCAGAGGTCACCATCGATGATCTCAACGTCGATCTCGGGCCCCTTTCCGCCCTTAATAACCCTTCGGCGCTTTTCCTCAGGAATAAGCGGCGCAAGCTCACGTTCGTAAATAGCGGCAAGTTCCCGTGCAAAGCCGTAATGGCCCCACAGGTCTGGTCGGTTGGTGATGCTCTTGTTGTCAATCTCGATGATGTAATCGTGGGTTGGGAAGAGCTCCTCTATCGGGGTTCCGGGCTTCAGCCTGTCTGAATCAACACCATCCTCATTGAGTACCCACAGCCCGGTGTGATCATCGCTTATACCAAGTTCCCTCTCCGAGCACACCACACCGTATGAATCCGCTCCCCGAAGCTTTGCCCTCTTCACCTTCATACCGCCTGGAAGCTTTGCACCGATCAGTGCAACAGGTACGTAACTGTCCTTCACCGTATTGGGCGCACCGCTGACAATATCGAGCGTTTCCCCGCCCACATCCGTCTTTGTGAGAAAGAGATGATCGGAATCGGGGTGAGGTTTTACCTCAAGGATTTTACCGATGACGACCTTGTCCAGGTTCCCGCCGACCTCTTCGATGGTCTCGATCTCAGAGGTACACATGGTGAGTCTGTGTCCGATCTCGTGCGGATCTATATCATCGATCCTGATGAACTCGTTGAGCCACCTGTATGAAAGATACATTTGCCCGACCCTTTATGCACCACTCCCGTGATAATTGGCTACAAATCTATACAAATTGAATAGTACAATCAAGCCTTTTACTTACGCCGTGAAATGAGTATACTACTAAGCAAAACAAACTGACATGGTAGGGGCTGCATGCAGGGGAAAAATGGTTTTTTACAGAAGCAGGCGAAGAAGGTCCGAGCAATTATCGGGGAAAATGACAGGCTCATTGCACTCTTTGGCATGAAAATCCAGGAAGTCGGCCCTGGAAGTGCGGTCGTACGTATGAGCGTCGAGAAAGGCCATGTCAATTCTGCAAACGTGTGCCACGGCGGTGCCATATTCTCACTCGCCGATGTGGCATTCGCACTTGCGTGCAACAGTCACGGCTCCCTTGCCCTGGCCATCGACATGAGCATAAGCTTCCTACGTCCCGTTCCCGTCGGCGAGTTGATCACAGCTTCCTGTACTGAAAAGCACAGGGGCCGCAGCCTTGGGAGCTATCATATCGAGGTGACAAACAGAAGCGGGCAGATTGTAGCGCTCCTCAAGGCGACCGCCTTTGTCACCGACCAGACACTCGAGGAAACGACAGATTTCAGCAGCAGACAGAACAGCTGTTAATGGCGCCACGGAGATGCTTCGATACTGAAGTATGGAGGCTGACAGGTGCAGAAAACGATCATGATAATAGGTGCCGGTATTCTGCAGGCGCCTGCCATAAAGATCGCCAAGGAGATGGGCCTTCTCACCGTCGTATCCGACTACAACCCCGATGCCTACGGCATGAAGCTTGCAGATTTCCCCATCGTCATGAGCACGCGAGACGTGGACGGGACGGTGCGGGTTGCAAAGGACTTCGTTGGGCGGCGTCCCATACACGGCGTGATCACGGTGGGGACGGACGCGTCCCTGACGGTCGCGGCAGTGCAGCATGCGCTCGACCTTCCCGGCAACCGCATTGATGTTGCAGAGGACACGACCAACAAGATCAAAATGAGAACCCGTCTTCGGGAGCAGTCCATCCCCGAGCCCGAATTTCACGCATGCTGGACCTACACTGATGTGCTCAAGGCATCCGAACAACTGGGCTTTCCCTTTGTCATAAAACCGGCAGACAACATGGGAGCCCGGGGGGTTATCAAAGTTGAGAAGCCCGAAGCCATCCGGTTTGCCTATGAGCGTGCGAAAAACGCATCCCCCCGCGGTGAGATCATTTCTGAGGGGTTCATGGACGGCCCTGAGCTCAGCATTGACGCTCTCGTGTGGGAGGAAGAGATATACATCACCGGTGTTGCTGACCGCATCATCGAATTCCCCCCCTACTTCGTGGAAACCGGTCACATCATGCCCACCGACCTCCCCGCTGACCTTGTTCAGGATGGTGTTGAGGTCTTCAAGCGCGGCATAGTGGCCCTCGGCATAGAGACCGGTGCCGCCAAGGGTGACATCAAACTGACCGCAAAGGGTGCAATGGTAGGTGAGATAGCATCACGGCTGTCCGGCGGGTTTATGTCCGCCTATACCTATCCCTACTCCACGGGGGTAAACCTCATTCGGGCAGCATTGCACATCGCTCTTGGGGAACCACCTGGAGACCTAAGTGAAAAGTACAGCCGGGTTGCCGTTGAACGGGCCATTATACCCGGCAGCGGAACGGTACGTGACATTCAGGGAATTGACGAGGCGCTTTCCATAGAGGGTGTCAAGAACGTCTTTGTAACAACCTCGGTAGGTGAAACCGTACACATCCCCACGAGCAATGTGGAGAAGTGCGGTAACGTCATAGCCGTCGCCGAAACGAGGGAGGAGGCGCTTTCACGGGCCAATCTGGGTGTTCAGGCGGTAAAGATACTGCTCGGTACAGAAGGCATGCTCAACGAGGGCCTCATCAGAAAAGAGGCAGCGGCAAAACTCCCCGGTGTCTGCTCGGTGTGCAGGGCATGCGACGGTGTTGAATGTACCGGATGGCTGCCCGGCATAGGATCATGCGGCAATGGTGGAGGCTTTAAACAAAACCTTCGTACGCTGCAGGAGATTGCCGTCCTTTCCGATGTGTTCAGTGAACTGGACAACATCAACACGGGGAGTGACCTGTTCGGCATTCCTCTGGACCTGCCCGTCATTCCGGCTCCCATCTCGAACATGAAGAGAAATCTGCGCGCTGTCTTCAGTGAGGAGGAGTATAACCGTATCGTTCTCACCGGTGCAAAAAAATCTGGCAGCATCGGGTGTATTGCCCAGAGAGAGTATGCGCAGGAAGAGGAGAGCCTAGATTATCTCTTCGGTCCTCTGGGCGATGCGTACGGTCACGGCATCCCCTTTTTCAATCCCTATACCGGCCTCACCGCAGCACACAGTCACATCGAGCAGGCCTTTAAACTGGGAGCAAAGGTGGTTGGGCTTTCCGTTGACGTGAAGGACAAACCGATCGGTGACCGCTGGCTTCCTGAGCTCGTAAAAAACGCACCTGTACCGCTGTTGGTGAAGGGAATACTTTCTCCCGGCAATGCGCTGCGCGCCCTCGAAGCAGGGGTAAAGGGTCTTATTCTTTCGAACAGGGGAGGACGGGTGCTGGAGAACCTTCCCTCAGGATACCATATGCTGCAGGAGATCAGGAAAGAGGCAGGAAACAGCGCCATGATCATTGCAGACGGCGGCATACGCAGCGGTGAGGATGTTTTCAAGGCCCTTGCCCTCGGAGCACATCTTGTGCTCATCGGAAGGCCAGTGTTTATATCCAGTGCAGGAGCTGGTAGCGAAGGCGTCTCTTTTTACCTCAATAAAATACGAAACGAACTCCGCAACACCATGCTTCTGGCAGGGGCCAAAACGGTTTCCGAAATCAAGGCTGACATGATTCGGCGAATGTAGGTATCTGCATGGTGCAAGGCAGGACCTGGTTTGTCTTGACCATTACGTTTCCTGAATCCTGAACACCACCTTTACATGACGGGCCGTATCGAAGGAGGCATCGAAGGCTTCCTGTGCCCGGTCGAGCGGATACTCATCCCCCAGAAAAATACCTGTATCGACAACATTTTCTGCGAGCATTCGAATCGCGTCCGTGAAGTCCCGTCTAGTGTACATGATCGTTCCCATGAGCTCGAGCTCGCGGTCCTGTACATCGACCATCCGGACCGTGGTCTCGGAGCCAAACACACCGCAGACAACGATACGGCCTCCCTTGCGTACAATGGCCATGGCGTCCCGGATGCTTTTCTCAACGCCAACACATTCGAAGATGACATCGATACCTTCATAGGGCTGTGCGGCATGTATCTGTTCAACCGCATTCTTCCTGCCTGCATTCAGCGTCTGTGAAGCACCCATCTTTTCAGCCAGGCCGAGCCTCCGGGCGCTTAAATCGGTGATGATGATATGTGCTGCACCGGCCTGCCTGACACAGGCGAGCACCATGAGACCGATTGTTCCAGCCCCCAGGATGACCACATTTTTCCCGAACAGATCTCCCGCCCTTCGTGCTGCGTGGACGCCTACCGCGAGTGGTTCAACGAGCACTGCATCACGGAGGGAAAGCTGATCGGGAATAAGGATTGTCTTATCGGCCGGTGCAATGAATTTCTGGGCCATGGCCCCGTCCCCCTGACAGCCCATGACCACCAGATTCTCGCATATATTGTAACGGCCCGTCCGGCAGTTGAAACAATGACCGCACACGAGATTGGGTTCGCATATAACCCTGTCCCCCGGTTTCAAGCCGCGAACATTCTCCCCCACCGATGAAACCCTTCCGGAAAACTCATGACCGGGCGTGGCCGGAAGCGGTATGAAGGGATGCTCTCCCAGAAATGCGTGCATATCTGAACCGCAGATACCCGCGTAGACAATATCGAGCAGTACTTCATCCGGTCCGGGTATCGGGTCGGGTACTTCCTCAACAATCACATGCTTCGGCTCCTTGATAACTACCCTTTTCATGAAAATCTCCTCTTTTGTTGCATGACAGATATCCTCCTTTGATACTATCACACAGCACTCATTTTGGCTATGTATGGCATCATATTAATAGTACCTTTCAATGAAGACAGTGAGGGAATAGATCAATGAGTATGAAAAGTCCCTACGATACCATTGCTGCAGTGTCTACACCGGCTGGCGAAGGGGGAATCGGCATCGTACGTCTGAGCGGTGATCGGGCAGTCGACATAGTCAGCACTCTCTTTGAACCCCGGCACGGGAGCGGCAGGAACCTTTACAGGAAGTCCTTTACCATGCATCTCGGCTACATACGGAAGGATGACGTAATCATCGATGAGGTGCTCCTCTCCGTCATGAAAGCCCCCGCAACCTACACCCGAGAGGATGTGGTTGAGATCAACTGCCACGGCGGAGCTGTGGCTGTGGGGGAGGTGCTGCGGCTTGTACTTATGAAAGGCGCACGGATGGCGGAACCAGGTGAATTCACCAGGCGGGCGTTCATCAATGGACGAATCGACCTTACGCAGGCGGAGGCTGTACTGGATATCGTGCATGCCAAAACATCGAGGGCACTCGAGCACGCGGTACAGCAGCTGCAGGGGAGCATCTCACAGAAGGTTGAGCAGTTGGCGGAAAGTTTGAAGGGCCTTCTCATACATCTCGAAGCAAGCATCGATTTCCCCGATGAGGATGATGTCGACGAGATCGATTATGATGACTTGAGTGGCACCTTGGGCAGTGTGTGCCTTGATCTGGATAGGATGCTCAAGAGCTACGATACGGGGAGGATACTGAGAGACGGCGTTCTCACGGTCATCTCAGGAAAGCCCAATGTGGGAAAATCAAGCATACTCAACGCCTTTCTCAAGTACGACCGTGCGATCGTGACCGAAATCCCCGGAACCACCCGTGACGTCATCGAGGAGCAGCTCAACCTGGGCGGTGTTCCCTTCATTCTCGCTGACACGGCAGGCATTACCGAGACGGACGACCTCATCGAGCGGGAGGGGGTACGCCGGAGTAGGGATCACATGGAACGTGCCCAGCTCGTCATGCTCGTGCTCGACGGAAGCGTTCCTCTCGATGACAGGGACCGTAAGATCGCAGAACGAGTCGCACTCCTCCCCCACATAACGGTTATCAACAAGTCGGACCTTCCACAAAAAATCGAAACATCGCATCTCGAGGAGCTCGGGGAAATCGACCTGGACTACATCAGCCTGTCGGCCATGACCGGCGCCGGCCTCAAGGAACTGGAGCAGCGCATGGTAGAGAGCGTGGTGACAGGGACTGTGGAGGGTGACCGATCACTCATGATCACAAGCGCACGCCACTTCACCATCCTGACGAAGGCCCGAAGTGAGCTCGACCACGCAATCAATGCAGTGCGCGACCACAGCGATCCTGAACTTATCGCCTATGACGTGAAGAGCAGCCTGGACACACTGGGAGAGATAACGGGTGTTGTGACGTCGGGTGACATCATGAACGAAATATTTGATACCTTCTGCATAGGGAAATAAATCCATTTCATGAGGCGCTGGCTGCACTATCAATGCATAAGGAAGAACAGGCCAACAAGCGGAAATAATCGTTGATTTTTGATAAAAATCAGTATATGCTTCCCTATCCCGTGGATACATGCGGAGAAGGAGATGGATAAGAAGAAGATCGAAGAGGCAATCAAGACTATAATCAAAGAGATCGACCCTGATCCTGACAGGTCTGATCTTTCACGCACACCCGAACGCGTGGCAAAGATGTATGAGGAGATCTTTGCAGGTGCCTTTACCGATGTGGACGAGGTGCTGCAGGTTCTGCTCTCAGAGCAACATGACGAGATAGTCCTGGTAAAGGATATACCCGTCTATTCAATGTGTGAACACCACATGCTTCCCTTCTACGGCAAGGCACACGTGGCCTACATACCGAAAGACAACAGAATTACAGGCCTGAGTAAACTCGCACGGATTATTGACGTTCTGGCAAGACGGCTACAGGTGCAGGAGCGGCTCACTGCCTCCATTGCAAACATCGTTATGAAGAAATTGAAACCCTACGGTGTCATTGTCGTCATGGAGGCGGAACATCTGTGCATGATTATGCGCGGCGTGAAGAAACCAGGTTCCTATACCATTACCAGTGCGGTACGCGGTGTTTTCAAGAAGAACGAGAAAACACGCGCCGAAGCGCTCTCTCTCATCATGTCCCGCAGGCAATTCTAGGAAGCTACTCGAGCACAAGTCGCATATGCCGCTTCCTACCGGCACGAAGGTCGAGCCCACCCTCCTTGAAATCCCTGTCTGAAAGAATCTTATTTTCGTCATCGACACGACTACCCTCAACATAGGCACCGCCCTGCCGGACAAGCCTTCTGCCCTCACTCTTGCTCGAAACAAGGCCAGCAGCAAGGAAGGCGTCCACAACGGTGAATCCCTTGTCGAGTTCCGAATGCCCTATTGAGGCGGACGGGGACTCTGCAGCCCCGCCGCTTGCCCGGAAAATGGAGGATGACGTCTCAACCGTAAGGCCCGGGTCTGCATCTCCGAACTTCTCGGTTGATGCACGGAAGGCCTTTTTAGCTTCCTCCTCGCCATGATTGATCATTGTGGCTTCAAAGGCAAGTATCTCCTTTGCACGGTTCAAAAGCGGTGGCTTCAGAGAGGCGAGGGCATGCACCTCTTTCATGGGGAGAAAGCTGAAGAGGCCGAGGTACCGTCCCACATCGCTGTCCATGGTGTTCCGGAAGAACTGGTAATAATCATAGGGAGAGGTTTTGGCCGCATCGAGCCAGACAGCCCCCTTGACGGACTTACCAAACTTATCACCAGCCGAGTTGGTAATCAGCGGAAAGGTTACACCGAAGATCTCCTTTCCGGAGAGCCTTCTGGTGAGATCGATGCCGGCAACGATATTCCCCCACTGGTCCTGTCCGCCCATCTGCAGATCACAGTCGTAATCACAGTTGAGCACGTAGAAATCGTACGCCTGCAGCACCATGTAGTTGAACTCGATGAAGGTCAGTCCCTGCTCGAGACGCTGCTTGACCGACTCGGCCGAGAGCATCCTGTTCACGGAGAAATGCTTTCCAACGTCGCGGAGGAATTCGATGTAGTTGAGATTCACAAGCCAGTCGGCGTTGTTCAGGAGGAGCGCCTTGCCTTCGTCGAAAGAGATGAAGTGCGCCAGCTGTCGCTTGAGGGCCTCTCCGTTTCTATGCACATCATCGATGCTCAGAAGCTTTCGGGTCACAGTCCTACCCGATGGGTCGCCCACGAGACCCGTTCCACCGCCAACCAGTCCTATGGGACGGTGTCCATTTCTCTGCAGGTGGGCCAACGACATGATGGGAACGAGGCTTCCCGCATGCAGGGAATCCGCGGTGGGATCAAACCCTATGTATGCTGTCACCCGCTTCTTGTCAAAGAGTTTTCCGATAGCCTGCTCATCGGTAACCTGGAAGATGAAACCTCGCTCCTTCAACACGTCATAGGGGTTCATGTCTGCTTGGCACCCTGGTATATTTTAATTTCCCTGTAATGTACTGAATGATTTTTAAAAAGTAAATGGCAGTAAAAAGGGATCAAAGATAAAAACAAAAAGCTGACAGCACACTTAATTGCCATTACGTGTGCTGTCACCAATTCAAGGAATTAAGTAATGTGTCCCCCTAATTCCAAAGCAAATTTCTTAGGAGAAGACGTACTGCAGCACATCATCCATCTTTTCCACCAGGTGGAAGCTAATATCCTTCTTTATATGTTCGGGAATCTCGTTCAGGTCCTTCCGGTTCTCCTTGGGTAAAATGATCTCTCTCATCTTTGCTCGTTTTGCGGCAATAACCTTCTCCTTGATGCCTCCCACGGGCAGTACATTGCCGATGAGGGACAGTTCACCGGTCATGGCGAGCCTGTTCTTGATTTTCTTTCCCGTGACAAGAGAAAGCATGGCCGATGCCATGGTGATTCCGGCGGAAGGCCCGTCCTTGGGTGTGGCACCTGCAGGCACATGCAGGTGAATGAAGTTTTTCTCGTATAGACTCTCGTCCACGCCATAGCTGGTCCCGATCGAACGTACCCAGGACAGTGCGATGTTGGCGGATTCAGCCATAACATCACCGAGGCTTCCGGTAAGCTTTAAACTGCCCTTGCCAGGGATAAGGTTCGATTCCACCGTGAGGGTTGCACCGCCGAGGGGTGTCCACGCAAGCCCGATGGTAATACCAGGCCGGGTTATCCGCTGATACACCTCCTCGATGAAGAAGCGCTCACCCAGATAATCGCGGATGTTCTCCCTTTTGAGAACAAGGGGAAAGCGGATCTCCTTCTCGAGAGACTTGCGTGCCACTTTACGGGACACCTTATCAACAGCCTTTTCAAAGTTACGCAGACCCGCTTCGCGCACATACCCCTGAAGAATCTCCTGAAGAGCGCCCTTCTGAAACTTCACATCACTTTTTTTCAGGCCGTGACGTTCGAGGGAGCGGGGAATGATGTACCGCTTGCCGATCTCGATCTTCTCCTCTTCTATGTAGCCCGAGAGACGTATGACTTCCATGCGGTCGAGCAGAGGGGCCGGGATGGCGTCCAGTGTGTTGGCCGTGGTGATGAACATGATTTGCGAGAGGTCAAAGGGAAGGTCCAGATAATGGTCCCTGAAATCAACGTTTTGCTCAGGGTCGAGCACCTCGAGGAGAGCCGACGAGGGGTCGCCCTGGAAGCTCATGCCGAGCTTGTCGATCTCATCGAGCATGATGACGGGGTTTCGTGTCTGCACAATCTTCAGAGCCTGTACGATCTTACCCGGCATTGCACCGATGTAGGTCCTCCGGTGCCCCTTGATTTCCGCCTCGTCCCGCATGCCGCCGAGCGAGAACCGTAAAAACTTTCTCCCCATTGCACGTGCAATCGATTTACCTACCGAGGTCTTGCCGACACCGGGTGGGCCGACGAGGCACAGAATGCTTCCCTTGGAATCGGGTTTCAGCTGCTTGACGGACAGAAACTCAAGGATGCGCTCCTTCACCTCGTCCAGGTCATAGTGGTCCTGATCTAGTATTTTCCGTGCCTTGGGCACGTCGATCTTCTCCTCGGAGAGGGCGTTCCAGGGAAGGGAGCAAATCGTCTCGAGATAGTTACGGGTTACCGCATACTCGGGGGAGTGGGTGTCCATGAGCCCCAGTTTCTCCAGCTCCTCGTAGGCCTTGTCCTTCACCTCCTGCCTGAGTTCGAAGGAATCAAGCTGCTCCTTGAACTTGTTGTATTCCTGACCCTTCGCATCGACCTCCAAGCCAAGCTCTTTCTTGATCGCCTTGAGCTGCTCCCTGAGGAAATACTCACGCTGCTGCTTCGTCACTTTTTCGTTTATATTGTCCTGAATCTTCTTCTGCAGCTTCATGAGCTCCTTCTCACGATGGAGCAGGGTCAGCACATTCTCGATCCGCTTCTTCACATCCAGGGTCTCCAGTATGTTCTGCTGCTTCTCTCTGTCGATGTTCAGTATCGAGGCGACGAAATCGGCGACCTTCTCTGCACCATTCAGGTTCGCCATATTCAGCTTTATTTCCTCGGTAAAGAAGGGGTTGTCCTCTGAAACCTCCTTGATCTCCGTGTAGAGAGTCCGCATGAGCGCCTGGAGCTCTTTATCCATGTGTGTCTGCTCTTCCACGTACTTAACAGCAGCGACCACGTGGGGATTCATGGTGAGGAACTTCTTTATCTGCAGACGTTTCAGCGTATTGATGAATATATTGACCTTCCCATCGGGAAGGTTGATCTTCTTCATGATCTTTGCAATCGTCCCGATGCGATAGAGGTTGTCCTCCCTGTCATCTTCCACGTCGGGATTCTTTTCCAGTACGAGCCCTATATACCCGTCGATTTCCATGACCCGCTCAACGGTCTTGATATGCTTGTCTCCACCTATGATAAGCGGCATGAATATACCAGGGAAGACCGGCCTGGTTTTCATGGGTATGAGTGAGAGTTTTGGCGGCAGTATCTTGTCCACCGACACGAGTGTCTTACTATCATCAATGTCTATCTGATCCATATTCCTATTACCCTATCCTTTCTTATATCAACGCAACCTTTCACAAACCTGTGAATGGATATCTTTTCCTGTCACAAATAATATAATAAAAAACCCGGCACAAAAAAATATTGCTAGAAACTTAACTATGTGTTACTTTAACAAAAATTTTTTATGGAGAAGATGATGATAGTCGTTGGTGAGCTTATCAATTCAACGAGAAAGAAGATAAAGGAGGCAATGGTAAACCGCGATGCGGCCTACCTCAAGGATCTTGCGAAGCGGCAGGACGAAGCTGGTGCCGATTTCATAGACGTGAATGCCGGTGCTTTCGTGGATGACGAGATGGAAGTGCTGAAGTGGGCTCTCGAAGAGGTAATGAGTGTCACGGAGAAACCTATTGCGGTAGACAGCCCTCGGGGCGAAGCAATTAAAATGGGTCTCGAGCTGCACCGCAATGGAAAACCAATGCTCAACTCGATTACCAAAGAGAGCGAACGATGGAAAGAGGTTTTTCCGGTTGCAATGGAGCATGACTGTATGGTACTCGGCCTCTGCATCGACGACAGCGGGATCCCGGAAGAGGCTGACAAACGGGTACAGATCGCAGACGGGATCATCAACGATCTGGTCAAGGCCGGGAAGAACATCGAGGACATCGCCATTGATCCGCTCACCACACCACTCAGCGTGAACACGAACTATGGTATCCTTGTTCTGGACACCATAAAGGGTGTGAAGAAGAACTTTCCCGAGGTGAAATTGATCACCGGACTCAGTAATATTTCCTATGGCCTGCCTGCGCGTAAGCAGGTCAACCGGGCCTTTGTGGTCACCTGCATGGTGAACGGACTCGACGGTGCTCTCATCGATCCCCTCGATACAACGATGATGAGCCTGATTCGAGCAACCGAAGCGCTCATGAACAAAGACCCCTTCTGCAGCAACTACCTCAAAGCCTTCAGAGCCGGGCTGGTAACAAAGGATTGAGGTATGGTGTCAAACTGGTACAACAAACGGCGGGTCTCCTATTGGCCCGCCTTTTTCATTACTGCTCTGTCAGCAGAGAATACATTTCAGTAATTAAACGTACAGGGGGCACCTAATGGCTAAGGATTCTATTTCAAAAAAGGATCTCGTACAGATGGTCGAACGGTTGTACAGGACGATCGACGCACAGAAGGAGGATCTCTCAAAGCTCGATACGGAGATCGGAGACGGTGATCATGGATTCAGCATTGCCAACGGCTTCAGAAATTTTTATGAGAAACTCGATGAGTACGCAAAACTTGACATTGGCCCACTTCTCAAAAAGGGAGGGTTTGAACTCATAAAGAATGTCGGGGGGGCTGCTGGTGCGGTGTTCGGCACCTTCTTCGTGGGACAGTCTGCATATTATGATAGCAGCCTGAAGGGTAAAGATCAGCTCGATCTGCAGGACATAACGAATATGTTCGCACACGCACTGGATCAGATCAAGAATCGCGGACACGCCAAGCCCGGTGACAAGACCATGGTGGATGCCCTCGAGCCTGCCGTTGAGAGCCTCAAGGCGAGTGCAGCACAGGGCTCTGGCCTTGCCGATGCCTTCAAACTGGCAGCAGATAAGGCGAATGAGGGAGCCGAAAAAACCAGAGAGATGGTCGCGACCCATGGACGGGCAAAGAATCTTGGCAAACGCAGTATCGGCTACATGGATCCGGGCGCGAAAACCATGTCCGTGATCATTCACACAATCGCCGAATACCTTGCAGAGTAACCCTGCTTTTCATACCACAGCTCATAAAAAGGGGCACATGCATGATCACTGAATTTCTTCATGTGGGGATCAGTGTCAGGGATCTCAACAAAACGGCAATGTTTTTCAGGGAAGTAATGGGCATGAAAGAAGAGTACAGAACGATCAACGAGGGAGAACGGATAAGCCGGGTTGTGGGTGTTGAAAATGCCAATATGGATGTGTGCGTGCTGCGTAAGGGAGCGGTTCGAATCGAACTCCTTGAGTACAAAAATGATCGGGCTAAATCTAAAAAAGGCTATCAACCCCAGGACGAGCCCGGCCTTGTGCATATAGCATATCTCGTCGATGATGTGGACAGCGCGTACGAACGGTTAAAGGCCCTCGGTTATGAGGGCTATGCACCGCCCATGGTTGCACGTGAAAACGGACCAAAAATCACCTATGTAAAAGGGCCCG
>CBFDDP010000044.1:0-22018 GCA_965603595.1 uncultured bacterium
CCAGGGTATCTAATCCTGTTTGCTCCCCTAGCTTTCGCGCCTCAGCGTCAGTATCCGGCCAGGAAACCGCCTTCGCCACCGGTGTTCTTCCTGATATCTACAGATTTCACCCCTACACCAGGAATTCCGTTTCCCTCTCCGGTACTCAAGCATGCCAGTTTCGAATGCAGTTTCCAGGTTGAGCCTAGAGATTTCACATCCGACTTACCACACCGCCTACACGCCCTTTACGCCCAGTAAATCCGAACAACGCTTGCCCCATACGTATTACCGCGGCTGCTGGCACGTAATTAGCCGGGGCTTATTCCTTAGGTACCGTCATCGGTCGACCATTTCCTGCCAACTTTATTCTTCCCTAAGAAAAGGAGTTTACAACCCGAAAGCCTTCATCCTCCACGCGGCGTCGCTCCGTCAGGCTTGCGCCCATTGCGGAATATTCTTAGCTGCTGCCTCCCGTAGGAGTCTGGGCCGTATCTCAGTCCCAATGTGGCCGTACACCCTCTCAGGCCGGCTATCCATCGTTGCCTTGGTAGGCCATTACCCTACCAACAAGCTAATAGTCCGCGGGCCCATCTCCAGACGACGCCCGAAAGCGCCTTTGACCGAGCGGTCTTATGACCAATCGGTGTTATGCGGTATTACCACTAGTTTCCTAATGCTATCCCCCATCCGAAGGCAGATTACCCACGTGTTACTCACCCGTTTGCCACTGTCCCTCGAAGCAAGCTTCGAGTTATCGTTCGACTTGCATGCTTAAGACACGCCGCCAGCGTTCGTTCTGAGCCAGGATCAAACCCTCCGTTATAAAGGTTTTGAATTGTTTTCAATTGTTAATTGAATGTTTGTTTCAAACCTCTTCCGAGGGCCTGCTATTTAGTTTTCAAAGAACAAGCTACCTGCGTCAAAAAACCTTGAGCGTCCACTCAAGGTCACTATTCCTCAACGCAAGCGCGATAAAATATACACTGCCCTATATGCAAAGTCAAGGACTTTGTTTTATCAATTGTATAACTATCAAAAAATGACTGCACCTCATTCCGTCAAGTTCAGTGTACTGACTATCGGTTAAAAAAGCAACCATTTTTACTATAAAATTCATAGAAAGAGTTTGAGCCTATCCCCTTCAACTTTCCAGAGCATAATTCTCTCAATGGGATACTCGAGATAGGCATCACGGTCTCCTCCGAAGGCCTTCTTGATACTCATATTCCCCTCGAGCCGAAGAAATATATCATTATCACCTACAGCGTAGAAGGAGAGCGGGACCTGATCAATCTCACCTCGTTGCGGCAGGTCCCCCAGTAAATCGACAAGCGATTCTCTTCTCTCAATAAGCCCATTATGGACGATTCGATAATCGTGGAAAAACCTCTCCGACGCAATAGATTTTTTCCTGTCAAACAGTGTTGCCTGAAGAACCTCGAGACCGGAAATGCCCCTCCTGTTCAAGCGGTCCCTGAACTCATCCCCATCCATGGGACTTTCCAGTGTTACCTCTGCCAGCTCATACTCAGACGCAATGCCAAGGGGGAGGGGAAAGGGGACCGTCATACGCGGTTTTGGATTGAATCCCGAAGAGTACTTAAAGGGAATCCCCGCTATTCTGCCAAGACGGATGAGGAGGACCATGAGATCGAGATGCGAAATATACCGGAACATGCCTGTTTTTCTGAAACTGAAGAGTATCTTATGTTTCCGGGTAGTCTGCACATTGCTCAGGGAAGTAACCGCCTGCCGGTCTCTGTCCTCAAAATCGGGGATTGCCTTTACAGGTGCCGGTTTGTTTTTTATAATCTCATCGCAGACACCGCACTGTGAACAGGCACCAGACATACAGTTCTCAGTTGCTACTCCCCGTTTCGCCTTTTCAAGCTCATCGCGCAAGAACCCGCCTTTTACTCCGCAGTCTATGAAATGCCACGGGAGCACACCCAACTCCTTACGTGGATCAAGATAGAGTCCTTCATCGATTCCCAGATTATGAAGCTCGGAAACCCAGAGGTCATAATCAAAGATCTCATCCCATGAGCTGAAACGTTCCCCTCTCCTGTACACCGCTTCAATGAGGTCGCCAATTCGCCGGTCACCTCTGGAGAGCACCCCTTCTATCATGCTCATCTTCGGGTCCTGAAACTTGACACGAACCTTCAACCCTTTGCATGCGTTTCGGATCATTCTAATCAGAGCTTCGGCATCCTCCTCATTCATCTGCGTCTCATGCTCAAAGGGTGTGTGAGGCTTTGGTACAAAGACGGATATATTGGCGTTTATGTGCAGTCGAGGATGGAGGGCCTGCAGGTTTTTCATGAAGGAAATGATGTGATCGCCCTCCTCCTCACCCATGGGAAGGCCGACCATGAAGTAGAGCTTGATAAGCCTCCACCCGACGATAACGATGTAATCGATGATATCTTCGAGCTGGCTCTGATGAACGATCTTGTTGAGACGGAGCCGCATTTCCTCATCGGGGCTCTCCACAGCAAAGGTAAGACCGCTCTTTCTGACTGCACCGATCATCTCAAGAATCTCCAGACTCGTGCTGTTAATCCTCAATGACGGCAGGGATACAGATACCCTGTCCCTGGAGAACTCCCTGTTGATCGACCCGACCAGGTCCTTCAATCCCGTGTAATCTCCAATACTGAGTGATGCCAGCGACACCTCGTCATAACCGCTGTTTTGCAGAGACTCCCGGATAATATGAAGGATAGTGGGAATACTCCTCTCACGAACCGGCCGGTATACGTATCCTGCCTGACAGAACCTGCACCCGTTTGTACAGCCGCGGTTAACCTCCACGGTTACACGATCCTGAACGATTCTGATGAGGGGTACAATGGGTTTGAGGGGCACAGTTAAGCCTTCGAGATCCAATTCGATCTGCTTTTTCACGGTCCCCTTTACATCGGTACACAGATACCCTTCCCGTCGCACCGTGTCGTACAGGGATGGAACGTACACACAATCGAAGGCCTTGCTGAGTTCACGCAACCTCTCGCGCCTTGGCCTGTCTTTCAACTCATGACAGCTGAAGAGAAACTGCGGAAGTATACGCTCACCATCTCCCACGATGAATGCATCGATAAAATCTGCGACAGGCTCCGGATTGTACACGGAAGGACCACCTGCTATAACCAGCGGGTCATCGTCACCCCTTTCACTTGACCTGAGTGGAAATCCCCCAAGTTCGAGAATGTTCAACATGTTCGTGTACAAAAGCTCATAACCGATTGAAAACCCGAGTACATCGAACTCAGATAGAGGAGTGTAGGTTTCGAGAGAGTAGAGGGGTATGCCCTGTTCACGGAGAACCTTCTCAAAATCGGGCCAGGGTGCGAATACACGCTCACAAGCCAGACGCTCCTCCCTGTTCACGCATTCATAGAGAATGCGGATACCAAGATTGGACATACCCACTTCGTAAGCGTCCGGATAGGAGATGACCATTCGGACATCAACGGCCCGATGATCCTTTCGTACCGCATTCAACTCACTGCCTATATACCGGGCGGGTTTCTGCGCTTTCGGAAGGAAGGGACGGACCCTTTCGAACAGTTCATTGCTCAATGGGTGTATCTCCTCAACTCAATGCTGCTGAGAATTGACACTGCCACGATACAGGTGAGGAGAAATGAGCCCCCATAGCTCAGAAATGGGAGAGGGATTCCCGTGATGGGCATAATACCTATGGTCATACCCACATTTATGATGATATGAAAGAGGAACATTCCCATGATTCCTGCAGCCAGCAGGAAGCTGAAACGATCCCTCCCATTATAGATGATCATGATCCCTCTGTAGATGAATATGCCGTACACGGCGAGAAGCGCCAGCGAACCGAAGAATCCCCATGCCTCCGCATAGATCGAGAAGATAAAATCGGTGCTCCGTTCGGGAAGAAAACCGAGCTGGCTCTGTGTGCCTCCGAGAAGGCCTCTCCCGAACAGGCCACCTGCACCGACCGCAATCTTTGATTGTATGATGTTATACCCTGACCCAAAGGGATCGATGGTCGGCCGTAAAAAAACGATCAGCCTCTCCTTCTGATAGGGTTTGAGGAACCTGCCGAGAGGTGCTGCGAGAATGAGCCCTGTAAAGAAAATGAGAAAAACAGTTGACGCTTTATACAGCAGGGACTTCTTGGTGATCCTGTACAGGATGAACATGATACCCGAGAGCAGACCGAACATAAGCGCAATAAGGAATACAATTTTGGTATCGTCGAGCACCTGGAGGAATGTAAGTATTCCGGAATGGGTCAGCTTGCTGAAGGTGGTCAGGAGCGGGAGCACGACAGCAATCCCGAATATGATAAGCAGTGATATGAGATGGGTATACTTGATGCCTGCGAAAAAAAGCATGATCAGACAGATGGGGATATACACCAGGGCGGTGCCGAAATCAGGTTGGAGGAGGATGAGCCCCATGGGGATTACACAAATACCGAGTGCAATAATGACATTTTTCAGGCTTTTGATATCGTCCCCCACACGGTCGAGAAAACGTGCGAGTGCAATAATAACAACGATCTTCACAAACTCGGAAGGTTGAAAACCAAAGCCCCCAGCCACCGTTATCCAGCTCTTTGCACCGCGAACCCGTTTGCCGATCAGGAGCACCAGGATCAGCATCAGAAGTCCCGCCAGATAGATGAAAAAGGCGTATTCCCCCATCTTGTGATAATTGACCAGGAGCATGAGTATAAAAATTACTATTCCCGTAATGGCCCAGTATATCTGGCGTATGTGCTGATTGCTGTCCCCAGCGGCACTGTAGATTGTGAGTATGCCGACAACTATCAGAATAAGAAAGGAGATTAGGAGGGCGTAGTCGATCTTTACCCTTCCCATAATAGTCTTCTTTGCCATGAACCGACCTACACCTTCCCTGATGTCAGCAGCAGCCCATCATGTACCTGAATCGGCAATCTTTCTCGTCGATGCCCTCTTCTTCCATATGTTCCTGCGTGCAGTATCCAGATCAGCCCCCGAAAAATAGGCTTCAATGACTTCGGAGACCACAGGTGCTGCGACTGCACTGCCCGCACCGCCATACTCGATAATTGCGGTAACAGATATGATCTCGTCAGGATCTGCACTGTTATAGGGCGCAAAGGCTGTGTACCATGAGTGCGTGTGCATGCCCTGCACCTCCGAGGTGCTCGTTTTTCCGGCTGATTCAGCTGATAGTATGGCACCACCCCATCTCGCTGTCCCTTCGGTTACGACCCCCCGCATCGCCTGTATGATGAAGTCATAGTGTGCCGGATCGATATTGCTCTTGATGAGAATTTCGGGAGTATAACGATACGCAATCTCATTGTTTTTCGCGGAACGAATTTCCTTGACGATATGGGGCTTCATAAGCACGCCGTGATTTGCAATGATGTTTGTGAGCGCATTGATCTGAAGAGGTGTGCCCAGGAGGAATCCCTGGCCAATGGACAGATTGAGTGTGTCACCATCGTACCACACATCCTTTTTCACATCACGCTTCCACTGTATATCGGGAATGATGCCATCCAGCTCACCAACCAAATCGATCCCCAGTTTCTGTCCAAGCCCAAGGCGGCGGGCATACTCGGCGATGGTATCGGGCCCGAGTGCGAGTGAAGCCTGATAGAAGTATGAATCGCAGGACTGTGTAATCGCCTTGTAGAGATCTACTTCGGATCCATGATTCGTCCAGCAGGAAAAAAAGCGGTTCCCGAGCTGATAACCACCTCCGCATTTATACTCCTTGTCAACAGGTATTATCTCCGTGTCCAGTATGGCGAGTGAAACGACAAGTTTGAAAATCGAGCCGGCAGGATACTGCGCCTGTATGGCCCGGTTCAGAAAGGGCTTGCGTTGATCGAGGGTAAGGTTCTTGAATGCCTCCTTGTCCCTTCCGGACACAAAGAAATTTGGATCGAATCGAGGGTAGGAAACCAAAGCCAGGATTTCACCTGTATATGGTTTTGAAATGATGAGAGTCCCCATGTTCTCACCCATGGCCTGTTCGGCGAGCAGCTGAAGTTCACTGTCTATACTCAGGATCACATTGCTCCCTGGAAGCGGTTCCGCTCCACGGTCAATAATCTCTGCCGTCACCTGATTGGTGGCATCCACGATCCTTCGCACATGGCCGTCGCGGCCCTTCAGTTCAAGATCATACACCTTCTCAACACCACTCTTACCAATCACACTCTCGATGTTGTACCCCTTGTCGCTGAGTTCGGTATACTCATTCTGGCTGATCATACCGACATATCCGATTACATGGGCGAGCATATCACCATGCGGATACACCCGCAGCGGTTTACTCTTCCAGTATACACCGGGAAAATCACGGTTATGCTCAGCAAGAAATACGATGTCCTTGAAGGGGACATCAGTTTTAATCACGTAAGAGCCGTACTGCGAGTAGTTTTTCTGTTTGAGTATGGACTGGATCTCATCTTTCGGCATCTGCAGGAGTATACCCAGCCGTTCGAGAATCCTATCCCTCTCGTCAGTGTCCTTGGGGAGGTTCTGTGGTACAACTGTCACCGCGAAAGAGCGCCGGTTGTAGGCGAGCACATTTTTATTTGTCCGGTCGAACACAATGCCCCGGATTGCCGGGAGGATGGAGTACTGCTCGCGGTTTGTTTTCGCCTTCATCGCATATTGAGGACCTTTTATGATCTGAAGGGAAAAAAGAACCACAATGATGATGAGGAAAAAAAGGATGGGTACACCTGAGAATATGTAGAGTCTCCGTTTGAAATCATCGATCCGATTTGTAGTGACCGGGTTGCGTGCCATCTATTCGGTAACCATTTTCTTCACCCTCATAATAATAAAAAACAACGGCGGAGTTAAGAGGCAATTAATAACCGCTTCGAGGAATATGCGTCCCTGCGAAAAGTATGCGAAATAGCCTGGCTCCAGAAACATTGCGGCCAGCATACTGAGCAGAACACCCTTCACAATGGTCACAAAAAAGAGGAGTATACTGGATATGAGTATGTTTCTACCGTACACCATATCACCGACAATACCCACACCGTAACCGATTATTGTATAGGCGAAGGCCGACATACCAAGAAGGCCCCCTGAGAGTATATCGACGATAAGACCCACGCCGAATCCCATGATCTGGCCCGGCATCGGGCCGAGCAGGAATGCGGCGATTGACAGGATGATGAGTATGAAGTCAGGGCTCACGTCCCTGAGATTGATTCTTTCATAGAAAAGGGTGGACTGAAAGAATACGAAAAAGGCAAGCAGAAGAATGAACACCACATATTTTCGCATGCTGTTACTCTTCCTCCAGCAATCTTCCGGTGTTTTCAGTTGTAGATTTAGTAATTATGTACACCTCCTCGAGCCGCCCATAATCAACAACAGGCTTCACGATCGCCTCCTGAAAAACGCCGTATTGCTTCTTTGAAACAGAGACAATCTCACCAATGATGATACCTTTGGGAAAAACCCCTCCCATACCCGATGTAATAACGAGGTCTCCATAGCTGATTTCTGCACGCCGGTCCACATATTGCAGGAGGCAGTTGTCGGAAACCAGGCTCTGGCCCTGCAGGATGCCCGAGTATCGGGACTCCATGAGCATGACACCGATATAGCTCGACTGATCGATAAGCGGCTGTATCCTTGCTGAAAACTGCTGTACATCGATCACCTTCCCCACAACACATCTGGTTTCATTCTGATAGGCAACAACAGGCATCCACTTCTCGATGCCACTGTTTTTACCCCTGTTTACAATGAGCGTTTTGTAATAATTCTGCGGTGATTTGGCAACAATCTCGGCAATGACCGTTTCATACTCCATATCGGACTGTATGCCGATCAGATTCCTGAGGCGCTTGTTCTCCCTTTTAATCTCCTCATATTCGTACTGGCTCTGCTCGTACTGCTCAAGCATCTTCTTGACCTGGGCAAGTTCCTGCTTGAGCTGTTTGTTCTTCTCGATACTCGAGAAGAACTCCTTAACAAGTGTAATTGACCGTACACCAACGAACTGAAAGGGATACACGACACCGTATGCAACGGACTTGAATCGAATGGTGATCCTGGACTGTGACACACCCATTAAGATGAAGGAAATGAAGAGGAGAAGGATCAATACGAGTATTCTTCTATTGCGTGCGGTTCGTGCCTGGCTCATTCTCTGCTATATAGGGTCACCTGTAATTTTTCAGGTATTTCAGTTCATCGAGAAACTTTCCGGTACCCAGCACGACACAGGTCAGTGGATTCTCTGCGAGAATGACCGGTACACCAGTTTCCTTACTGATGAGCTTCGGGAACCCTTTCAGTAGAGAACCACCACCCGTCATAACGATTCCCCTCTCAACGATATCCGCGGCGAGCTCAGGGGGCGTTTGATCAAGGGTCTTCTTTATTTCCTCGAGAACCATGGTGGTGGGCTCCTGCAGCGCCTCCCTAATCTCAACTGAATCAACGGTCAGTATTCTGGGTAATCCTGAGATGGAATCCCGTCCCCGCATCTCAAATGACTGAACATCCTTTTCAGGATATACATTGCCAATGGTTATCTTCACCTCTTCAGCCGTACTCTCACCGACAACGAGGTTGTGTATCTTTTTCATATGATTGATGATCGCATCGTCAAACTCATCACCTCCAACTCGTATAGCATTGGTGACAACCATACCGCCGAGCGATATAACGGAAAATTCAGAAGTTCCTCCGCCAATATCGATTATCATGTGCCCTGCCGGTTCCTGAATCGGAATACTTGCACCGATCGCTGCAGCGAGGGACTCTTCGATGAGATATATCTCACGGGCTCCGGCCTGCTCGGCTGACTCCCGTACAGCCCTCTTTTCGACCTCGGTGATGCATGAGGGAATGCCAATGACCACCTTAGGCTTCACTAGAGCCTTTCGGTTGTGTACCTTTTGAAAAAAGTGCTTGATCATCTTTTCGACGGTTTCAAAATCGGAGATGACACCGTCACGCATCGGTCGTATGGCTATAATCTCACCCGGTGTTCTTCCGAGCATGCGCTTTGCCTCCTGACCGACGGCTAGTACCTTTTTCGAGGAATTGTGCACAGCCACAACCGAAGGTTCGGAAAGCACAATGCCCTGTCCCCTGACATACACGAGTGTATTTGAGGTTCCCAGATCTATTCCAATGTCATTGGAGAATGCACCGTACAGTTTACCAAACACCATATAGGCACCTCTCACACTCAATGCAAAAGTCACACTTCATAGTAACGGTTCCTCCTGGAGTTACAAACTCATATCAGTAGAGCTTTTCGATTGCCCCAATGTGCCTGGGGTTCAGCTTCAAGGTTGTTCTCCATTCCTTTCTTGCGGAAATCAGATCACCCTCTTTTTCATAGATGTTTCCAAGCCAGAAATGGGCAAAGGCAGAGTCATCATTCGTCTTGAGTATCGACATTATGTTTCGTTTCGCCTTATCGTAACGCTCCTCATGAAAATCTATCCAGATGAGTACGGAAAAAGCCTCCTCATATATGGCATCATCCCGTGTGTTTTCAATGAGATAATCGAGTTCCCTGATCGCACTCTCATACATTTCCTTCTCGCGATAGGCGAAGGCAAGATACAGCTTGGCTATGTCTTTCGGTGATTCTCTCAGTGCCCTTTCGAGATAAGCAATGGCACTATCGAAAGCCCCAAGTTTGTAGTAACAGTATCCGAGTATCTCATACAACTCACTTGATCGATATCCTGTCTCGATTGCCCTCTCCAGGTACTCGGCTGCAAGTTCGTAGTAGTAGACACCCTTCTTAAAGTAGGACATCCCGAGAATATAATAGGCCTGGGTAGGCGCGTCATCGAAGCGGGAAAGGACGATGCTCTTCCTTAGAAATCTGATGGCATTATCCAGGGCTTCCTCTTTCTCGCTACCATTCAGGCTCGTTGAGATATAATAGTAAGACTCCCCCATATACCGCAACAGGCGGGAATTATAGGGCCTTCTTTCCAGATAGGGTATTCCCTCGTGAATGGCGATATTGTAGTTGCCGGATTCCAGGTTCTTTTCTAAAAACCCGTAATCGTTGAACAGTACCCGGTACAGATCAATGACATTCGCATAGATCGAATAGATGTTGAGAAAAAAGACTGTATAGAACACTCCACCGCCAAGCAGAAACAGGATCAGCAGTGCAATGACGAATTTCCTTTTCCGCCTCCTGGGTTTGTAATGGTATTGTGAGTATCGGTAAGGATCCATGTCCTAGGTCAATGCGTGGAGTATGTATTTAAAACCCTTCAGATCAGCGGCAACCTTCAGAATGTCCTTCTTTGTTTTCACCCTTTTTCGCTTCATCATAAGATGGGCTCCGCTGAAACGAAAACTCTCGATAGCCGCAATGGTGAATTTTTTTACGATGTCCCCACTGTATATGATAATGTATCGGGAGGTCAGAAAGAGCTTACCCTCCACCACGAGTTCCAGTTCATCACTCTTGATCTCAAGTTTCTCCAGCTCTGCTGTCGACTCCAGACTGTAGAGTGTGCCAGTCCCCGCATAGTGAACGGGCTCCCTTCCCTTCAGTCCGGGAATTTCCTCCTTTATACGGAGTATGGGAATGTATTCACCTTCTTCCCTGTTCCTTTTTTCCGGTATATCCGATTTGGGTTCTCGCCTTACTGTATCCTTTTCCGCTGTATCGGGTTCCTGAGCAGGGATGGGACGGTCGGGAGCATGATCATGGACAATCAGTTCATGGCTGTTTTGAACAGTGTCTACCAGTAAATCCTTTTTACTGTAAAAAACGACGACGGCAACTAAAAGTGCAATACCTACAACCGTAAGTGATAAAAATGCTAAAAACATTCTATCCCCGTATCGAGAAATAATATTATGATACAGGTGTATAAAAGTCAAATCATTTCACCTCAGGACCGCCCTGAGAGCCCTGCAGCAGAGTCTCGAATGCCTTTCCTCCTCCATTCGCTTGTCCGCATCACACTTGAAGAAAAACCGCACTGCCGGTTGCCCGTACCCTGTTCTCAGAGCCAACACAGCGTGATTCGGTACGTATCTTTTTCCCCTTTTGTTCGGTGACCTTACCATAAAAGAGCAGTTCCTCCTGCACATACACAGGTTTCCGGAAGCGGACATCGAACTGCACCGTTACAGCGATTGCACCCCTGTGGATACAAGCCTTGGCCATAACTTCATCGAGAAGCATTGAAAGAAAACCGCCGTGGACCACCCCCTTGTAACCCTGCATGTACCTCCTGAATGTGCATCGGGTGAACATCTCATCCTGCTCAGCATCGTAATAGAAATCAAGTTGCAGACCTTCCAGATTTTCCTTCCCGCACACATAACAATCCTGATATGATTCATCGTATTCAACAGTCACACCGATCTCCTCTCAACTCATGTACAGAACCATGCGTAAAACACTGCGTTTGATATAAGTATCAGCCCTCATTGGATTCGACATCATCATTTACTTCCCCAAACTTCTCCCGTATCTCCAGCTGAATTTCAATGGTGTGCTTCAGGCTGCCGGCCCGCCCGTTTTTAGGATCGAGCTCCAGAACCTTTTCAACAGCAACAAGTGCCTCCTCATACTGTTCGGCCCTGTATAAATCCAGGGCTTCCATGAGCTTTTCCTCGACCTCCCGTTCAAGCATAAGCTTTTTATACTCACCGAAGGAATAGGTAAAAGACACACTGAACATATTATAGAAAGCCAGGGTCGGTGTATAGGAGACACTAAGCCGCATATCCCGGTAACGGTACCCGAATCCCAAAGACAGCATGGGGTTCTGTTTTATCTGAATGCCTCCGGAAATGTAGATCTTTTTCCTGATAGCATACTCAGCGCCTATGGAGCCGTACAGAGGTTCATAAAAAGGGTACACCATATCTGTCGCGATCAGCAGATTGCTCCTGATCCTGTAAGCAGTACCGGCCTGAATGAGTATAGGCAGCTGTTCAACGCTGCTGCTGTAGCCCAGATTCCTCAGTGTTATGCCGAAGGAGAGGCTCGGCTCCGGTCCAAAAAATGTCTTGAGGAGGTTGGTGCGTTGCATGACTCCGAAATCGACTGCCCAAACAGTGTAACTCTGATCAGCATAGAGGTCCTCTGGAACCCGGTTGTAGAAAAACTTGCCGTTCACACCGAAGGAAAGGCCCAGAGAGGACAGCCTGTAACCGACGGCAAGCGTACCGAGGCTCTGGGAGAGATGCCTGCTGTTACCAACAGCATCACCGGATGCATCATAGTGGGTGAAGGGGAGATAGAGATAGGTAAACCCGAGGCCTATTTGCAGACTGTCACCGAATCCCCTTGCCAAACGCAATGATTCATAGTTTACGTCAGTGATCCACTCCTGATGCAGCAGTGCAATTCTGAATATGTTGTCATATGCGCCCCCGGCGGGATTGGTGTCCATATATTCAACATCATCCGCGACAGCCACATAGGCACCCCCTAGGCTCATGGCACGGGTGCCGAATATCATTTTGAGCATGGCGGGTCCGGCTTCACCTGTATCGGAAAAGGCGGTAACAAAACCGGTGAATAAGATCACGAGTACACCGCATACCAGCTTCAGGCCTATGTTGGCCCCTCTCCCTTTCATGTCAACAGTTCTCCGCCCGCCCTTTGTATGCAATTCCTCTAAAAGTCTCGTCCCTTTTGGGACGACCAAAGGGAGTGCCCTTGGTACGAGAAGCTTTAATAAAGTACAGTGCGGTAAGTGATAATATGATTTTGGTGTTAGCTACGGTTAGATACCGCGCTATAATTTGTCCCGTTATCATTATCGGATCAACATGCCTTCTATACTCCCAATATTAGGTGTTCCACTGTAAAACTTTACCTCCTCCTTTGCACCTCTTCTGACGTTCAATTCAACTTTCCGTTCCTCCGGTCCAGGGACACTGTAGCGTGCAATTATTTCGATGGCTGTTTGCAGGTGCCCGGCTTCACCGTCCCATTCCATCCGTGAAAACGGTCCGGTGGGGTTTATCACATCAATGGTTACGTTTCCCCAGTCGACTCGCTTTAAATATTCGCACTCTTCCTGATTCTTACCGACAACGAGCTTGCAGTGGTCAGAAATTCTGAAATGCCTGCCGTACTTGAGCATGAATAGATCGCGAGTTCTGACATCATGGGAGTGGGACATAAGTTCAGAGAAACGTCTGCCGAAATTTGGTTCTGCCAAGAGACATCCACCTGCCGGAGAGGGATACTCGCTAATCCCGAATTCGGTGGCAAGCTTCATCTGTCGACCACGACCCCTGCCACTGAAATCGCATAAATTTTTTCGCTCAACCCAGCTGAGTTCCTCGGGTATTGTCGGTGGGAGCAGCCGTGCCGAGAGCGGGCGGAGCAGATAACCCTCCAATCCGCTTCGTTTTTCGAGCAGCTTCAGAACCTCCGGACGCTGAGACATGGGACGCTGCCCAAGTACCTCACCGGTGGCCACAAAGGACGCACCCATTTCATCCATCAGTTTTTTCGCCTTTTTCAGGAAAAGAAGCTTACAGTCTACACATGGGTTTGCACCGCTCCCCTGCCCAAACTGGGGATGGAGCAATAGAGGGGTGTATTCCTCAGAGACATCTCTGTTCAATATGGTAAAGCCCCTAACCTTTTCTTCTTGGGGGAAGGGATCGAAATCTTTGAACTTGCGCACCAGAAACCAGCTTCGGAAATGAAGCCCAATGGGTTCCACTCCCTGCTTTTGCAGAATATGCAGCGTGAGTATCGAGTCAAGACCTCCGCTGGTAAGAACGATAGCCCTTCTCATCCAATTGTCCTTCCTCGAACCTGCCACATCTCAAACCCTGTCCATAGGGTGCACATCATGCAAGAAAGGAAAAAGGGGGATGGAATAAATCTTCCATACCCCTTTGCTGCACATACATGTCTGACGTCCCGCCCTCTGCGCGTTAAAACAGTTTCCAGATCAGTCCACCTATCTCACGGAGAAAGGGCACCATCACGAGGGATATAACGCTCATGAGCTTGATCAGGATGTTGATGGATGGTCCCACCGTATCCTTCATTGGATCGCCGACGGTGTCGCCGACAACTGCGGCCTTATGAGCTTCTGATCCCTTGCCCCCGAAGTTCCCCTCCTCTATATATTTCTTCGCATTGTCCATACCGCCGCCGGAATTTGCATACTTGATACCGATGATGATACCCGACACGATAGCCCCAATGAGCATACCCGCCAGTGTGACAGGTCCAAAGAGGATACCGACAACCAGCGGGCTCAAAATGGCAATCGCCCCTGGCAGCATCATGCCCTTGAGTGCCCCCTTGGTGGCAATATCCACACAGGTTGCAGAGTCGGGCTCTGCCTTGCCCTCCATGAGACCCTTGATTTCCCTGAACTGCCTTCGCACCTCCTCAACCATATGAAAGGCTTCTTTCTGGACGGCTTCAAAGAGCATCGATGCGATCATGAAGGGGAGCATTCCACCTATAAGGAGTCCGGAAATCACCTGTATCGAGGAGAGGGCGAGGGAGGCCTCTGGTATCCCCGTTGACACGATGTATGCAGCAAGAAGTCCGATCGCGGCGTATGCTGCAGAGCCAATTGCAAAACCTTTACCGATCGCAGCGGTTGTGTTGCCCACGGAGTCCAGCCTGTCGGTCACTTCCCGCACATTTTTAGGAAGTCCCGCCATTTCAGCGATTCCCCCTGCATTGTCCGCGATTGGACCATATGAATCAACCGACACAATCATCCCAGTTGTGACGAGCATACCGAAGGAGGCGATACCGATTCCGAGCATCCCCGCATTGGCATAGGCAATAATAATAGCAAACACAAGTGCGATGACAGGCAGGAATACACTCTTCAGGCCCAGCGAAATGCCACCTACCACCGCAATGGCAGGACCTGTTTCACAGCCTTTGGCAAGATGCCTTACAGGTCTGTACTTGCTGGACGTGTACAGTTCACTGACAAAACCGATTATTATCCCCGATATAATACCTGCCGCGAGACTCCAGAACAATCCCCATTTTCCGTATGGCTGCACACCAAAACTCATACCCATTTTCGAAATGATGATCGCAGCGAAAGCGAGCGTGAGCACTGAGGCAATGTACGTGCCTCCGAGCAGTGCCGCCTGCGGATTTTTTCTCGATGCAGCCTTCACGAAGAGCACGCCGATGATGGATGCGATAATGCCTGCCCCTGCAATCGTGAGAACAGTCTGTACGAGCGCCTTCACAACGGCGAGTCCCTGAGCATCCAGCTGCATGACACCGTAAGCTACAGCCGATGTGGCAAGAACCATGCTGGCAATGATAGACTCTACGTAGGACTCGAGCAAATCTGCCCCGAGCCCCGCTATATCGCCCACATTGTCACCCACGTTGTCTGCAATGACTGCCGGGTTCCGGGGATCGTCCTCCGGAATGCCTGCTTCAACTTTACCGACAAGGTCGGCTCCCATATCAGCACCCTTTGTATAGATCCCGCCTCCTGCCCTCGCAAAAAGGGCAAAGAGACTTGCACCCATTGCATAGGCGTTGATTGCTCCGAGCTTGCGTATGAACATCGAGGGGTCGGTTTCACCGAAAAGATTATATGCGAACAGCAGTGTGATGAGCCCGAGCAGTGAGATGCCGACGACGCTGAGACCCATCACGGCACCGCCGGATATGGCCACATTGAGGGCACCCTTCATGCCATCCTTTTCAGCCGCGTGGGTGGTACGCACATTCGCCCTGGTAGCTATGGTCATGCCAATATACCCCGCGGCGCCTGACACAATGGCACCGAGCACGAATGAGACAGCCGACTCGAGGCCGAAATATTTACGCGCGACAAGCATAACTGCAGCGATAACCACAACAACTACCGTTATGTAGGTATACTCCCTCTTCAGAAATGCAGATGCTCCAAGCTGAATCTGACGGGCAATCTTCTTCATCACATCAGACCCCTCCTCCTTTGAGAGCACCGATTTGATGAGCCAGATAACAGCAATAATCGCTATCACACTTGAAGCTAGGCCAACGAATAATCCAGTCATGAATTCCTCCATAAAACGGTATGTCCTAGGGTCATGTAAAAACTGTTTATAGCCAGCTGCCCTGAGATTATTTGCCGTAAAGTAATTCCTCAAGACTTAGGTCGTCAATAAATTCACCAACCCGCCATTGGCCTCTCCCGGTTTAAGCTACTGCCCTTCATTTTAACTTGCACTTTCTTTAATGAAGAAAATGTTATACGTAGTACCCATTCAATCAGAACACAGGGAGGATTCAACATGAAAGTAGGATGTTTTGCCCTTGTAGACGCATTTCAAGCCTTCGATCATCAACTGGAACGCATTGCAGGACTGGGATTTCGCTACGCAGATGTTACCGACAACCATCCGGGTGGCTCACGTGGCAGGGAGTATGGATTTGCAGCAACAGTCAGCCTTGATGACAACCCTGCCGATGTATAGACGCAGGAGAGCTGTTCGATCAGATTATTGATGCACTTTGCTATGTTTATGGTATCGAACAGCTCATCCCGGTCCTCCGCATTCCACAGAGGCCTGCTAAACAGTTGTCCGGAGATCTCCTTCGCGTAGCCGAAGACGTCTTCACATGACTGGTTCCACCACAGGTGATCTCCTAGAGGTTGAAGTGATAGTGAACGATATCACCGTCTTTAATGATATAATCCTTCCCCTCAGAGCGAAGCCGGCCGCTCTCCTTCACACCATGCTCTGAACCTGCTTCCATCAGGTCGTCGTACCCGTATACGTCAGCCCTGATGAAACCACGTTCAAAATCTGAGTGTATCTTACCGGCAGCGTGAAGTGCCGTTGTCCCCCGCCGAAGTGTCCATGCCTGAAGCTTTGTCGCAGCTGTGTAGTAGGTGATCATATCGAGAAGAGCGTAGGAGGCATGTATCAACCGGTCAAGGCCTGGCTTCTCAATACCCATTCCCTGCAGGAACTCCTGCTTCTCTTCGGAGGGAAGCTCCGATATCTCCTCCTCAAGCTTACCGATGATGCTGATACATGCAGAGTTTTCCTCCCCTGCATAGCTTTCGAGTTTTTTTACCAGATCCTGATGACTATTCTCCTCGTCGATGTTTGCGCAGTACAGTACCGGTTTATAGGTGATGAGGCCATATTCTCTGAGAAGGTTTAATGCATCCTGAGCCAGTTCAAGGGTTTTAAGCGGCTGTCCTCCGTTCAGATGTTCAATACAGCCTTCAATAACTGAGATCCTTGTCTTTGCATCCTGGTCCCCCGAACGGGCCGTGTTTACCAGTTTGCCATACGCCTTT
This sequence comes from uncultured bacterium, assembly GCA_965603595.1. Lineage (GTDB taxonomy): Bacteria > Spirochaetota > B62-G9 > B62-G9 > DRHN01 > JAGLSF01. The sequence goes on from CBFDDP010000044.1 coordinate 17,270, forward strand.
TCCAGTATCTCGAGATCGGCAAGCATCAGTTCGGTGCGTACAATTTCAACATCTCCGAGGGGATCCACTTCACCGGAAATATGAACCACATCTGACGCCTGAAAACAGCGCACCACATGTACGATTGCCTCAACATCACGAATGTGCCCCAGAAATTTATTGCCCAGACCCTCTCCCTTTGAAGCACCCCGCACCAGTCCGGCAACATCGATGAACTCGATTCTCGTCTGTATGGGATTTTCCTTTTTAAGAACATCCGCTATGTTGAAGAGCCTTTCATCCGGAACGGGTACGATCCCCCGGTTGGGTTCAATGGTGCAGAATGGGTAATTGGCCATTTCGGCCTCAGCAGATGTCAGGGCGTTAAATATTGTCGATTTACCGACGTTGGGGAGCCCGATTATGCCACAGTTGAAGCCCACGATGTACTCCAGGATCATACATAGCCAGCAGGAATTTCACCATTCATTGTGCAGATTCATGACAGAAATGTCAAATAATTTTCATTCAATGTGCGCAATACAGCTGTCGGGGGGGTCAGGAGCCGATTCTCCTCAACTCTCGCCCAATTCGAGAGCATATACCTTTGCCTCGAAGAGCAAACGCTCGGAGAATTCCCGATCATGGTAGTAGAAACGGTCGAGGGTATCCTGCAGCACTCTGAGCAGGTTTTTCGATTCCTTTTTAAACCTCTCGGGATTGTTTGTATATCTTTTCAGGTCGACGAGTATTTCACGTACTCCTGTTTCTAGTGTCTCAGACTTTTCACTAGAATGGAGAGCCTGCTTGTAATCACGATAAATACGGGTCATTACTTCATCATGAATGTCTGCCATAGGATTACTTTCCCGTTCTCAAGTAGATTTCTCCCACCACAATGAGTATATCACTAGCTTCGGAATTTTCCTTGTTTTGTTCATATCAAACGCATACCTTTTATGAAAGCATAAAGGACAACTGCCTCATTGCAACACACAAACAAATTAATTGCACTTATTTTTATCATGACATGTGCATCACTTCTGATATATCCTCTCTGTTCCCATCCTGCTCTTCCCTGTAGAATTATGCTGGATAGACGGTCAGCAATCACGTATAATAAGCCCCAATGAACCTGAGAAGCTATGAGCGGCTGAGCCGGGTATACGATCTCGACTGGAGTAACTTCTCCATTCAGTATGTCGAGATAATCGAAGGGCTGTTTGAAGAGAGACATATCGATCGGGCCCACATATTCGACCTTGCCTGCGGAACAGGGACACTCATCATTACATTGAATATGGAGGGTTACATGAAACTGTACCATGAAGAGGACCTGCGCGAAGACCAAGTCATCGAAGTGGCAAAGAAGATGATGATTGCCGCACGCACGGCACCCAAGGGGCGGGGGAAAGACGACACCGTGGTCACCATGGTGAAACGTGACGGCATCAAGGAAATATCCGACAGAATAAAGGATATGGTTGTGCGTGACAATCTCAAGCCATTCTTTCTTCGCGATGCCGAGAATATACTGGCATCATCGGTCATGCTGCTGCTGGGTACAAAAATCAGTGCAATGGGAGTGCACCCCTGCGGCATGTGCGGATTCGAGAACTGCGATGAAAAGAACAAACACCCAGATCATCCATGCGTCTTCAATACCGGCGATCTGGGCATAGCGGTCGGTTCCGCGGTAAGCGTGGCCATGGACCACCGGGTAGACAACCGGATCATGTACACGGTGGGGCAGGCTGTGCTGGAAATGGGTATACTTGGAAAGGACGTGAAGGTTGTGTACGGTATCCCGCTCAGTGTTTCCTCGAAGAACCCATTCTTTGACAGGAAATAATTGGAGGACCTGGCGGAATGAAGATTACGTCAATTCCTGAATATAAATCTTAAAGGTTGTTCCCTTTTCCGGTTTCGAGTCAATTTCAATTTTTCCATTATGCTGTTTCACAATATCAGCCACGGTTGGCAGGCCGAGGCCGGTACCTATCCCTGGCTTTGACGTCTTGAATACATCGAAGAGTTCTGTCCTGCTCTTCTCATCCATTCCCCTGCCGTTGTCCGATATGCTGAGCAACAACTCGTCTTTACTTTTCCTCTTCGTCGACACCAGTACCACACCCTCACTCAAGGGACAGGCATCAAATGCATTGGTAATGAGGTTGACAAGGCAGCGGTACAATCCTCTTGCATCGAACGAACACGGATCAATATTCCTGCCAAGCTGCATCTTCAGGGTTATCGCCCTCGCCTTCGCCTCCTCCTGAAACAACTTGACCACATGACAGACCAGGTCATTAAGCTTCGTCCCCTTTTCCCCTTTATGCGCTGAGGGGTCATATGTTAAAACATCGAGTGACAGATCGGCAAGATTTTCTACGTGACGATCGAGAATCTCCCACGCGGTCTTGATGTCCCGCACATTATTCGCTTCTATAGCCCGCCTGATAATGTAAGAGCTCCCCCGTAGAGCATGGGCAATGTTTTTTATACAGTGTGAGAGTCCGGCAACTGTCTCGCCTATGGATGCAAGGCGAATCGCAGAAAAGCTCTGGTGCAGAAATTTCTGTTTTTCAACGGCCAAAGCAACTTCAGTGGCATAGGTTCGCATAAACCATTCATCGTCTGAAGTAAAATACCCCTTTTTAGCATTGGCTGCAGTAATCACTCCAATAACCCGTTCCCCCGAGTCCTGTACAGGAACCGCCAGAAAGGAATGGGTATCACAATTGATTTGCTGATCAAAGGATCGGTCAAAGACGGGTTGATGTACTGAACTGGAAGTATCGTGCAGATCTCGTATATTCACGACCTCGTTGTTCGCCGCAGCAAAGCCCACAGCACTGCTGCTATCAACGGAAATAGTCATCCGGTGCACCTTTCCCCTCAATGTAAACTCACCATGCAGCGCCGGTGGATCGCCCTTGAGGAGGAAAACAACGCTTCTCTGAGCTCCCGTGAGAGTGCGGGCATCGCGTGTGATTTCAGTAAGGGTTTTATTGAGGTCGAAGTGAGAACGTAGCCTTTCATGGATCGCAAAGAGATGCTCCATCTGAAAAATGGTGTCATGAAGCCTGTGCGGTCCTTTCACTCCCTGCGCAAGCTTGAACAGGAGAAAGGCCTCGCCCTCCTCTCTCTTGACGAGCTGATAGAAATCACAGGAAAAACAAATATCCCTCTTCTCAGCAAACTGGCCCATTGCTTCGTCGATGCAGTAAGTGTCGGGCACAGTCCAGCAGATGCGGCCAGCATTCTTCCCTCCATTCACGCCATTGCTCGTTTCATCTAATAACGCAGGGCAGGGATGGGCGGACTCGGGCCCGTAATTACAATGAAGATGATCCCAGCAATTTCGTTTTATGCATTTACTCATCTGCCGCGTGACCTAACAGGAGGGGTTCTGTTTTCTAGGACCCGATCAATTTAGAGATGGTTTCAAGAAGCACTTCTGGCTTTACCGGTTTTTCGAGATACTCATCTGCATCGGCCTCCATAACACCCTTGAGCGGATATTTCGAATCGTAAATATGTTCCGCCACGCCGGTTAAGAGTACAACCGGAATGTCCTTGTAGTCTGGATTCGATCTCAACCATGAACAGAAGTGGAAGCCGTCCATCTCCGGCATCATGACATCCAGAATGACAAAATTGGGTTTTGCACCACCAATCTTCTCTTTGGCTTCCTTTCCGTTCATAGCAGTCACAACTTCATACCCCTCCGGTTCGAGGGCCATCTTGATTAATTTTGTTTCGTCAATGTTATCCTCTACGACCATTATTTTGGCTTTTGCCGGCATCTTTCGCTCCTCCTTTTGACAGAACGGGCCGCGGAACAAGACCCGCCCTTTGTAGTATCTCCGGAACCCTGTGCTCCCACTCTATTGCCTGAATGTGAACACCCCTGATACCTGAAATTTCCCGAACCTGCTCGATGAGCTCCACGGTTATCTTAATCCCCTCCTCTGCCTGATTCTCTCTTGCCTGTTTCTTATCATCCCCCGCGGCTGACCGGGCCTGCTCCATTCTCTTCATCAAGCTATCGGGAACGCTCACTCCTGCAACCGAGCTGTTCATGTATTTCAACATCCCCAAATTTTTGGGGACAATTATGCCTGCAAGAATCGCTGTGCGTTCATGAAGACCCATGTCAATGACAACCTTCATCTGGTCTCGAAACCGTTCGATGTCGAAAACTCCCTGAGTCTGTATAAAATCGACACCTGCTTCCACCTTTTTCTTGAGCCTCAACGGTCTGATCTCAATGGGATCGCCGAGCGGTGTCCAGGCTGCTCCAATAAAAATTTGCGGTCTCTTTTCGAGTGGATCACCACCCTGCTGGACCCCGTCATCCCGCATTCCCTTCAATGCAGCCACAAGCTGGATGGAATCGATATCATACACGTTCTTTGCACCCGGGTGTCCCTTCAATCGTCCAGCAGCTCCAAAGGACTGGTGGTCCCCAGCAATGCAAAGACAATTTTTTATGCCGAGTGCTGCAGCGCCAAGAATGTCAGCCTGTATGGCAAGGCGGTTCCGGTCCCTGCAGGTCATCTGCATGACAGCTTCCAGGCCCTCGCGCATGATCAGCACTCCTGAAGCGATACTGGACAATCGAACAACGCCAGTCTGGTTATCTGTGATATTAAAAGCGTCTGCAAGCCCTCTGAGCAGGCGGGCCTTCTCGAGAACAACTTCCTCATTGCAATCCATGGGAGGGCCGATCTCAACTGTTACTGCAAAATGTCCATCACGGAGTAC
>CBFDDP010000045.1:0-21855 GCA_965603595.1 uncultured bacterium
ATGAAGTCATACTCGTCAACAAAGGGGGTGGAACCACCATCTCTGAAATCCTCGTGATTAAGACCGGATTTCGTCCAGTTCTCCCGCACGATGCCCGTGTCGATGACCGCAACGGTGACGCCGGAGAGGTCGGGCACGAGGTTTTCATCCCACACATGGTCCCATTTGATGAGCGGGTAGTGCCACTGCAAGTAGTAGTGCTCATCATTGGGTTGTGTACCGAGTGCCAGTGGCCTGTATATGTAGTTAGGCTGAGCGTATTCAACATGAGGCAATGCATTGAGCCGATCTATCTCGCGCAGTGTCCGGTCTTTGACTGCATCGATGGATAGAGAGGATTTTTCGGACTGTGCGAGCTTCAAGACAGTCCTGACGCCGGCAGCCACATCCCTGTTCGACCTGCGTTCGATGAAGGCGGAAAAGGATGAGAGGCTATGTACTTTGGGAGGTTCGAAGCCTGATTTGTATTTCACGATGATCTCGTCCGGTACAAACTCCGGCTCGAGTGCCACGGGCATCTGCATCGTTTGCTGTATGAATTCCGATAAGAGCTCTTCGGGGAGCCTCATGGGCGTAAGAGGTACCGCCTCCAGAGGGTCACTTTCGCCCCCACTTTGTCCGTAGGTAACGATTTCGAGTTGTCCGGATATGGAGGTGACGGAAGAAGATGAAGTACATGCATGGAGGATAAACAGACAGGTGAGAAGAAGAGCAATGATGTATGGAGCTTTTCTATTGACGCGCATGGAGGTATCCTATACGTTGAGGTTTCGTGCCCGTTTACATTTTATTATAATACATTCTTGTCAATAAAAACGGGAATTACGCCTGAGAGTTACATTTTTTTATGGAATTTAGCGAAAGAACGATAACACATGCGGTGCGGGAGGTCCGGGACCGGGTCTCCTATCTCAGGGATATCGATATCGGTATCCCTTCCGAAGATATCGAAGAGTTGGAGAAGAGGCTCAGTGAGGCGGAGGATCTTTTCCATGCCAATAAGAACACTTTAGCCAGGAACATGCTCGCGAGTTTTTACGATCTCTTCGATTCCATTATTGAGAGAGATTTCTCATCACTCACACCCCGTCAGATCGATTCCATCTCCAGAAGCGATCAGCGCCCAACCACACTCGACTATGCGCGGGGGATATTTGATGATTTCGAGGAGCTGAAGGGATTCGAGGCAAACACCTCAGACCCGGCAGTGGTGTGCGGTTTTGCCAGACTTGACAGCAACGATGTCATGGTCGTGGGTCACGAGAAGGGGAGTTTTCACGAGGACTTCCGGAGAGGTGGTAGTGCGCTGCCGCAGGGCAACAGCAAGGCCATGAAGGCAATGCAGCAGGCCGAGCGGTTTGGTGTGCCCGTTATTTCTTTCATCGATACGCCTGGTTCATGGCCTCTGGAGGAGTACCTGCCGGCACAGCGTATTGCCCATAACCTGGAACAGCAATATCTCCTCAAGGTGCCCCATATTTCGGTGGTCATCGGCGAGGGCGGATCCGGAGGTGCACTGGCGATCGATGTTTCGGATTACCGTATCATGCTAGACAAGGCATATTACTCGGTCATTTCAGTCAGCGGAGGTGCAGCTATTATTGCCCGCGATAAACGGCATGTCACCGAGGAGGACATGAACAGGGCAGCTGTGAACCTCCATCTCACGGCAGCGGATGCCTATAGGCTTGGGATTGTTCACAAGGTTGTGGAGGAACCGAGGATCGGTGTGCGCAAGAGCGATAAGGATTTCTTCCCCCTCGTGAAAGACGCCATAATCGAGGGGCTGGACAGGGTGAAGACCTCCGTTTCCCCTTTTTTCATCCCTGACTCGAAACTCAAGAATACCTGGCAGATCAGAAGGATTCAGGTACTCTTACTCTACAGGCGGCGCTACAGGCTGTACAGGAAAATTGGCAGCTTCCACACCAGCCTTGCGGACAGGATCAAGCACATATTCGGAGAGCTCTACAGAATCAAGTGGGTCCATCCCGTATTTACCCCCATCAGGAAGAGCATCGATTTTTTCAGAAAGATGAGGCTCAAGGAGAAAGAGGAACCGCTGCTTCTACTTGACGAGGAACAGCCAAAGCAGCTCACCTATGAAGACCGCTGGGTCGAGTGTCCCAATACGGAGTATCACGGCTGTCAGGACATCTGGGTTCCGACCCTTTTCGAGGAGTATCAAGGCACATGTCCAAACTGCGGTTATCATTTTCGTCTCACCATCGACCACTACATCGATCTCATCACCGACAACGGCAGTTTCAGGGAGTTCAACGAGGGAATAGAGTCTATCAATCCGCTGGGATTTGACGGGTTCAGCGAGAAGCTCAGCAAGGCAAAGAGAACGACAAGGAGAAAGAGCGCCATGATCACCGGGCATGCATTCATCAACAGTATACCGGTGGTCGCCATATTCACGGATATTCGTTTCAGGGCCGGAACGCTCGGCAGTGCTGAGGGTGAAAAGTTCTGTAGGGCTGTAAAACGTGCGCTGCGGGAAAAGAAACCGATTGTTGCAGTGCATCAGTCAGGTGGTGCCCGCATCGAGGAGGGGATACTGGCGTTAATGCAGATGGTAAAAACCAGTATCGCCATCGTACGGTTCAAGCAGGCAGGCGGTTTTTATATTTCTGTTCAAACCGACCCTACCATGGCCGGCGTGCTTGCCAGTTACGCGAGCCTCGGTGATTTCACCATTGCCGAACCCAATGCGCAAGTCGGATTTGCAGGAATACATGTGATCGAGCAGACCGTCAAGAAAAAGAAACCGAAAAACTACCAGCATTCCGACCTCGTCATGGGACGCGGCGGCATCGACTATGTGGTGAGGCGGAATGAACTGAAAGAAACCATCACGAAGCTGCTCGAGCTTCGAAAGATACGGGGATGATGTTAGAGGTGCAGCATGGCAATTGAGAGCACTATCGTTCAACGGGACGATGAATATTTCAACGTGACGCAGTATTTTACCAGCCATACAGGGGTGGTTTCCATAAAGGTTTCTGAGGAACAGGAGGTTGAGGAGGGTGATCTCCTCTATACGATTACACGGCTCGGTCTCATTAAAAAACGTCTTTCAGGCCATGGCGGTATTGTCAAGAATATCAACGGGAAACTCGAGAATACCTATTGCGGATACTATGCACATGTTCTCGATGTGGAGTATCAGCTCAGTCCTGAAGAGGCCCAGGCGGTTGAGGAGGAACAGCATTACAGGTTTATCAGGGCGCCTCAGGGGGCCCAGTACTTTACCACCCCCAACCCCGGCATGCCGCCGGTCATAAGTGTCGGTGACTATGTGGTGAAGGGCCAGGTCGTTGCCATTGCGATGGTGATGAAGAAGCGCAGGGAGGTTATTTACGAGGGTGAACGGGGAAGGGTGGCAAAGATCTTCTTTATGAACGGCCAGCAGTGCCGCGCCGGCGACAGGCTTATCGGGATTGTCCCGAAACCCCTGAAAAAGAGGGGTTGACGCACAAAAAGACATTCATCAGTGTTCCTGCAGCATGAGACACCTTGTCCAGGAGGATTTCGGGGGAGTGCAGGGCAGACGGTTGAAAGAGAATGAAGATCGATTGAAGGCCTGTCTTGCACAAAGTATGGTGGGTGTCGGCGAGTTGTACTGCTTCGATCGGGTGGAGTCGACCATGGATGCGGCCTTCGCCCTCAACAGGACAGTAGACCGCACAGTCATTGTTGCACGCGAGCAGATAGGGGGCCGCGGCAGGTTCAACAGGCCCTGGTACTCAGAACCGGGCGGCCTCTACACCTCAATTGTTCTTACCGAGTTTGATCCGGCTATTCCCTACAGTATGCTTGCCTCATACGCCTTGCTGCGCACCTTTCGGACGCTCGGGGTACAGGCTGCGCTGAAGTGGGTGAACGATGTACTCTGCAGCAAAGGCAGAAAGGTAGCCGGCGTACTGACCGAGGAACGCGAGGGAATAAGCGTCATCGGCATAGGAGTTAATGTCAACAACAGGGAATTTCCATCCGAGCTCAAGGAGCGTGCAACCTCTCTTCGGCTCGAAACAGGGCGGGAAGTCGACATCATCGACCTTCTCTGTTCTGTCCTCCAGACCTTCCTTCCTATCTTGGACCGTGCTCATGGGGGGGACATTGAAGATCTGCTGGCCGCCTGGGAACAGGAATCGGACCTGAGGGGACGGAAGGTAAAGCTGGTAGGGGAGTATGGTGAATTGTACGGCGTTGTCAGGGGAATCAACCGAAAGAACGGAGCCCTGTTGCTCTCAGCGGATGATGAGCTGAGGGAAGTGTATGAGGGAAGTCTCGACTACCTGGACTGAAGCTGTGGCACCCCGGTTAGCGCAGGGCATCAACCTGTATACTGATGCTCGAGGGCAATTTTTTAAGGAACGCTGTATCACACTCGATCTGCCCGATAGGATTTACAGGAGAGATTGCTCTGGGCTCCTCATCGATACTTGCCGGTGTGGGACCGAAAAAGAGGCAGAGCGCACATCCCTGCGGCCAGATGGCAAGCTCTCCGACTTCCATCTCTGCTCGTGCATCATCTTCGAGCTGCACATCGAGACCACAGTCGCCGTAGTACTCATCTCCCCACCTGCTCATGGAGATTTTCATGGGCAGTCCCTGGAAGAATGCCCTGGCTGTACTGCTCTCATTCAACCGCGCGGTTACTTTTTTTCCGTCCACTGTAATTTGGATATTTTCTGCCATACAGTTCGTCCCTCCTCCATAATGATCAATGCCGGTCCAGACGGCAAGCGGTACGCAGAAAACCGGCCGACCCGTGACTTACAGCTCCCCAAGCTTTTCCAGATGAAAGGGAATTGTGGTCTTTATGTTTCTCCCTTCGATCTCGAACTCCTTCAGTGTTTTCCGCATGAGATTGATTGCAGTACGCTTGTCCTTCCCCCAGGCAATCACATTTGCAAGCAGCGAATCGTAGGCAGTAGAGATCTGATAGCCCTTTCTACTGGATTCAATGACTGGAATAAAGGTATCGATTTGAATATTTCTGTGAGATGGTGGTAAGAACCGCTCGATTTTTCCAGGAGAGGCCTCAAAACCCTTTTCAGGGTCCTCTGCATTTATACGGCACTCCAGCGCAAATCCTTTACTCTCCGTATCCTCCTGCTGGTATCCCAGCTCTTCACCGGCAGCGCAGCGGAGCTGTTCGAGGATGAGGTCGCGCTTCCACGCCATCTCCGTGACGCGATGCTCGACCTGAATACGCGTGTTCATCTCCATGAAGTAGAAGTTCTCGCTGTCGTCAACAAGAAACTCGACAGTGCCGGCATTGGTGTATCTTACCGCTTTCGTAAGGGTGACCGCAGCATCCGTAATGGCGGTTCTCAGGTCATCGGAGATGTCTGCCGGAGAGAATTCGATGAGCTTCTGATGTCGCCGCTGTATGGAGCAATCCCGCTCACCAAGATGCACCACATTCCCATGATTGTCCGCCAGTACCTGTACCTCAATGTGCCTGTTTGGCTCGATGAGCTTCTCGATGAACACATCATCGCTGCCGAAGAGGGTTTTCGCCTGGGCCCTGATGCTCGGAAACACATCTATAAACTCATTTTCACCAGCAATACGTTCCATACCCATACCGCCGCCGCCCTCAGCAGCTTTTATTATCACCGGGTACCCGATGGAATCGGCTACCGATGCAGCCTCCTTCTCCGATTTAAGAGGCCCTGTTGACCCGGGTGTGGTTGGCAGACCCGCTTCCTCGGCAATCCGTCTCGCCTTTACCTTGTTGCCCATTTTGGTGAACAGGGAGATGTTCGGGCCGACGAACACGCTGGTATGATTTGCCACCCTGGCAAAATCGATATTTTCGGAAAGAAACCCCACTCCCGGGTGTATGGCGTCGACCTTATACTGTTTTGCGATAGACATGATCTCGGGGATCTCAGTATATGCCCGTATGCAGATGCTTTCATCGGCCTTGGTCACGTGAAGGGACCTTTCATCTCCTGGTGTGAAGATCGCCACGGAACCAATGTCCTGTGAGTGCAGGGTCTTGAGTATTCTGTGAGCGATGACGCCTCTATTGGCAATGAGGACCTTTTTAAACATGGCAGAAGTAAAAATATAGATGAATATGGGTTTGGTACAGGAAAAGCTTCACTGCACCTATGTGCCCATACCCTGGGGGGCGGAGAGAAACTCTCGGAGTCTCACCATCTGAGGAATGATCCTATCTGCATTGCGGTTGAATTCTAGAGTGACGGGGATGTCCTGGGGCCTCACCTGCGACGCATGGTTGAGAAGGAGACGAAGGGCCCCGAGCTCCAGCGCGCTGATCTCGTTATGCGCGTCGACGTATACCCCGTTGTCATCGCGAAGAATACCGGATAGGTGAATCTCGAGAATCAGTTGGAGGGGCATTCGGTCGATGTAGGAACTGTAGAAATCAAGAAGTTTATCTGAAGGAAGTTGTCGCAGCTCCTCGATATACTCTTCGTTCGTTTCAAGCGGGTCATTGTAGGTTTTGCGACCGGGCGCCTTTTCCGAGAGGCCGTTATAGAAAGGATGGTTTCCCGCAGCGATGAGAGCGTGGGCAATATCGAACACCATTCCATCTACCAGGCCACACTCCCGCCATCTCAACATCTGATGAGAGAAAAAATCCGCTTCCTGCAGGTAGCGGTACGCACCTCCGCAGAGGCATTCGGGTATGAACTCGATATTCTCAAGGAGCACTCTGCTCTGCGGAAAGCTCTCCCTTATGATATGCAGGTTTTTCTCGAGTGTGTTGAGAATCCTTTCTCTTTTGAGCGGCGGCTCAAGGGCAACTGCCATATAGTTTGCGGCATCGAGTGAAATACTCGGTGCAGACAGGCCAAAATGAAGCGAAACCTGTTCGGGAAGAGCAGCCTTGCCGGCAGCTATGAAATCACGGGTGTAGTGCTCGAAGCTCACCGCCGTGGGGAGGAGATACTGGCCCGCCCTGGAGTACTGGAGGTGAAAGTAAACGGGCTTGTCCGTGACTGACCGTATTGATATGGCTTCCTCTGCCGTTATTTTCTTGATTTCTACAAAATCGGCAGCTTCAATAACTGCCGGTGAGCTGTTATGTCCGACTGAGACACCAATGTATGCCATCCAGTACACCTGAGAAGCTGGTTGTTTTTCCTATGCGATCAGTCTGCGCTCTACCACCTCTGCCAGTGAGGATGCGACTTTGTCCGCCATGCTGAAGTCCTGACCCTCCGTGTGCGGTCCGGGCACTGCAATAACGCTGAGGCCGGCACGTTTGGCGGATAGTACCCCGAATGCGGAGTCTTCGAGTGCGACTCCTCTTTCAGGTAATATGTAAAGTCTCTTCAGGGCCTCGATGTATATATCGGGGGCAGGTTTCAAATGCTCCAGTTCATCCCCGAATACCATGGCATCGAAGAGGGTAGTGATATCCATTCCGTGGTCTGTGTGCTGTGCCAGGTTGTCCAGTACGGCGAGGGCGTGCTCGCGGATGGAGGAGGTCACAAGGGCAGATTTCATAGCCCTGTCCTTCACGTTGTATATGCAGTCAAGGGCACCGTCCATGGGCTCAAGAGGTGTGTTCCTGATCGCCTCCATATAGCTGTCATACCTGACTTTCAGGACCTCATCGAAACGTTCCATGGGAACCGCATGCTCGCGCATGACTCTTTTGATATTCTCACGCGTCGGTCCACCTATAAAAGAACAGATATATGCCCGGTCGAGACCTATCTCGAGATACCTGCCCACCGCTTCATAGGCAGTGATATGCAGCTCTTCAGTGTCTGCCAGCAACCCGTCCAGGTCAAAGAAAACCGCTTCCAGTTCAGCCACCGATACTCCCGATGTTTGACGTTCCGCTATATATACCTACATAACAACAGCATCGTCCAGTACATATGTAGGGTCAATGTCGATTTTCCAACCTGTCAAAAAAGAATCATAAATTTTGTTCAAAAAAGTATAGTGCTGGCGAACAATATCTTTATTGGTCACCCTATGCAATATATGACCTTGACAATGGAATTCATAAAAAATACATTTAGCCTGCGCCCCGAGAAGAGAGAGGTTCCCTGATGACAAGAGAACAGGTCCCCTGAGAAGAGGGGACAGGCCCGAGGATGGGGAAGATGCCCGTACAAATCGACATTTGCATAGAGAATTTCTCAAAACTGAGTCCTGAAGAGATCGAGCGTAGAGTGGGCGAGGGCGGGCTGGGCTTTCCCGAAGACGTGGGGAAGACTGTGGGAGAGATTATCGGTGCGGTTTCACAAAGAGGCGATGAGGCGCTCGTGGAATACACGAAACGTTTTGACGGTGTTGGGATCACCTCTGATCAACTCAGGGTAACCGAAGATGAGATAACTGCCGCCCAGGAAGGACTGGACACGCAGCTCATGGAGGCTCTCGAGATCTCCATCCGACGGGTGGAGGACTTTCACCGGCACGCGTTACCGAAGGACTGGGATTACACTGACGGGCTGGGCAATGTGCTGGGCCAGAAATGCACACCCCTCGAACGGGTAGGTATCTATATTCCGGGCGGCAAAGCGTCCTATCCCTCCTCCCTCATCATGACCGCTGTGCCGGCTTTAACCGCCGGTGTCAGGGAGTTCGCCGTTGTATCGCCTCCCTCATCATTCGAGGCACCATCTGCACTCTGCGCTGCGCTGAGCTGCATAGGCTGTACTGCCGAGGTTTTTCGGGTGGGTGGCGTGCAGGGAATTGCGGCACTTGCACTGGGAACGGAGCGTATTGGAAGGGTCGACAAGATCGTCGGTCCCGGCAATGTGTATGTCGCCATGGCAAAAAAAGAGCTCTACGGATATGTAGATATCGATATGGTAGCGGGCCCCAGCGAGGTACTCATTATTGCAGACGGGTCCGTGGACCCACGCCTCACTGCCGTGGACCTTCTGGCCCAGGCAGAGCACGATGAGGATGCACGGGCGATCTGCGTGACCCTGTCCGCGGGGCACGCGAAGCGTGTGAAGAACTGGACACTCAAGCTTGCAGACGCAAGCCCCCGCCGGGAAATCATTGCAAGATCCATTACAACCAATGGCCGAATCTACGTAGTCGATGATATGGACACCGCACTCCGCATAGCCAATGCGGTTGCACCCGAGCATCTTGAACTTCAGATTGAAGATTCAAGAGCGGTTCTGCCGAAAATAAAGCATGCGGGTGCCATATTCCTCGGAGGTACATCTGCTGAGGCTTTTGGTGACTATGTCGCGGGTCCGAGCCATGTACTCCCGACAGGAGGAACCTCCCGTTTCTTTTCGCCGCTGAATGTGCTGAGCTTTGTGAAGTTCTCGAGTGTTATTGAGATGTCGGAGAGCGGTGTGCGGGAGCTCAGCGGTCCTGCATCGGTACTTGCAGATATTGAGGGCCTGAGTTCGCATGCGGATTCGGTCAGATTCAGATTGGACAGGGGAAACTAGTATGGCAAGGAAACGACAGGGTACAATCAGTAGAAAGACAAGAGAGACGGAGATAGAGACTGTATTTGGTCTTGAAGGTATCGGCAACTATGATATTGTTACCGACGTACCTCTGTTCACCCATCTATTGGAGCTGTTCACAAAGCATGGACAGTTTGATCTCGTGCTGCGCGCCACTGGTGATGTCGAGGTCGATTTTCACCATCTCGTTGAGGATGTCGGCATCGTGCTGGGGCAGGCCTTCCACCAGGGAATCGGGGACAAGAGGGGCATTCGCCGCTACGGGACGGCCTACGTTCCCATGGACGAGGCGCTTGCTCGGGTCTGTATTGATATATCGGGCAGACCCTATCTCGATTATGAGGTTGCGCTTGACGAGCCTCTCATCGTCCAATTCAACGCACAGCTTGCCGAAGAGTTTTTTCGGGCTTTTGCACACAGTGCAGAGATCACCCTTCATATAGACCTCATACGGGGAAGAAATGCACATCATGCCGTTGAGGCCGTGTTCAAGGCTTTCGGTGTGGCACTCAGGATGGCCTCAGATGTGCGGAACCCGGGAGGAGATATTCCCTCCACCAAAGGAATACTCTGAGAGTAATGATTGAAATAATCAACATCGGTATAAGCAATATCAAGTCCATTACCCGTGGTTTCATGACACAGGGATATCAGGTCAGGATCACTGAGGACCCGGAAGACGTCCGGAAGGCGGATTCACTTGTTCTGCCTGGAGTAGGCGCTTTCCCAAAGGCCATGGAAGTATTGCGGCAGCGAGGGCTTGTAGAGGCAATTCAGGAACATGCTGCGCGCGGAAACCCTCTCATCGGTATATGCCTCGGTATGCAACTCCTCTTCACCGACAGCAGCGAACACCACCACACGGATGGTCTTGGTCTCATACCGGGCCACGTGGTGCAGTTTCCCAAGGATCGCCCGGTCCCGCACATGGGATGGAACTCCCTCATGCAGACGGGACAGAGCCTGCTCTTCGAGGGCATTCCCGATCCTTCCGATTTCTATTTCGTTCACTCCTACTATGCAGAACCGGACAGGCAGGAGCATGTAATCGGCACGAGCGATCATCATGGGCGGTTCGCTGCAGCGGTGCAGAAGGAGAACATATATGGCACACAGTTTCATCCCGAAAAGAGCCAGACCCACGGCCTTACCCTCCTTCGCAACTTTGCCCACCTCACCGAAGCCGACTGAAAAAAGAATTCCAATTTGTTAATATTCTGTTAAGATTCTGTTAGTATTTCGATGATGGGCGGTGCGCCCGCATAGACCCATTACCACTGGAGATCCGCATGACGCAGGAAATCATATTCAGTCTGGTTGGAGGTCTGGGCCTGTTCTTTCTCGGCATGAAGATGATGTCCGAGAGCCTCCGTAAGGTGGCAGGGAACCGGCTCAAGAATACGCTTGATATACTCACGAGAAGACCGATCATCGGTCTGTTTATCGGCACCCTGGTCACCATGCTCGTGCAGAGTTCCAGCGCCACCACCGTGATGACTGTCGGGTTCGTGAATGCGGGTCTGCTGACGCTCAAGCAGGCAATATCAATCATTCTGGGAGCCAATATCGGCACCACCCTCACGGCCTGGCTCGTATCCTTCTTCGCACTCTTCAAGATTACCAACTATGCGCTGCCTGCGATCGGTGTCGGTTTCTTCCTCACCATGTTTGGAAAGACGCGGTCTGCAAAGATGTGGGGGAATTTCATTCTTGGATTCGGTCTCCTCTTCACGGGGCTTGGGTTCATCAAGGATGCATTCTCACCACTGAATGACAGTGAGGCATTGAAGAACTTTCTGCTGACTTTTGGAACCTACCCCATCCTGGGTATACTCTTCGGTATGTTCATCACCGTGCTGCTGCAGAGCTCCTCGGCGACCATTGCACTGCTTCAGATCATGGCATTTTCCGGTCTCATCAGTTTCCGCACCTGTGTGCCGGTTATACTTGGTGACAACATCGGCACAACCGTGACGGCTCAGCTTGCTGCCATTGGAACGAATACAACGGCAAAGAGAACGGCAATGGCCCATACCCTGTTGAACACGATCGGCGTGATGTATATGCTCGTCCCGGTCTACATGGGATGGTATGCCTCATTCATCGAGTGGATCGTTCCCGGTCCGGTTACAAAGAACAATATCATGCTCCATATTGCCCTCTCACACAGCATGTTCAATGTCATCAACTCCTTCATCATTTTCCTGCCCCTCATCGGCATGCTTGAAAAGCTTTCAATAAAGCTTACCCGTGTGAGGCCGGGTGAACTTGACATGAGACCCATGTATCTCGAAAAACATTTACTTGAAACGCCGCCCCTTGCATTGGAGCAGGCACGCAAGGAGATTGGCCGCATGATCGGGTGTGCCAGCAAGGCGTTGAAGGAAGCGAAGACGGTGTTTTTCGAGAGTGACTCCTCACTCATCGATTCAGTACAGAAGATGGAGGAGGTGGTTGACAACCTGCAGAGGGAGATCACCCAGTATCTCATCGAAATCTCTGAGCGAGACCTTGGAAAGGACGAGGCGGAAATGATTCCCGTGCTTCTGCACTGTGTCAATGACGTGGAACGGGTGAGTGACCATGCTATCAATATCCTTGAAATTGCAGAGAGAAGGATCGACCAGAGGTTGCTCTTTAAGGAAAAAGACCTCGCCGCGCTGCAGAAGATGGTCACCGTGACCGATGACATGCTCGAGTACACCCACATCGCGCTGATGGACAACGATATCGACGCCGGACGGCGGGTCCTGGCTAAGGAAAAACAGCTCAACACGCTGCAGATCGAACTGAAGGAGAGAGAGGCGAAGAGGGTCAACAAGGAAAAGGTCAATTACCTCTCAGGAATCATATTCAACGATTTTGTCGATAACATGGAGAAAATTGGAGACCACCTTACCAACATCGCGCAGGGTGTCCTTCGTCACCTGAGATGGGACGTAGAACCCGAGTGATCCCTCCCCATGGTGCCGATATGCTTTGATCTAGCCTCTGTACACAGTATCTTAGTGCAATAGGAATTTTGTACATGACAATTTATTGATAGTAATTTTTATAAATCGGGATTCGACGGTTTGAGATAAGCTCGCCGCGAAAAGCTCCCCGATTTGCCCATTATTTATTTCCGACTGCTCTTACCTATGGAAAACGTCAATCACGTACAGCCTGCTATTCGATCTTACCAGCATATACTGGCAGACCACTATACCGAATCGTTGGGGTGGATCAAACTTGTAAACGGTGTTTACCACCAAGAAGGCTACGATCTCATCCCATCGTTATCTACGTATGATTTCCGTTTTCATCCTCTACACAGCTTTTCAAGAGCTCCTCTCGCTGTTTCTATGCCTGAGATATATTCAGTATTTCATGCTGTCTGAGCATAGGAGGCTTTGTTCTGTGCATCCTCAAACACCCCCGCTTGTATCTGTGCGCTCTTCGCAAAATGCCACATCAATATTCCCAACCGCCTTATGCACTACTCTATCTATAACCCGCGCCGGATGTTCTGGTTCCAACAGGTCATGCGGAACTATTGGTCTGAAAACCCCTTGTGCCTGGTTGTATTCTCTGAAATTATTCATATAGTATTGTCTCCCAGGCAATAATATAACATATTAAGATATTTATGTGAATTATAATTTTTACTTTTTTATATTTTCTTGTTATAATTGTATAGTTATTGGACAGCCTCAATTATAAGGAAACCAGATTCTCATGTCAACTGCCCGAAGGGTCACGTCGTCCGGGCGAAGTCCCGGACGACGTGCAGACAAACTTACTAGGTTTAAACGGATAGAATTTTCCATAAAAGACATCCATCACTTTGTAAAAGGTGAGATCATCTCACAGGACACGGTGGAAATGCTCTTGCTGCAAAATGAAATTTCGTACGATACCGTGGACATCATCGCCATAGCTGAGAGAAACTATATTTAAAAAGCGGTGGTAGAGGGGCTCTATAAAAACGGTTTGACGGTGACCGCCAACGATATGATGCAACTTATAGGCTATGGGGTGTTTACCAAACCTGAGACTTTATACACCTACATGATAACCGGCAGCGCTTAAATTGTTCCCACATTTTTTGTTGGTCCTCGGGAAGGTACTTATGTTTGAACCGCCTTCTCGGTAAAATCATATTCTTTTAGCAGGTCTGTGTTCAAGTATCTTTTTGCACCCCACTTCGTACCTGCTATGTGCCTGAGACGTGCTGCTACTAACATGATTGCAGAGTTCCCGTCAAGGAAATTACCGACGACACGAGTCCTTCGCCATCAATGATTTCACGCTCAGATCGGTTTACAAGCCGGTAACAGAAAAAGCGCACAGGGAACGTCCTGTTCCCGTGCTCAAAAAGAGCCACGGGACATGACAGGGACGTCACGACCCGTGGCGATCTTCGGCCCTTTTTTAGGCTTAATTCATTCTCTTGACTTTAACATCACTGTTGTACAGTTCAATAACATACAGAACCGCCTAATTTCGCAGATAATGGGCTCACTTCTCTATGAGTTTACCAGCCTTAGCTAACTTATCAGCAACTTCTTTTAAACCAATCTTTTCTAAGCCCGATCGCGTTTGCTTACCAGTTTCTTTGTCCCAATCCTGCAGTGCGTAAAATTTGTCTAGCATGTCATTCCATTTGTCTTTGGAACTAATCTCACCTTTATAGGGTCCCGCTCCAATGGGGGTCTCCATCTGTCTTTTCGGAGGAAGATCATCCTTTCGATCAAAATCCGTCTGCATGGCAGTAAATGCCTTTTCTAAATTGTATGCACGTCTACCAATTGACATATATTCTTCTTCTGACAATTTTAAACCCAAAAGAGGATTAGCTAATTCTATCAAATCAGAATTAGATAACGCATACACTCCGAAATAGTGAGTCATATAATTACAGATGCCCAACATATCATTTACCTCTTTTGCTCGAATTTGCCAGTAAACCATCTCTGGCATCTTCTCGTATTTCGTTGAGTCAAAGGAAACACCCTGAGGTCCAGTACATATATCAGGTCCAATAGCACCCCTAAGGTGTCTTCCTCCAATAGGCGAAGTGGTAACTCCTAGACCCCACCCCTTAGAAATCCTTGAATCGTCCAAATTGGGCTGATTTTTAATATGCATTGCGAATTCCTCCGACCCCTTACCCAATTTCTCTGCTGCTTCTTTTACTCCGTCCGCCAAGAAATCACCGAACCCTTCTCGATATGCTATTTTGTCATATAGCTCAAGGGCTACTTCTCCATCGCCCCATTTCAGTTCCAAGCCATCAGTATCTTCCTTAGAGAGTAAACCTTTTTCATAGGCTTCATATGCCCAAGACATAGTCACAGTAGAGTTATCTCCATCCAATCCGAGATCATTACATTTGAGATGTGCTTTTAAAGAAAGCTCAGGATCGACTACATCCAACATTTGAGACCATTGTACTGAGTTAATCCAGTAACCTACTCCTTTAGTGCCATCTCTTTCGATTCTTGAAAAAGGAGTACAGGGAACCGGACAGTTGAAACAGCCCCAGCCTCTCTCTTCATAGTTTTGAACGCCTGATTCTATACCACACAACTTCTCTCTCTTTTCATGCGGCCAGTAACCTACTTGCTTATTTTTAGCAGTTGTATAGTAATTCCAACTAATTTCAAAATGAGGTAAATACGCGGCATTAATTATCCCGTTTGTCCATCCACCTTTTTCATTCGCCATTCTTATCTTTTTATCAGCCTTATCTACTTCTTCCATAAACCTTTCGGGGTCGGCAGCTTTAAGCGACCCATGCCCCCGGACAACTATCGCTTTGAGTTTTTTATCACCCATCACACACCCGACACCGGCACCACCCGCGCTTCTTCCACAATCAACAACCACGTTAGCAGCCTTCACCCTATTCTCCCCTGCAGGACCAATAGACGCAATTTCTATATTCTCGTCGCCCAGTTCTTCTCGCAAAGCCCTCTCTATTTCATTGTTGGTCTTACCCCAAAGATACTCTGCATCTCTAATCTCAGCTTCCCCATCTTCAATCCACAAGTAAACCGGACTGTCTGCCTTTCCCTTAATAACTATATTGTCAAAACCGGCATACTTTACCATCGGCCCAAAATGACCACCAAGGTTCCCTGACCCTTTGCCATTGTTAAACACATTTATGGTATCGATAGACACTCTAGATGCAGCTGGTGCCATAGTGCCCACTAGAGGTCCCATACCAAACAAAAGCAAATTCTCGGGGTCTGACCACTTTGTCCCCGGTTCAATCTCATCGAACATTATTTTACTGTTAATCGCCCTACCACCGATCCATTCCTTTGCATATTTTTCGGTATCTTCAGTTGACACTTCTCCCTTTGAAAGGTCTACTCTTAAAATTTTTCCTGCGTATCCCCCTGAAAAATTTAAATTGCTCATTCACTTAACCTCCTTTGTTTCTAAACTGCTTCTAAATGAAAAGCTGTATTGTTCGCTCGGTTTCACTTTGCCCTCATTGTGCCAATTAATAGCACCGGTAGGACAGCGCTTTACGCAATGCGGCATCTCTCCCTTTTCTTCTCCGCAGAAATCACAGGTAGTGTCTATAGACCACTTTATCAAACCGGTTTTATTATTAAATACTACCTCAATACTGGAATTACTTAGAGAGAAAGTTCTTGTATGATGATAAGAACAAGCTAATTGACATCGTCTGCAGTTTGTGCAGATGCTAGGATTGTACATTATATACATTTTAACCCTCCTTGATAATATATTGCTTGATTAAAAGATGGCATTTCTGCCCTCTTTTTCCTTACATAGGCTTTTTAGTACGCCTTGTCTAAGTACTGATCAACATTCTCGGAGTTACTACGTAAGTAGGCTGAATGATGTTCTTTTCGAAATCGCCGCCCTGAAGTATATCCTTAGCTACTCGAATAGCGTCTCCTCCCATGGTGGGGAAGTAGGACATGGAGGCACCGAAGAGCGGGTGCCCATCTGCTGCACTTTCTTGTTTTCCCCTGGCAAAAACCAATGCGCTACTAAGAAGCAGCAGGACTGAAAGTGCGATGAAAAGTAGTTTTTTCATCTTTTCTACCTAAAAATATTTATCTCATTAACCCTCTCGTCTCTGGATCAAAACTGCAAAGAGAATCACTGCGCCCTTCACAGCCCCGGTGAGATATGGCGATAAACTGAGCATTATCATGATGTTAGTGACCATACCGAGAAGGATAAACCCTACTATCGTACCGATAAGCCTTCCCTTACCTCCGGACAGGGAAGCGCCTCCAATAATAACCGCGGTAATAGCATCGAATTCGTACATTAGGCCTGACGTAAGCACCGCAACCGCAGCCATCCGGGACATTTCAATGGTAGCGGCGATTCCGGTACAGAGTCCTGCGAGCATGTACGTAAATATTTTAATTCTGTCAACCTTGATACCCGAAAAACGGGCGGCATTCTCATTCCCTCCTATAGCAAAAATGTAGGCGCCGAATTTCGACCGTTTTAAAATAACATTCAATGCGATAGTGAGAATGATGACAATGACAAAAGGCAGCGGTATGAGATTAAACAAAGAACCGTTCCCGATCCGGGTAAACTCGGGGACCCTGTTCCCGATAACCGTTTTTCCACTGCAGAAATAATTGGTGACCGAGCGGGCAAGAATTCCGATGGCCAGGGTCACAATGAAGGGGGGAAGGGATGCCTTGCTTATGATGATTCCGTTGACGAATCCGAAGCCCACTGCGATAAGACAGCAAATCAGGATTACAAAGGGCAGCGGGAAGAGGGGATTACCGCTGGCGTCAACCCTATGCTGCAGCATTATGAGCACTGCTCCGGAAGTTGCCAAGACCGATCCGGAAGAGAGGTCGATGCCGCCACTTATTATGACAAAAGTCATGCCGAGGGCGATAATCCCTACCATAGAGGTGTTCCGCAGAATAGTAAATAGGTTTTCGGGCCGCAGGAAACGGGGCGCAGCAATGCCGCACAGGATGATGATAAATACAAATACAACGATGACGCTGTTTTTCTGCCACAGCCGTATTAAAAGCTCCACAAATCGGTTTCTCGTTTTTCCCCCTTCAGCCACCATATTTTAGACTCCTGATCAATAAACATCTGTCGCGTAATGCATTATTTTTTCTTCACTTACTTCAGAGCTTGGCAGCTCTCCGGTGACGCAGTCTTCATGCATCACGATTACCCGTTCACAAATACTTAATTCTTCCGGTAAATCCGATGAAACAATAATGATGGCAATTCCCGCCTCGGCGAGTTCCCGGATAATTTCATAAATTTCCTGTCTGGCTCCGACGTCTACTCCTCTGGTCGGTTCATCGAGAATAAAATTTTTTGCATTCGACAAAAGCCATTTTGCCAATGCAACCTTTTGCTGATTGCGTCCCGAAAGATTGCTTACATGCTGGTCCGGACTTTGACATCGGATATTAAGGTGACCGATCATTTTCTGCGTGTTTTCCGCGGTTAAAAACAAGGGTTTTTTCAAAAAGAAAAAACCCTTGTTTTTCCACCAGTAAACATACTTCGCATTTTCAGTTATATCACGGCAAAGGACGAGCCCTGTTTCTTTTCTGTCTTCTGTTACCAGTCCCACGTTGGATTTTATCGCATCAATGGTATTTTTGATGGTAACAGGTTAGCCTTCTTTCTTAGTATGCGTTGTCCAGATATTCGCTTACGTTCTCAGAAGTCACAACAAAAGTCGGCTGAATAACATCCTTCTTGAACGATTCACCCTGGAGAATTTTCTTTCCCAACACGATGGAGTCTCCTCCCATAGTGGGGAAGTAGGACATGGAGGCACCGAAGAGCGGGTGCCCTTCTCCGAGATACTTGTAAGCGGTCTTTGACCCGCCGTAACCGGTTAAGAACTTAATGTCGGTCCGTTTCGCGTTTTCGATGGCGGTGATTGCACCGACAGCAGCTTCATCGTCCTGGCAGTATACCGCATCGATTTTTGGATACGCCGGCAGAATGTTCGACATTGCGTTCAAACCCGCCTGCTGATTGAATTCACCGTCGCCTTCAACAAGAACTTTAATGCCCGGGTATTTCTTCTTGATGGTGTCCATGAAGCCGTTGTACCTCTGAACATCGATGGGGATACCGACATAGCTTCTCAAGATAGCGATGTCGCCCTTACCGTCTAAGCGTTCGCCCATGTAGTCGGCAGCATTCACGCCGCACTGATAGTTGTCCCCCGCAAGAAATACGGTGTATTTGTCACCTTCGATGGCGCGGTCAATAATGAATGTCTTAATACCTGCATCATAAATTTCCTCGCAGATCGGCGTCATAAGTGTTCCGTTGCCCGGCAGGATCATGATCATATCATATCCGCCGCCCTTGAAGGTCTGGAGCATGTTGAGCTGGTCCGCGTCGTCCACAGCGTTCTTGACGATAAACTCGAACTTGTCGGTGTCCTTTGCAGTTTCCGCAAGAACCGAATCGAGCAGTTTTGCCTGCCATGCGTTGTTTGCCGGCGGCAGCGATACGGCGACTTTGAATTTCTTGACGCCCATCTCCTCAGCTTCCTGCTCTCTTCCAGCGAATACCGTGAAACTTGAGAGAACAAAAAACACCACGACCATGAAAATTACATTTTTCCTCATTCTTTTCCTCCTGGAAATTAGTTATCTCATTACCGCTCTCGTCTCTGGATGAGCACCGCGAAGAGTATAACAGCACCCTTTACAGCACCTGAGAGATAGGGCGATATATTGAGCATAATCATCATATTGTTGACGACACCCAAAATGATGAAGCCGACAACAGTCCCGATAAGCCTTCCTTTGCCCCCGGAGAGGGATGTTCCGCCTACGATGACGGCGGTGATCGCTTCGAATTCGTACATTGCGCCGGAGGTAGTAGCGGCCACGGCGGCCATCCGGGACATTTCGATCAACGCGGCTATGCCGGTACACAGACCGACAAGCATGTAGGTCAATATTTTTATCCGGTCTACTTTTATCCCTGAATAACGTGCAACCTCCTCGTTGCCACCCACGGCAAATACGTACGTCCCGAATTTCGACCGATTGAGAATAATACCGAGCACGATGGTAAGGACGATGACGATGACAAAGGGAACGGGAATGACACCGAAAAAAGATCCGTTGCCTATCCGGGTAAACTCGGGGATTCTGTTTCCGATAATCGTCGCTCCCCGGCAGAAATACATAACTACCGAACGGGCGATAATACCCACAGCAAGGGTCACGATAAACGGTGGCAGCTTGGCTTTAGTGATGATAATACCGTTGATAAACCCGAATCCAGCAGCAATTACACAGCAGATCAGTATAGGTATCCAGAGAGGAATTGCCGGTGACCCGTCGGGATTAACCATTCCCTGCAGGATGATCAGGACAGCACCGGAAGTTGCCAGCACCGGACCACTGGAAAGATCTATGCCACCTGCAATGATCACGAAGGTCATTCCTATCGCAATGACCCCGACAATCGAAGTATTCCGAAGGATATTGAGCAGATTGTCAGGCCTCAAAAACCTCGGAGCCGCTATACCGCAGATAATAATGATAACGGCAAATACCACTATGATACTGTATTTCTGCCAGATTCTATTCAAAATGTTTAAAATTCGGTTTTTCGATTTTAATTCAACTGATTTCATATGTTCCCGCTTAAACGTTTGCTGCATAATACATGATTTTTGCTTCTGTCATTTCAGAACACTGAAGCTCGCCGGTAATTCTGCCTTCATGCATTACAATTACACGTTCACATATACTCATTATTTCAGGCAGATCGGAAGATACGATGACAATTGCAATACCATCTGCCGCAAGGTCTTTTATTATTTGGTAAATCTCCTGCCGTGCACCCACATCGACACCCCTGGTCGGTTCATCCAGCACCAGAACCTTTGCGTCGGCAAGAAGCCACTTTGACAGGGCCACCTTCTGCTGGTTACCGCCGGATAATGTACTGACGTTCTGACTGGGACTGTTGCAGCGGATATTCAGCCGGTCTATCATTTTTTTCGTATTTTTAAAAGAAACGCCTTTGCCCTTGAAGAAACCCTTGTTCTTACACCAGAACACATAATTGGAATTCTCGATAATATCCCTGCTGATTACAAGTCCGGATTTCATCCTGTCCTCGGTGACAAATCCTATGTTTGATTTGATTGCATCGATGGCGCTCTTTATGGTTACCGGGCTTCCTTCGATAAATACCTGTCCTTTTTCCGGTTTACGGATTCCAAAGATAACTTCCATGAGTTCCGTCCTGCCTGCTCCTATAAGACCGCTGAAACCAAGAATTTCACCCTTGCGGACACGAAAATCGATATTCTCCAGCTTGTCGTCGGTAACATTCTTCACCTCAAGCATGGCTGCGTCGGGATCACCTGAATAATCAGTGACCGATGATTCCTGGATCTCCCGGCCAACCATCAGGGTGGCAATTTCATGCATAGTTACGTCAAGAACATTGCTGGTACCAATGTAAAATCCATCCCGCAATACCGTTACTTTCTGACAGACTTCCGTAAATTCTTTCAATCGATGGGAAATATAGATAACTGCAATTCCTTGTGAACTCAAACTGCGGATGAGCTCAAACAAAATGGTTGTTTCCTGACCGGTGAGAACGGAGGTCGGCTCGTCCATGATGAGGAGTTCGACGTTGAAGGAAATCGCCTTGGCGATCTCCACCATCTGTTTCTGTGCAATTTTCAATTCCCGCAGTTTACGCCGGGGGTCCAGATTTTCCCCAAGCTTCTTCAGCAGGACCGAAGCATCTTCGTTCATTTTGTTGTAATCGATAAGCCGCGATTTCAATTTCGGTTCACGACAGAGGAAAATATTTTGTGCCACCGTCAACTCATCCAGGAGATTCAACTCCTGATGTATCATGGAGATACCTAGATCCTGCCGTTCCAGAGGATCGGCGTGCCTTCGTAGAATATTACCTTTAAAATAGACGTCCCCTGAGTCCTGCAGGTATATCCCTGCAAGTATCTTCATCAAAGTAGATTTACCCGCACCGTTTTCCCCGCACAGGGCCATTATTTCGCCCTTTTCAACCTCGATATCAACACTGTGCAGGACTTCAATACCAAAAAAACTTTTACATATTCCCTGCATACTAAGCAGTTTTGTCATAACACTTCTCTCCGTTGCAACAACCCGCATCAGGTAAGTATTTCTTTCAACCGCCAGTATCTTTACAAGGAGAATTTCTGACAGTTTATTCTTAGTAGTAGGTCTAAACCGATTCAGCCATAGTAAAATAGATCATTGATTTTGTCAAACAATTGATAGTAATTTTTATAAATCGGGATTCGACGGTTTTAGATAAGCTCGCCGCGAAAAGCTCCCGATTTACTCATTATTGATTTCCGACTGCTCTTACCGATGGAAAACGTCAG
>CBFDDP010000046.1:0-21839 GCA_965603595.1 uncultured bacterium
TAATTAAGCGATTGACCGCCTTTTGTTCTAATACTATTATTCCTTAACTTACACCCGCGGGAGCACCCAATGGCAATGAAACACTACCCCTTCAAGACGATCGAGGAGCAGTGGCAGAAGGAGTGGGAGAAGAGCGGCATTCACCGGGTAGAGAGGGACTGTAGCAAAGCGAAGTTCTACTGCCTCGAGATGTATCCCTATCCCTCGGGCAACATACACATCGGCCATGTCCGCGTCTACACGATTGGAGATGTGCTTGCACGGTTCAAGCGAATGAGAGGTTTCAACACGCTCCATCCCATCGGCTGGGACTCCTTTGGACTGCCAGCGGAAAACGCCGCCATAGCCGGCGGCATACATCCCGCCCAATGGACGAGCAGCAATATCGAGAACATGAAGGGTCAACTCAAGCGGCTCGGCTACTCCTACGACTGGGAGCGTGAGATCGCCACCTATAAACCGGACTACTACCGCTGGAACCAGTGGATCTTCCTGCAGATGCTGAAAAAGGGCCTGGCCTACAAGAAAGAGGCGGCCGTCAACTACTGCCCCGACTGCAACACCGTGCTCGCAAACGAGCAGGTAGAGGACGGGCGCTGCTGGCGTTGCGGTAACGAGGTTACCCTGCGCAACCTCTCTCAGTGGTTCCTCAAGATCACCGAGTATGCAGATGAGCTCCTGGAGTGTCTGGACAGCATGTCCGGCTGGCCCGATCGGGTGAAGATCATGCAGTGCAACTGGATCGGACGCAGCGAGGGCGTGCTTGTCAACTTCAAGCTCGACGATAAGAATTTTCCCATCTTTACCACAAGACCCGACACCATATACGGCGTCACCTTCATGGCGATTGCGCCGGAACATCCACTCGTTGCCGAGATACTGGCCGCTGAGCCTCAGGAGAAGCGCAAAGAGCTGCAAGACTTCGTACAGCGTATCAAGCGCGATGACATGATCAAGCGCACCTCGGAAGACTATGAAAAGGAGGGGGTGTTCACCGGCCGATATGTACTCAACCCCCTGAACAACGAAAAGGTCCCCCTCTATGTGGTGAACTTCGTGCTCATGGAGTACGGTACGGGCGCCATTATGGCGGTACCGGCACATGATCAACGGGATTTTGAGTTTGCGAGGAAGTATGCGCTTCCCATCAGGGTGGTCATTCAGAATCCCGAGTCTGACCTGGATCCCGACAGCATGGAACAGGCCTACACCGAGGACGGCATCAACATCGATTCCGGACCCATTACCGACATGCCGAACAGGAAGGGGATTGAAAAAATTTCGAGCTATATAGAGAAGATGTCCCTCGGCAAGCACACCATAGACTACCGCCTGAAGGACTGGCTCATTTCACGGCAGCGCTACTGGGGAACACCCATCCCCGTGGTGTACTGCCCCAGTTGCGGTGTCGTGCCGGTCCCCGAGGAGCAGCTGCCAGTTATACTGCCGGAGGATGCCGAGTTCACCGGTTCGGACAATCCCCTGAAATCGAGCCAAAGCTTTCTCGAAACCACCTGCCCGAAATGCGGTAAGAAGGCCACCCGTGAGACAGACACAATGGACACCTTCATAGACTCCTCCTGGTATTTCGAGCGCTACTGCAGTCCCAGGGAGGAAGAGGCCCCCATAAACAGGAGCGACTCCGACTACTGGATGAATGTTGATCAGTACATCGGCGGCATCGAGCATGCCATTCTGCACCTGCTCTACTCGCGATTTTTCACCAAGTTCCTGCGCGACATCGGGCTCACCTCAGCCGACGAGCCCTTCGAGCGGCTCCTTACCCAGGGTATGGTGACCAAGGAGACCTATTACTGCACTGATCACGGCTATCTGTTCCCCCAGGATGTGGACGAGAAGCACCGTTGCAGGAAATGCGGACAGAAAGTGGAAATAGGCCGAATCGAGAAGATGTCCAAATCGAAGAAGAATGTCATCGACCCCGACGACATCGTCGAGCATTACGGGGCCGATACTGCCCGTCTGTTCATTCTCTTCGCCTCACCGCCCGAGCGCGACCTGGAGTGGTCGGAAAAGGGGGTAGAGGGTGCCTTCCGCTTCCTCAACCGGGTGTACCGCCTCTTCAAGGGAGTGGAAAAGCTCTTCGGCAGCCATACGGGAAAAATTCTCCAGTACGAAGAAGATATCGCTTCAGGACCAAAACGATCAGGCGTTGAGGGTGACATCCTGCACACGGTGCACAAGACTATCAGAAAGGTGAGCGAGGACATCGAGAAACGCTTTCATTTCAACACCGCCATTGCGGCCATCATGGAGATGGTGAACTTCTTTTACGGACTCGAGCCTGAAAAGCTGAAGGATGAAGAACCCGCGCTCCTGGCCTATCTGTCGGGATTGAAGCATTTGCTGCTGCTGCTCTTCCCCTTTGTTCCGCACATTGCAGAGGAGCTCTGGCACAGGGCCGGATTTAAGGGCTTTCTTCTCGGACATGCATGGCCCTCGTGGATTGACGGGTACACCGAGCAGGACGTGGTCACCATCGTGATACAGGTAAATGGTAAGCTGCGCTCCAAGTTCGAGGCCCCCCGCGACGCGGAGCAGGATGAGCTGCGCAATCTCGCCCTTCAGGATGAGCGCATCAAAAGTTACACCGGGGGTAAAACCATACTGAAAACCATCGTCATCCCCAACAAACTCGTAAATATCGTAGTGAAATAGCTATGGTAGAACAGACTCAACACTGTCATAAACCCCCAAACGGAGAGACAACATGGGTATCAAGGTAGCCAAGTTCGGCGGATCTTCCCTTGCCGATGCCGACCATTTCAAGAAGGTTCAGTCCATCATTGAGTCCGATCCCGACCGTCGATACATCGTTCCCTCGGCACCGGGAAAACGCAATAACGTAGACAGGAAGATTACCGACCTTCTCTACCTCTGTCATAGCCATATACAGCAGAAGGTTCCCTTCGACGATGTGTTTAAGATCATCACGAAGCGGTATCTTCAGATCGTGAAGGGCCTTGGCCTCTCATTCGATCTTCAGCCCAGGCTCGACGAGGTTAAAACCAGGATCTCGTCAGGCGCATCGGCCGACTACACGGCAAGCAGGGGAGAATATCTCACCGGGCTCATCATGTCACAGCTCCTCGGATATGACTTCATCGACCCGGCAGAGATCATCTTCTTCGACGAAAGGGGAAAGCTCGATGCGGAGAGAACACAGGCTGAAACCGAGAAGCGTATAGCGCGCCATGAACGGGCCGTTATTCCTGGTTTTTTCGGGTCGGATGTCCGGGGCAATGTGAAGACCTTCTCGCGGGGGGGATCTGATATAACGGGAGCAATCGTTGCACGGGGTGCACACGCAGAAATCTACGAGAACTGGACCGACGTCTCCGGACTGCTCATGACCGATCCGTCCATCGTGAAAAACCCGAAGCCCATCGACACGGTCACCTACCGAGAACTCCGTGAGCTCGCTTATATGGGGGCAAAGGTGCTGCACGATGAGGCCATTTTCCCGGTTCGCGAAGCGGACATACCGGTCTGCATCAAGAACACGCACCGGCCTGAAGACCCCGGCACCATGATCGTGCAGGACGCTGATCCCATCACGCACAGGGGGAACATTACCGGTATTGCAGGGAAGAAGGGTTTTACGGTAATCGCTGTGGAAAAAGCACTCATGAACGCGGAGCTCGGTTTCGGTCGGAGGGTGCTCTCGGTGCTGGAGGTAAACGGCATCTCCTTCGAGCACGTGCCCTCAGGCATTGACACTCTCTCCGTGGTCATTGCGGACACGGAGCTCGAAAACAAGCTCGAGAGTGTGGTTCAGGAAATAAGGACAGAGTGTAGGCCCGATGCGGTTGAGGTGTATCCCAACATGGCACTTATCGCCACCGTGGGCAGGGGTATGGCCTATACACCCGGTATCGCCTCGAAACTCTTCACAGCGCTGAGCAATAAAAAGATAAACGTGCGTATGATCGATCAGGGTTCAAGCGAGATCAACATCATTGTGGGCGTGGAGAACGAGGATTTTGAAAGTGCCCTCCGTGCCATATACGCGGCCTTTGTGGGCTGATTCTATCTCACCAGCGGGTAGTCATCTCGCCAGATGTTTATCCCACCCTTCATATTGTACGCATCCTGGAAACCCAGCCCTTCCATCATCCTGGCAGCGCTGCCGCTTCGATCGCCGGATTGACAATAGATGAGATAGGTCTTGTCCCTGTCAAGAACGTCCAGCTCGTCAGGAAAGGTATCGGCATAGAAATCTATGTTCACTGCGTTCTCGATGTGCCCCTCGGCAAACTCCTCGGGTGTCCGCACATCGAGTATCACAAAATCAGAATCTCCATCACGCTCTTCAATGAGCTCATAAGCCTTCTTCGTACTGATGTTCTTCACCTTCGCTGTGAGTGTCACGGCCGAAGCCAGGACAAAGAGGGGAACCAAAATCGTGATCATACGTTTAACGCTTCGTCTGTGCATCATTGTGCAATCCACCTCTTATAAGATACGCGTCTCTGAAGAATACTATACTGGGATGGGAAAGGAAAACAACATAGAAATCGGAGTAGATGGAGTGTGAGGCACGCCACACCCATATACAACAAAAACATTCAGCGCTCAAGCGACCGAAGCTGCACCCTGATGTCCTCAGCACTATCAGCCCTGAAGAGACGTTCCCGTACCGATGCTGCATCGCGCATACCCCTGGTGTAGCTGTGCAGATGCCTCTTCATATCGCGTACAGCCCTCCGCTCACCCTTGAAGCTGATGGCAAGGTCAAGGTGTTCGAGCGCCAGCCCGATTCGTGCTTCTGCAGGCAGCCCTTCGCTTCCTACCCCGTCGGGATAGGATTCGAAGGCATGTACAATATCCTCGAGAAGCCAGGGATTTCCTATAGCGCCGCGGCCAACCATCACCGCATCACAGCCTGTCTCCTCCATCATGGCAACTGCATCCCCGGCACTTCTGATGTCGCCGTTTCCGCACACCGGTATTGAGAGCACTTCCTTTACCTGCGCAATGTACTCCCACTGTGCATGTCCGTCGTATTTCGCGGCTGCTGTTCGCGGGTGCAGCGTGAGGAGTGATGCGCCTGCCTCCTCGACAGCCAGTCCATTTTCAACGACATTGATACTCTCTTCACGAAGCCCGAGCCGTATCTTGACACTGACCGGAAGGGGTGACGCATTGACACAGGCGTGCACGATACGATAGAGATGCGCAGGGTCGGCCAGTAGTGCTGCCCCCGCCCCGGTTCTGAGCACCTTCCTCACCGAACAGCCGCCGTTTATATCGATGAGGTCGGGTCCATGCCCCGCTGCAATCCCTGCGGCTTCAGACATGATCGCGGGGTCAGACCCGAAGAGCTGTATACCCAGAGGCCTTTCCCCTTCGCTGATGTGCATGAGCTCAAGGGTCTTGTGGTTACCCCGAACTATGCCGTGTGCACTGACCATTTCAGAAAAGGTGAGCCCCGCGCCGAAGCGCCGGCCGAGAATCCGATACGCATTGTCTCCCACACCTGCGAGAGGAGCAAGAAAAAGGTTGCTGGGGGGGACAAGACCCTTTATGTGAATACTCTTCAGGAGGGACACGATCTCTCTTCCTGATAACCGAAAGTCGGGCATCCATGCAAGCGGGTACTGTACCCTATCACGTGAAGTCCACTACCCTTTCATGAGGCTCACCACAGCCTGTGCGAGTACGCCTTCCCCACGTCCGAAGGAGGTAAGGCCCTCACCCGAGGTGAAGGTAATGCCCACATCCCTGTCCCCTACACCGGTCAGATCGGCGATGGAGCGCTTCATCTCCTCGACCCTAT
This sequence comes from uncultured bacterium, assembly GCA_965603595.1. GTDB lineage: Bacteria > Spirochaetota > B62-G9 > B62-G9 > DRHN01 > JAGLSF01. The sequence goes on from CBFDDP010000046.1 coordinate 5,801, forward strand.
CCACCGGAATACGAGGCTTCGCCGCCTCCACCATGATGCCGATGTTGTGCACCCGGTATCCAATTTCTTTCACCATACCGAGCGCAATCTTCAGGTATTCTGTCGAATCGGTTATACCTCTTTCGAAAAGGGGGTCTGCGTAATAGCCGAGTGAGTGGCCGCCGCAAGCCTGACTTATAGCATTGAAGAGAGCGTGGAGGATAACATCACCGTCGGAGTTGGCTTCGAGACCACCCTTCTCATCGACCCTAACACCGCCAAGGATGAGTGGTTTCCTACCGCAGTTGTCAAATCGGTGGCTGTCGGTACCGAAGCCTATGCGTACCAAACACTTTTCTCCTTCATGCGTTTCGCATGAATGCGGCGGGCGAGCTCCATGTCCTGAGGGTAGGTAATCTTGAAGTTCTCTCGCGAGCATTCCACGAACTTCACCCGTTCGTGAATGGCTTCAACAAGAGTTGTGTCATCGGTGGCGTAGAGCCCTCTCTCCAAAGCTGCCTCAAAGGCCTTGAGTGCGATGTCGTAGCGGATGATCTGAGGCGTCTGCGCGATCCAAACCCTATTGCGGTTCGGCGTGTGATCGATGAAACGCCCGGCATTGACCACCTTCACCGTGTCAGAAGCCTCGAAGCCGAGCAGGCTCGCGCCGTGCTCTCGGGCTGCCTCGAGGCAGTTGTCAAGTTCAGCGTGTTTGACGAAAGGATTGACCGCGTTGTGAATGAGAACATAGGACTCACTGGGGATGTTCATGTGCTTAAGATGGATGAGCGCCTTGTAGGTGGATTCCTGTCGCGTATCGAGCGCCTCTTCGATGGATATGACCTTGTCAATACCGTCCCTGTCGATGAGCTCTTTCAGTCTCGGTATGTCTACATCCCGTGCGGTCACCATAATCGCGTCGATCTTATCGTAATCAGCCAGAGTCTTCAGCGTATAGTAGATGACCGGCTTGCCGTTGACCATCAGAAAGATCTTACTCTCCTTGGTGTGCATTCGCTCACCGTTTCCGCCGGCACATATTATTGCTATATTCATTCACATATCCTTGTGGTGATTATTCGAAAGCAAAAAATTCTCTATTATGTCCTTCTAAGAATAATCTTACTACAATGTATCAATTAATCAATAGTATGGGAAATTTTATTTTAGACGCCCGGGCCAAAATCAACCTGAACCTCAACGTGCTGCCCCAACGTGGAAGGCACGGATACTATCAGGTCCGGTTCATCAATACGCAGGTTGCGCTCTCAGACCGCCTGATAATCAACTCGTCCGATACACCCGGCATCCGGTTGAACAACCATATTGTTGACCATGAGGAAAACCTTGCCTGCAGGGCAGCACGGATCCTGCTGGAACGCTACAGCCTGGGAGGCGGTATTACGCTTCGTATCGAGAAGCGCATACCCCTCAGAGCAGGTCTCGGGGGAGGGTCAGCAGACGCCGCTGCTGTTATCAACGGTATGGCTGCCCATGTAGGGCTTCAGATCCCGCCCGGAGATAAGAACAGAATTGCACAGATGCTCGGCATGGACGTATGCTACTGCGTAGTGGGAGGCCTCTGCACGGTATCAGGCATAGGGGAGCAGATTGAACGGCTCCCCTTCTCCCTGCCTCCGCTCAACCTTCTCATCGCCACACCCTCAGAGAAGAAACCCTCCACCGGCTGGGCATACTCCCTTCTCAGGGAGGATGAGATGGGAAGGGCCCTTGAACGGTATGAGGGACTGCTGGAGAGTATTGAGAATAAAGACCTTCACAGTATAGCACAAAACCTCCACAACGATTTTGAGCTGCCCATCGAGCGCCGCTTTCCCATAATCGGGAGAATAAAGAAAACCATGACCGAAGAGGGGGCACTTCGTGCGCTTCTTGCCGGTTCAGGCCTCTCGGTGTTCGGCATGTTCAGCGACAAACCGGCAATGAAGCGTGCAATGGAGAAACTGCAAAAACGCGGCATTCAGTGTTTCATGACTGAAACGGTTCCCTGATGCTACTCGAAAAGTCTGGTGATCTCATCCCTCGCCGAGGGCTGAAAGGGGAGTTCCTTCCCGGTGTCGACCAGATATGTCCCCTCACCCTTTCCCAAAAACTCACCGATCATGGAAATGTCCTTTTCGTCGAAGAGAGATTCCAGCCTCTCCCTGTCGACGGGATCTACTGCGACCAGGAGCGCGCCAGAAGCAATAAGCCCAAATGGTGACAGGCTGTAATAATCGCAGAGAAGCCTGGTCTCCTCGAACACCGGCACCTTTGCGGTGTCGAGGGCAAGGCCGGTACCGGCAGCTGCTGCCATCTCACAGGCACCCATGAGCACGCCTCCCTCTGTGGGGTCGTGCATGCCCGTTATGCGGGGCGCCCCTTTCGCATCAAGTATGCGATGGGCATCGGCCATGACACTGATACCGGGTTCCTCTATAAAGTGCAGACAGCGCCTGTAGAAATCCTTCCCGAACTGCGCCACCACCTCGTCCCTCTTCTCACGGGCTATAATGGATGTCGCTTCGATCGCCACGCCCTTGGTGATGTAGAGCAGATCTCCCTCATTGATGCAGCTGTTCCGGATGAGCTTCACCTTCTCGGCTTCACCGAGCATGGTACCCGAGAGAATGGGCTGGTGCAGGCCCCGCGTGACTTCCGTGTGGCCGCCGATGAGCGAAATACCGAGCTCCGCACAGGAGTCCTGCAAATCGTGCATGATCGTCTCTATCATAGTCGTCGTGGTCCCCTCCTCAGGCAGGAGTATGGTGACCAGAAACCACTGTGGCTTTCCTCCCATGGCAGCGATATCATTGGCGTTTATATTCACCGCATACCAGCCTATTCTGTCCTGTACGAAGGTAATGGGGTCGCTTTTCACGATGAGGTAGTGGTCTCCCATGTCGATGGCGGCCGCATCCTCACCGATTCCGGGCCCGATGACCACGCGCTCATCGAGGATGTCGATTTTACCGAGCAGTCTCTGAAGAAATTCGCTCTGAAGCTTCCCAGTCTTCAGGAATTCTCTGGTCAACTGACGCGCCTTTCCTCACGAACTGCCGGGTATACCACCCCGCCCGTGAAAGACCACTCGAAAAAGATACACTCCCCGGACAGAAGTAATGTATTATAGAAAATACTATTGCACAAGGAGTTTGGTGTCTCGGTGAAGGCGATTATCTTCTGCGGCTGTCACAACTCAGGTAAAACAACCCTGCTGACGAGGGCGGTCCGGGGGCTCGTGAAGAGAGGGTACAGGGTCAGTACGGTGAAACACAGCCCCGGCCTCAGGCATGAAGAAGTTTTTGCACCTACCGATTCGGAGCAGCTCTTCTCGGCAGGGTCGGAGAGCACCCTTCTCGTCACAGGTGAGGGGGCGCTCCTCAAAAAAAGAATCCATCTTTCAGCGGATGGACCCGGATCACTCCTCGATTCAGTTCTGAAGCGTCTCGATGCAGACTTTATCCTCATCGAAGGCTTCAAGGAGTACCGCGGGCCCATTCCGAAGGTGCTGTTCGTGCATCGAGCAGAGAACCTCACGGGGTTTATCGACAGGAGCACAGCCGCCTATTCGGGGGTTGCTGCACAGGAGAGCTGGTCAGAATCCATCCCCTTTCTCCCTCCATCGTCAGGAGAGGATGACCTGGCCGACTTCATCGAGCACACCGCATACGACCTATCCCCGTGAAAGCACAGCGGCCCATGCATTGTCAGGGTATGTCCAATGAGGAACCCATGACAAAGGCCACCCGGTCACCGACAGCAAGATAGGACTCGTGCCAGCCCCGCTGATAGCGATGCTCCTCCCTGCTCATGAGTATTAGAGCATTTCTGAAAAGCCTGTTGCCACCTATCAATTATAACCATGATCCGCTGATAACCTTGTCGGTTCCTATTGACAGTGATGATGAAATCAGTACTGTATTAAATAGGGGAGTAATCTTTTAGTTACCTCCCCAAAACCACAGTATAAAGGAGGCAGGACTATGAAGAAAAGGACAAAGATCACGATCGCTGTGGCAGCAGTAGTGGTTGCACTGGCTTTTCTTTTCGTCGTTTCACCTCTGAATCAGCAAAAGGTTCGTGCCGCAGGTGAGCGGAAACCTGTTGAAGGCACTGTTTCGGTGCTCGCGGTGTGGGGTGGCCATGAGTTGGACGTGTTCAAGGAGATGGCAAAGCCCTTTGAGGAGGAGACGGGCATTAAAGTGTCCTACGAGGGAACAAGAGACATCAATGCAGTTTTAACCACACGGGTACAGGCGGGAAATCCTCCCGACATCGCCGTACTCCCCGGACCCGGCAAGATGGCCGAGTTCGCACGGGCCGGCCACCTGGTCGACCTGAGCACGGTCTTTGACATGGAAAAGATTAAGGCGGACTACGCCAAGGGCTGGCTGGACATGGGCACCGTCGGCGGAAAACTGGTCGGTGTGTTCGCTAAGGTGGCCATCAAAGGGCTGGTCTGGTACAACCCTCATGCGTTGGATGATGAGGGTATCGAGATCCCGGAAAATGCCAACCAGATGAGAGCGATCTCCGAAAGGCTGTCCCGCCAGGGAAAGACGCCCTGGTCCATCGGGCTGGAGAGCGGTGCGGCCAGCGGGTGGGTCGGCACCGACTGGCTGGAAAACATCTTCCTCAGGCAACACGGGCCTCAGAAGTACCGTGACTGGTATGAGGGGAAGCTTGCCTGGACCTCACCGGAAGTGCGGGAGACCTGGGAAACCTGGGGAGAGATCGTGGCCAACACGGATACGGTGTACGGCGGAAAACAGTACGTGCTGTCAACCAACTTCGGGCAGGCGGCAGCTCCTCTTTTCATGGATCCTCCTGGAGCCTACTTTCACATGCAGGCGAGCTTCATCCAGAGCTTCATCAAGAAGCAGTTTCCCGACCTGCAGCCCGGAGAAGACTTCAACTTCTTCGGATTCCCACCCATCAAGCCCCAGTACACGGACGCCGTCGAGGCGGCCGGTGACCTAGTTGGCATGTTCAATGATACCCCCCAGGCACGCGCCTTCATCAGGTACCTCACTACCCCGGAGGCACAGTCCTATTGGACCAGCGGTACAGGCGCGCTTTCGGCCAACCGGAACGTTTCCCTGGTATTCTATCCCGACGTGCTCAGCAGGAATGCCGCTCAGATCCTCCAGAAGGCTGAGATCGTGGTGTTCGATGCGTCGGATATGATGCCGGGGAAGATGAACAACACCTTTTGGTCGGCGATCATGAGCTATGTAGAGAATCCCGCACGTCTGGACAGTATTTTACGAAACCTGGAGCAGACCAGGAGAGAGGCGTACTGAGCAAGACCTGACGGGGGGTTAGGCTGCACGCAGTAAAGCCCCCCGTTCTCTTTTTTTGGAGCGATGCCATGATACTGAGAAGCACGATCCTGGCCGTGGTAGCGGTGTTTGGGGTTCCAGCCGGACTCACACTTTACATCTTCCTGGTGGAAAAGGGGATCAACCGGCTGCGTTTCCCCATTCAGAAGCGTATACGTCCCTGGCTATGGTTGGCTCCCGGACTTGCCATACTATCGGTGTTTCTGCTGTACCCTGTGCTCAACACCCTGGTTTTGAGCTTTTTGAACAATGACTCCACACAATTCATCGGGTTGCAGAACTACATGCGTATCTTCTCCGACAGGGAGATGCTCATCGTGCTGCGGAACAACGCCATGTGGCTGGTTTTCTTCACGCTGGTCACGGTTACTGTGGGCCTCCTGATCGCAGTGCTGACTGACCGGGTGAAATATGAGCAGGTAGCCAAAGCGCTCATCTTCCTGCCCATGGCCATATCCTTCGTGGCGGCTGGAGTGATCTGGAAGTTCATGTACGAGTTCAAGCCGAAGGGTACGCCCCAGATCGGGACGGTGAATGCGGTGCTGACCACCCTGGTTCCCTCTTTCGAGCCCCAGGCATGGCTGTTCAACCCGAGCATAAACAATTGGGCACTTATCGTGGTGGGCATATGGATTTGGACCGGTTTTGCCATGGTCATCCTGTCAGCGAGCATCAAGGGAGTTCCCAAGGAGATCGTGGAGGCGGCCCGTATAGACGGCGCCGGTGAGTTTCAAGTCTTTTTCAGGGTGACCCTTCCCATCATCAAGCCCAGCATCGTGGTGGTGACCACTACCCTAATCATCAATGTGTTGAAGATATTTGATATCGTGTACGTGATGACCAACGGTATTCTGGGCACCGAGGTCATCGCTAACCGGATGTACAAGGAGATGTTCAATTTCATGAATTTCGGCATGGCCAGCGCGCTGGCGGTACTGCTACTAGTAGCCATCGTTCCGGTAATGCTCATGAACATCAAACGGTTCGGACAGCGGGGAGAGATACAATGAATGGAGAGCGCCATATAACTGGCCGGGTCATCCGGTTCGTAAGGAAAAGCCTTATACATCTCATTCTTCTGGCCATCTGCGTAATCTGGCTGGTGCCCACTCTGGGACTGTTCATCAGCGCCCTTCGCCCCCGGGCCCTGATCCTGAACACGGGATGGTGGAAGGCTTTCGATGCTCCCCTCCGTTTTACCATGGAGAACTACCTGCACGTTATCCAGCAGGCCAACATGGGCAGGAGCTTTTTCAACAGCCTGATGATCGCCATCCCCGCCACGGTGATGCCCATCCTGGTGGCAGCTTTCGCAGCCTACGCCTTTTCCTGGATGCGGTTTCCCGGGAGGGACGTGCTCTTTTTGATGATCATCGGGTTGCTGGTGGTGCCACTTCAGATGACCCTTATCCCCATCCTCAGGCTGTTCAATAGCCTGCGTCTCACGGGTACCTTCGTGGGTGTATGGGTCGCCCACACCGCCTATGGGCTCCCCTTCGCAATTTACCTGCTCAGGAATTTCATCGGAGGGATACCGGAAGATCTGTTCGAGTCGGCTTTTTTGGACGGGGCCAACCACGTGCAGATCTTCTACCGCCTGGTGCTTCCCCTCGCCGTTCCCGCCATCGCATCGTTGTCAATCTTCCAGTTCATGTGGGTATGGAACGATCTCCTGGTTGCCCTCATCTACCTGGGTGGAACACCGGATGTCGCACCCATGACGGTGACAATATCGAATCTGGTGAACTCCTACGGAGGAGGGTGGGAGTTTCTCACCTCCGCCGCCTTCATATCCATGGTTCTCCCGCTGCTGGTGTTCTTTTCACTTCAGCGCTACTTCATTCGGGGCATCCTGGCGGGATCGATCAAGGGATGAACATTCTCCTATCCAAAAGAAATATGCCGGGTATATTCGGTGCCCCACTTACGGCGAATCCCCTTCTAACTTTTTGCTCCATATTTTTTTAAATAAATGATAGGAACTTTTATAATTCGAGATTCGCCGGTAGACACAAATTTAGCTGATAAAACCCCTCCATTTACCCATGAAATACTTCAGAATCTTCTTACCGACGAAAAACGCCCTTTTTTCGTAGACATGCTACCCAGAACAGCACATATTGTTTCTTTTCAAGCATTCCATGAGTATTTTGTTCACTTCAGAAGAGTCAGTGATCAAAGTGATCGACATGAAAGTGGGTGTTGGTAACAACCGTTACTGCGGTGGAGAACCGGTAGCTCACGGCTGGCAGCTCGATATTGACGGGTGTAAGCAGTGAGTAGACGAGCATATCAGCGGTTCATGAATGTCTTATACATGAGATAGTTGAGCAGCGGGTGCTGATCCGGAACCAGGTTTGGCGACAGGAGATTTTCTGCATAATCAATGAGCAGTTTCGTATATTCCTGCATCCCGCGATCGTTGAATGCCAGTGCCGTGTCGAGAAGACGCAGTGAAAGGTCTGCCAGCCTTTCGGGAGTGAAGTAATTACGATAAAAACGCTGCATGACTTTACGCACCCGTTCCTCCGGCGTCATGCCCTGTATCACAAGCCTGCTCTCATGGGCCCTTTCCATCTCCTCCCTGAACATCCCGATGTCCTCCTCAGGAAGGGTCATGCCCCCGACCTCCACATGGGAGAAGAGCTCCCGGTCTTCAGCGGGTTTCACGATGCGGGTCAGACGGGTGCTTGCCAGGGCGCATACCGGATGCTCGACCCGGGCCTGCTTCGCCTGCAGCTCCGGGGGAAGCGCACTCAACCCCGATACCTTCTTACGGTCCGTTCTGTCGAGGGCGAGGCTGAGGCGGTACTGGGCATATATCGGGGGAACAGTGAAGTAGTACTGATCTTCCCTGAGTTTCTGAAGAAGCTTCCTGCTCCCGCCCGTGGTGGAGAATTGGACCACCCCGCGCAGAGAGTGCATGACGAACCTGTACAGCGTGAGGGCAGCACTGCTCTCATTGAGAAGCGCAATGACGAGCTGACTGTGTCCGAGCCCGTCCGGGACTGAGAGCAGCGCGGTGTCTACCCTGCCCTGCTCCTTCTCCTGCTTCCCGCTCTCCCATACCGGTTTGTACCGATCCACATCGATACCACCCGACCTCAACACGTACAGGGCCTTTTTCGCTGATTTCTGCAGGGACTTTACGCCACTCTTCTGCTGTGCTGCTCTCCAGATGTTGCTGATAATCTCTGCCTGGTCCTCCCCGTGTTTCACAACTTCGAGAAGTTTTCGTCCGTCCTGTTTCAGGAGCTCTTCCAGTCGGGCAGCATCTTTCACCGTAACCTCCCCTCCTATATAAAGGTGACCTTTTCCCTGCCCATATTCTGCCTGTTCTCCCAGTGCTGATCGAGCACTCTGAGAAGGTCTTCATCAACTCCGTACAGATCGAGGGAGATGACATGTAGTTGTTCTTCGTAACGCTTCAGATGGTTCATTGCGATAATCTTAAGCGGATCGGCGTAATAGCCCTTCCCCTCGCTCACCCTCCTGAGAGAGTCAGAGATATCAACGCCGGGCCTGTACTCCAGATCCAGGAGGGGAGCCCCTTCCGTGAGGAAGTAGAGCTTCAGACGATCCTCCTGCGCAGAGGGGAGGAGAATGACGCATTCCGGGACCTGTACCCTTCGCTCGGGTATCTTCACCTGCTTGTTGAGTAGGGGATTATATTTTTCGATGAGCCGATGCTCTTCGATGAGCGCCTCCAAATCAGAACCGAGAATGCGGTGTTCGATACTGTACAGGTGCTGCAGTATAAGCTCTCGTTTCTCCTCACTCTCACCGGTGATACGGAAATAGGAACCGATCCTGCCCTTGAGGTTTTTCGTCTTGCCAACGTAGACGACCTGACCCTCACGGTTGTGAAAAAGGTATACACCGGGCCTTTCCGGGAGAGATTTCAGGAAATCACGGTCAAACCCATAGCGTGAGAAATTAATGGAGGGTTCGATGCGGTTTGAGATCTCGAGCAGCTCGGAGGCATTCTGAACCCCCTGCTCTGAAGCCCTCTCGATCAGATGGGAAAAAACGTGCAGCATGGATTTGGTCCTCGAGCGCGGGCCCGAACCTTCAAAGTTGACAATTGAGAAGTCATGGATGATATCATCCCAGGTCGCATACTTCTTGTCCGGGTAGAAGTGGGAGAGCAGCCTCCTCAGGGAGAGGGTTTTCATCTCAAGTCTCATGGGTGAATATGTCCGGTATATCTTCCGCAGCCTGCCCAGGGTTTTCACGTCGTAGGGAAGGAATATATAGTCTCGGCATGCATGGAGGAGCTCCGACAACGGGGGCGCCTTACCGCCATCACCACGGTTGAAGAGCTCGAAGGATGCGTACCGATCGATCCGGGCCCTCACATCCCTGCCCCTGTCCACTTCCGGCTCGATCTCGTCGATGGCAAAGAGGAGATAGGGCGCATCCCGCAGGGGTAATTCCTCGATGGAGGTCAGCTGCACTGCTCTCCAGACGGTCCCGTCCCAGGAAAATCTCCGGTCTCCCTGGAGAAGCGGCGTAACGATGCGCTCAGCCATGGGGCTCTCGACATTTCCCATCTTAAAAAAGTGCTCGACGATCTCCGCATTGGTGAGACCCCCCACCTGTTCGAGCAAATGCGCATAGATGAGATCGTTCATGCTCTTCATGGAGGCTCCATATCTATTAGTTGCATTACCCACACACTCTAATATATAATGGTGAAGAGGCAACGAACAGAAAAGGCAGGGAGTACTCCCATGTCAGAAAAGTTCCATATTCCCGATGAGAAGCTGTTCAAATACAGCTTCCACAGGTCGGGTACGAGAGTCTTCAATCAGGGTGATACCGGGACCGATATATACATCCTGAAAAAGGGTGCGGTGACGGTTATCGTGGATGACCAGATTGTGGGGCTCATCAACACACCCGATACCATAATCGGTGAGATGGCATACTTTCTCGGCATACCGCGGACCGCGAGTATTGAGACGGCCGAGGACTCAGAGTTCATCGTGATACCCGGAGAGCGGCTCTATCGGCACGTGCTGAAGCGGCCCGAGCTTGGCATCGACCTCCTCAAAATACTCTCGCAACGGCTGGCAAACACTACAAAGTATGCGATCCAGCTCGAAAAAGAGGTCATTGAATATAGAAATAAACTGCGGAGCATGCAAGGCCTCGAAGAGTTGAAACAGCAATCTCTCGAAGACGAACTTCAGTTCCACGGGTTGATAACCGAGGAGCAGGCACATGAATGCAGGGATGAGCTCAATCGGCAAAAGGCTTCAGGTGCCGAAACACCGTCGCTTCTCAAACTGATCGTCGAAAAGGGCTATGTAACAGCCGAGAAGCTCACCCAGTACCTCGAGATAAAGCAGTTTCAGGTCTGAAACGGACCTTCCCTGCCCCATACATCGCGCATTACACCTGCCCATGCATGAGGGAGGTAGTATGTCAGTCTATTCTGCCATATTCAATGTTGAGACCAGAGGTGAGACTGATATTGTCGATATCACCGACCATATCGAGGGCATACTCGACAGAAGCGGCCTGACCGACGGAACAGCCACGGTGTTCGTGGGTGGATCGACCGCCGGAATCACAACTATCGAGTTCGAGTCGGGCCTCCTGCAGGACCTTCGCGAGGCCTACGAGCGCCTTGCGCCGCGGAACGCCTATTACGCACACAACGAGCGGTGGGGAGACGGTAATGGCTTTGCCCACGTACGGGCCGCCATGACCAGACAGGACATGTCCATTCCCTTCACTGGAAAGAAACTCATTTTGGGGACCTGGCAGCAGGTCATTCTCGTTGATTTTGACAACCGACCCCGACGGCGTGAGATCACCGTTCAGGTCATCGGAGAGTAACTGACGTGAGAAGATCCTGTACCGCTCTCGTTTTTGCCCTGTTCGTTGTGCTGCTCATCGCAAGCCCTACACTGCTGCTAGCGGCACGGGACGCTGGAAGTGTTGCCGACAGCCTGCGCGAACGAGGTATTCCTCCACTTCTCGTTACCGGACTCATATCAATGATACCCATCTTCGAGCTTCGGGGCGGTATTCCTGTGGGTATTGCCCTGTTCAAGCTCCACCCCGTAACTGTGTACTTCACCTGCGTGGTCTTCAACCTTATTCCCGTGCTTCCCATACTGCTGCTTTTAAACCCGCTCAGAAGGCTGCTCTCCCGTGTGCCTCCATTCAGAGGGCTGTTCAGGTATCTTGAAAGAAAGGCAGCGCGAAATAAGCGGCTCATCGAGCGCTACGAGGAGATTGGTCTCACACTCTTCGTGGCCATTCCCCTTCCGGTGACAGGGGCGTGGACCGGATCCATTATCGCCGAAGTTATGGGCCTGAAGGTGATGAAATCCTTTCTGTCCATAACCCTGGGGGTGGCCCTGGCCGGAATCATCGTCACCATGCTCACCCTGCTCCGTATCTACGGCCTTGTGGGGGCGCTGGCCATACTCCTTACCTTTCTCATTGTGTACATCATCAGGGCGCGCCGTGACTTAAGGTCAGGAAAAGGGGAGAAGGCGGGTGAGACAGACAGGGAGGAGCATATCCCTTCATGAAACCGACTGAACCCGCCCTTACCAGGCCCCTCGGTCTCTTTGGAAACCCGGTGGACCACTCATTCTCCCCCCTGTTCATGAACTATGCCCTCTCGCTGCTCAACCTGAACTACCACTATCTGGCATTTGCCATTGAAGAGAGGAATGTGGAAACCGCAGTGCATGCACTGCGGATACTAGGATTCAGAGGAGCCAACGTGACCATCCCCTTCAAGCAGTCCGTGCTCCATCATCTTGACCATGTCGACGGGCTGGCGAAAAAGGTCGGCGCGGTCAACTGCATAGTCAATGATGAGTGCACACTTACGGGATACAACACCGATCATACAGGGTTCATCAAACCGCTCATCGACCGCGGCATCAGTATCAACGGAAGGCGCGCACTCATCATTGGGGCCGGCGGGGCTGCACGGGCTGTGCTGACCGGGCTCGTCGACCATGACATATCCCACATGCTCCTGCTCAACAGAACAGAGCGGAACGCCCGCTCCCTCATTGACTGGTGCACGGGGGAGCTTCACTTCACGCATATCGACTATGGCGGGCCCCCGTCGAGCTTGGACAACAAAGGGCTGCACTCCTTCGACCTGATCATCAACACGACACCGGTGGGCATGCACCCCGGCACGGGGAACGTACCCATTGCAGATGGGTTGGCCTTTACCAAACATCAGACCGTCTACGATCTCATCTACAACCCCTGGGAAACGAAGCTGCTGAACCAGGCCCGTACACAGGGTGCCACGGTATTAAACGGCTTTGAGATGCTCATCGTGCAGGGCCTCTACTCCCTTACGTACTGGTTCCCTCAGAGGGAGGAGGAAATAGTCTCCCTGCAAAAGCGCATTGTGGAATATACGAAACAGACTATCACGGGAGACTGAGCAGCGTATGGCCTGTATCTTCCTCATCGGGTTCATGGCATCGGGAAAGAGCTCTATCGGCAATGCCCTGTCCGCACTCACCGGGGCATTCTTTACAGATATGGACACAGAGGCGGAGCGCCGCGAAAACATGCCCATTCATCAGATCTTCTCACAAAGGGGCGAACCCTATTTTCGTGAACTCGAGACAGCTATCCTGCACAAACTCGGTAAAGGCTGTACACAGGAGCGGCACATTATTGCCACGGGCGGCGGGCTTCCCTGCACCGGCAACAACATGAACTATATGAATGAACGGGGTATCACCGTGTATCTCAAATCGAGCATCAAAGACATCCTTTCCCGTGTCGAGCGCAGCCGTGACCGTCCCGTATTTCACCGTATCGGCAACCGCGAAGAACTGGAGGAGCTCCTCCTGAAACGCGAACCCTATTACTGCAGGGCGCACATTGTCATTGAAAACAGAAACAGCGTCTCTCCGGAGCAAAGGGCAGAACAGATCGCCCGTATACTTGCATTGTGAAAAAAGTGCAACAATTCCCTTCTCCCCTTGACATTGCGGCATCCCTACCTCTATTCTAGGTGGAGCATATCGGACGTGAATATCACCATCCATCTGCTCAGAAAAGAAAAGAACTTAAGGGTTAACGAATAATCATGCAGACCATTACTGCCGGGGGGAAGGCTCCCTACCCGATTTATGTGGGTGACGGCACACTCAGGAACCTCCCCGACATACTAAGGAACATACTGAAGGAGAGGGCTTTCCAGGAAACACAGGTTCTTATTGTCACCGACCGAAATGTTGCAGCGCATCACCTGCACCCGCTCACATCTGTACTGAAAAAGGGTGGTTTCAGCGTCAGCAAGATTGTGCTTCTATCCGGAGAGAGACTCAAGAGCAGCAGGCCTCTCTACCGGCTCCTGCGGAGCATGGTGAAGCGGGGCATGACCAGGGATGCAACGGTGGTCGCTCTCGGCGGCGGCGTCATCGGTGATTTTGCCGGATATGCAGCGTCTGTGTATATGCGAGGTTGTAACCTCGTGCAACTCCCCACCACCCTCCTGGCACAGGTCGATTCATCAATCGGCGGAAAGGTGGGCATCAATCTGCCGGAGGGGAAAAACCTGGTGGGAAGCTTCTACAATCCGCTTTTCGTGCTGAGCGATACTGACATTCTGCAGACCCTGCCAGCGCGGGAGTTCAGCTCGGGATTGGCGGAGATCGTCAAGTACGGTCTTATCTGGAACAGCGGGCTCTTCGAGCGGATCGAAACCTTCCTGCGCTCCCATCTGCAGGAGGGCATCAATCCGACGGCGAAAATGATTAGGGGACAGATCCTGCCCGCTCGGGAGTTTTTGGGCGGGCTCATACTCGACTCTTCCCGGATCAAGGCTGAGATCGTGAGGGACGATGAACGCGAACAGGGACTGCGTATGCTTCTGAACTTCGGCCACACCTTCGGTCACGCTCTCGAGCAGGCAACCCGTTACCGACGCTATTTGCACGGAGAGGCAGTATTCCTGGGTATGCGCATTGCGGCCCTTCTCTCCTCATCCCTTGGACTCATTAAAGAGGATGAGGTTGAACGGATTACCGGGCTTCTGTCCCTCTTTCCCCTTCCACCGGTAAAGGGGCTCTCATCGAAGAAGCTCTTTGCAGCCATGGATTCAGACAAGAAGAAACGGGGCGGGTCCATACACTATGTGGTCCTCGAGAAGATTGGAAGGGCCGTTACCAGAACGGGGATACCGGACAGGCTGGTTCGAGAGTGCATCGAAAGCGTCATTCAGGAACAATAAGACTACAGGGCCTCACCTCAAGAAGAAATCTCGAAAAACACTTAGGCGACTGGACCCCTTTACTCCTCAGCCAGAAGCTCGAGTGCCTTCACATACCCCTCTGGCCCGAGTCCCTTGACCTGATCGATGCATACCTCGCGTATGACCGAGACCTTCCTGAACTCCTCCCGCTTCTCTATATCGGAGAGATGCACCTCAACGGCGGGCAGTCCTGCTGCCTTGATTGCGTCGCGGATCGCATAGCTGTAGTGGGTAAAGGCACCGGGATTGATGATGAGCCCGCTGTACCCCTTCCCCGGCAGGCGCTGAATGACGTCGATGATACTCCCCTCATGATTCGACTGATAGGCGCCGATCTTCACTCCCCTCTGGCGGGCTTCACCCTTCAGCATCTGCACGATCTGCCTCATGGTGGTTGTTCCGTACACATCGGGCTCGCGTGTACCGAGGAGGTTGAGATTGGGACCGTTGATAACGAATATCTTACGCATTCTCATATCCCCAGTTAATGCAGCAGCGCATGCGCCTCCCTGAGCATATCCGGTATGGGCAAACCGTAGGGGCACTCGCTCAGGCAGGCACCACATTCCGTGCAGTCGCTGCCGTTCACCTCGAAACCCCGGTACCAGCGCTGTGAAAGTGCAAAGTTTTCGGGGATTCTGGCCTTCCCATAAAACTCCAGTATCACACCGATGCGGATGTTCTGGGGGCAGGCGGGTTGGCAATAGTTACAGCGCCTGCAAAAGTTGTGGCCCAGGCTTTGCACCAGCCTATCGAGATCGTTCCTCTCCTGTTCGGTGATCTTAATCTTCCCCGACCCAACGGCAGCATTTTCGACCACCTGCTCCACTGTAATCATACCCGGTATGACCGTTGACACCGGATGACCGAGCAGCCACTTCAGGCCCGCAGCGACAGGCTCAATGGCACCGCCAGCGAGCGGCTTCTGATCGATGAAGCCTATATCATTCCCATGGCAGTAGTCGATGAGATCGAGTATCTTCTGCTCCTTTTCTATGTAGCTGAAGGCTCCCTGAATGGTATCAAACTCACCGGTCTTCGCAGCCTCGAGCAGTACGGCCGCATCGTGCCCGGTTA
Organism: uncultured bacterium; assembly: GCA_965603595.1. Taxonomy (GTDB): domain Bacteria; phylum Spirochaetota; class B62-G9; order B62-G9; family DRHN01; genus JAGLSF01. Next base: position 21,461 of record CBFDDP010000046.1, read on the forward strand.
TACCCACATGGTCGCAGATGCCTTCATTCCTGATCTTCTGCAAAACGCTAAGCGCCCCCTCTCTGCTCAGCACGCCCCGCAGCTCCTCTTCGGTATTCACGTAATGTACCTGATAGAGGTCTATATGGTTTGTCTGAAGATACCGAAGGCTCGTTTCGAGTTCCTCCCGTATCCTGTCCTCCCGCCTTGCACGGGTTTTGGTGGCAAGAAAGTATTCCTTCCTCCTGGCTGCAACCGATTTCCCGATGAGGTCCTCGCTCTCCCTGTATCCCCGTGCCGTATCGATGAAGTTCATATGTGCATCGAGCGCGGCATTGAGAACCGCAGAGGCCTCCTCTTCATTCAAACCGGTCAAGGGGAGAGCCCCGAACCCGACACA
>CBFDDP010000047.1:0-21682 GCA_965603595.1 uncultured bacterium
TGAAAGTATTTTTCATAATGCTTCAGAGTGCTCCGGCACCGCCTTCACGACGGTGGTCACTGATTGCAATATAACCGCCCTTGTCACGAAAGACACCGTGCATGTCCCCAATAGGTTCATGCCGCTGTTCGATTGTATACCCCTTTGCAGCAAGGGCATCTACTTTCTCCTTAAGCGGTTTATCGTCTTCCCTAAAAAGGGTATCGGGCCATGCCTGATGATGAGTGCGTCCCTCCCCGATGCTTACCTGCGGGTCTACACCATGAGCAAGCACTGAAAAGAGCACCGCAGCGATTGAGGTGGGTATGGTTGGCCCGCCGGGAGTTCCGATGAGCAGGTGCGCTTCCTTCCCTTTAGTGACCAGAACAGGTGACATATTGCTTGCAGGACGTTTATTCGGTGCAAATAGGTTTGCACTGTTGCCGATTACACCGAAATAGTTCGGTTTGCCTGGTATAAAGGAGAAGCTGTCAGTGCTCCCATTCATGAGTATACCGGTTCCATCAATAGTCCACTTTGAACCGTACCTGAGGTTCAGTGTGTAGCTGTTCGAAACTGCATTTCCCTGGGAGTCCACTATCGAGAAATGGGTTGTGTTCGAACCACCCCTTTCTCCTCCCAGCATATCTGCGATTCCGCTTTTTTCCAGTTTCAACATATACTCTTCTGTAGGTATGTCTCGATCGGCATCAATGAGATTGAAACGGTTCCCTGTACTTTCATCGCTGAATATGGCAGTATACGTATCGCTCTGCTCAAATGGACAATCTCCCATATAGTCCATTCTGTCTATAAATGCCATCTTCGCAGCTTGAGCAAGGAAGTGATAAAAATCAGATGTATAGGGCTTTATTTTGAGAAACCCCTCGCGCTTCAGTATATTGATGATCTCAATGAGTATCGTGCCGCCTCCTTCCGGAGGTACCGTCCATATGATATATCCATTGAGCTCTGTTGCAACGGGTTTGCTTATAGTGATCTCATAGTTCATGAGGTCTTTGACATTCACAAAACCACCGTTATCCATAAGGCTCTGTTCAATTCGCTCCGCGATTTCACCCTGATAAAATGATGCTGCACCGCTCCTTGCCAGTGTTTCAAAGGTATTCGCCAGGTCAGGATTTTGCAGCAGATCTCCACGCTGATAGGCATACTGCTCTTTTACGTAGATTTTCCTCGATCCGGGGGACTGTTTCAACTTGGGGCGAAGCCTGTTCAAACATTGTGCCTGATAGTCGGTGATTCTGCATCCCCGTTTTGCCAAATCCGCAAGACGCCCGAGAAGGTCTTCGGTTTTGCAAACACCGTATCGTTGTTGAAGGGAAAAAAATGCCTGTACTGTTCCGGGAACACATACAGAAGGGGGGCCGAATGCGGTTAACTCGGGATCTACTTCACCTTTATCATTGAGGAAATCTTGGCGCTTTGCGTTTGCAGATGACCTCTCACGGAAGTTATACACCACGGGTACATCACTCTGTGCCTCTTTGAAAATGAGATACCCGCCACCGCCGAGATTACCCGCCTGCGGATGGCATACAGCCAGGGCAAAGGCAAGCACGAATGCAGCGTCAAAGGCATTTCCTCCGTCCTTGAGCACATCGACGGCCAACCCTGTAGCCTCTCGGGACACGGAGGAAATAGCACCTCTGCCCCGTGCAACGCTCAGTGACTTCCCCGCTCCGGTGTCAAACCTCATGCGGTACTGATCGTACTGTTCACTCACCTGTACGCCCCAAAGGTCCGTTGTCATTCCACAAAATCAAGTACCCTGCGCTTCAGCATGGGGTATTTCAGCTTGTCGAGGGCTGTGTGCTCGATCTGACGGATTCGTTCCTTCGTGAGATTATACTTCTCCCCGATCTCCTTGAGGGTGAGGGGGCGCTTTCCGTTCAGACCAAAATGCCTGCTTATGACATCCTGTTCGATGGGTTTGAGCTTCTTCATAACATCGTTTATGATCTCACGAAGATTTTTCTCCATGACTACCTTTTCGGGAACTTCATACCGGCTGTCATCCACAAGGTCGAGAATGGTATCGGAATTTCCATCTTCCGAAAGCTTCTGATCCAGCGACACCGGGCGGTATATCTGCTTCAGCTTCTGCACCATCTCCGTCTCGCCTTCTTCAGTATCCCGTTTTGATATCTGCGTAGCATATTTCAATGGAAGTTTAATGGAGGTAGACTGCTCGAAGATCGCCTTGAGGATGTAATGTCTGATCCACCACCGGGCGTAGGATATAAACTTGAAACCCTTCTCAACATCGAACTTGTCTACTGCCCTGATCAGTCCCATGTTTCCCTCGTTGATGAGGTCCATCAGGGGAAGTCCCAGATTTTGATACTTCACAGCAATGCTCACCACAAACCGTAGGTTTGAGGTGATAAGTTTTTCCTTTGCCGATTTATCACCCTTTGCAGCTTTGCGTGCGACGCGGGCCTCCTCTTCGCGGGTAAGGACTTTGATTCCTTCTATCTGCTTCAGGTATATTTGAACAGCATTCTTGTTGCCATTTGATCTGGCCATTAGGCTCTCCTTCCATTGTCGTATTGCGGCGATATATTCAGTTCTTTGATCTTCTGACGCAGTGTCTTGTAGTCTACCTTCAGAATATGAGCAGTTTTAACCCTGTTCCAGTTGGTCTCATTGAGTACGTTGACGATGACATCACGCTCCACTTCATCCCGGGCCTGTTTTGATATGTCCTTCAGTGACAATCCATTCTCGATGGAGGATGGACGTGGTGAAGCATGCTCGGGAAGCGGAAACAGCTCGACACTCAGCCGATTGTTATCCGCCAAAATGAATGCCCTCTCCATGATGTTCTCAAGTTCACGGATATTACCGGGGAAATGATAACTCTTTAATCTGTTAATTATTTCCTCGGGTATGTGTTCAATGTTCTTCTTCAGTTTTCTGTTCAGGTTGTTCTTGATATGCTCGATAAGTACGGGTATATCCCCTCTACGCTCCCGTAACGAGGGAATATGAATGGGAACGACGTTCAGTCGATAAAACAGGTCATCCCTGAACTCTCCCCTCTTGACCATCTCCTCAATATCGCTGTTGGTAGCCGATATGATGCGTATATCAACCTTTTCCGAGTCGTCACCTCCGACCGGTGTAACCTCCCCATCCTGAATCACCCGGAGGAGCTTGGCCTGCATGTTGAGGGGCATGTCAGCAATCTCATCAAGAAACAGGCTGCCCCCATTGGCACGTTTGAACTTTCCTTCACGGCGTGAAACTGCACCGGTGAAGGCTCCCTTCTCATACCCGAAGAGCTCGCTTTCTAGCAGATTTACTGGGATTGCCGAACAGTTCACAGCAACAAAGGGCTTGTCATACCTGCGGCTGTTCCCATGAATCGCTCGAGCAACCAGTTCCTTCCCGGTGCCGCTCTCCCCTGTGATCAGAACGTTTGCATTTTCCGTGTCAGCAACTTTCTGTATGAGTTCATGGATTCTCTGAATGGCTTCACTCTTACCGATTATCTTTTGCCCCTCATAGAGGGTTTCCAGTTCCTCCTTAAGGCGAATATTCTGATGGTACAGGTCGAAGGCGTTGACGGCCCGCTCCATATTGATGAGGAGTTCGTCTTTCCCAAAGGGCTTCGTTATATAATCGAAGGCACCGTTTTTCATGGCTTCTACCGCAGTTTCAATGGTACCGTACGCAGTCATGATGATTACATTGGCATTGGATCCTTGCTCTTTGATCTGCTTCAAAAAAGCGAGCCCTCCCATGCCGGGCATTTTCAGATCGACGAGCATCACGCTGAACTCCTTCTTTCCAACAGCATTGAGCGCTTCCTCTGCTGAGTACCCCTTTTCGACACTGAACCCCTCTTTTTCAAGTATAGTTGTAATGATATTGGCCTGCGCCTCTTCGTCATCTATGATAAGAACATTTTTATTCATCAAGGGATTCCACTGGTAATTGTATCGTGAATCGAGTGCCGACCCCCTTCTCACTCGAGACTGTTATTCTGCCGCGATGTTTGTGAATGATGTTGTGCGTCAGGGAAAGCCCAAGACCAAATCCCTGTTTCTTCGTCGTATAATAGGGACTGAAAATATTATTTAGGTTCTCATTTCCAATCCCAATACCAGTATCTGAAACATTCACCTCAACGGTTTTACTGTTGCTTCGTGTACTGCTTATCGTTATGTCACCGCCCCGCGGCAGGGCCTCTATGGCATTCAGAATGAGGTTTGAAAACACCTGATTCAGCTTATCCCGATCGACCTTCACACTGGGCAGGTCTGCACCCAGCTCCATGTGAATCTGTACACCCTCCTTGATAATTTCAGGTTCATAGAGCGTGACAGTGTCCCTAATCAAGGAATTGATATCTTCCGGTTTGAAATTATAGACGCTTGGCTTTGTGAGCCGCAGGAATCCCTCGACGATTCGGTTTATTCTTTTCAACTGATCCTTCATGTTATCGGAGAGTTTAAAAAACTCGTATCGTTTTTCCGGATCTTCCGGACTCAGGTTTGCCTGTAAATACTCAACCGTCAGCCCGACTGTGTTGATTGGATTTTTGATTTCATGTGCTACTCCAGCAGCAAGGTTTTTCGTAATTTCAACACTTTTCTGTCTACTGTTTTCCTCTTCTCGGGCTATGAAATCCTTTTTCATGTTCTGTATCGAATTAATGAGCGCGCTGATTTTCACACACTCTGGAAGTATTTTTCTCTCTTTCAGAGTGTGTCTTGTGATTTCATCCGTACCTTCGGTGCGCTGCAGCACAGGCTGCGTCACACTTCGTGCAAGATAGAGTGCAAACCCAATACCGAGAAGTAGAGAGATACCAAAGAGCATGAATACCCGGTTCCTGAACTGTCTGTATATCCCTACAGAGGCAGTGGTTAAACCGCGCGCCTCCATCGCTGGCACACTGCGGTTGAAATAAAAACTGCTCTGCAGGTCACCAGTCAGAATAACATCGAAAGGTGAATTTGATGTTAACAGTTCTCTGTAATCATTTTGATTACGTAAAAGATCCTTTTCGGTCTGTTTCTCGAGAATGAACAAAACCCCCAAGTCAACCACAATCAGTATGAAAAATGCAATGAGAATCTTGTTTCTAATACAGAATTTCTTCGCCATACCAGTTCTCTGCTCATAATTGTGCAATTTTGATGCCATGATAGGCTTACCATCTGCATCTCATATCTCTTTCTATTCTTAAACTTAAAACAACCTGTTTTCGACCACGGAAGAAAACATCGAATATCTCCCTTTTTGTAAGTATTATTATCCCACAGCTAGGTACTTTTTTCCCTATTTTACTCAAAAATTATTTAAAATAACACCGATTTCCTTGAAAACTGACAATGTTCTATACTAAAATTTTGTCAGCACCAGACCAGAAGTAGAGACGTTATATGGATTCACCCGAGGAAATTGCAATCGACTTCGTGAAGGTCAATCTGGGGAGTTATCTTTCCGGTGTACGAGGCTGCGATCTTGAATGGATTAAACTGATAATAGGGATTTCCGGCATTACACCGGGAGATTTGGCCAATATATTCATCGAAATGGAGGATTTCGGGGATGGCAAACGGTATAAAAAAATATTCAAGATATGCCGGAACGCGAAGTTTTACACAGAAGCGCTCCACTGATGTATGTGATTAGAAGGTAATTAACTTATTCATGATCTGCTAACTTTGCTGTGGAATGACAACCGCTCTACTGCCAACGAGTTCCACGAACTTCTGGGCGTCGCTGTCAGACCCTACAATGGAGCCGTAATGCATAGGAATAGCGTACGCGGCGTGTCCGAGAAACTCGATGTTATCAATCATTCAAATACTCCACTTGTGCTATGGATTACTCCACTAATCCCTTCTGGAATGCGACCCTCTTTGCTATGTCGAAAAGGTCTTTCATTTCAAAGGGTTTCTTGATACATGCATAGATACCAGACTTGTACAGGTCTTCCTCATTGATTGACTCGCGGCCTGTAATAAATACAATCTTTGCATCCCTGTTCTTGTCCATGATCTTACGAGCGGACTCGATACCGCCCATTTTTGGCATGAGATAATCCATGAATATCAGATCAAAGGGTTTTGATTTGGCAATGTTAAATCCAAACTCACCATCCTCAGCAACCGTAACTCTACAGCCTTTCTTATCAAAGAAATAGTAGATGGTATTGCGGACATACTCCTCATCATCGACAACAAGTATATCCATGTCGAGATCATTGATATTTGCAACCGTTGTTTCTTCATGGAGCTCATCTACATATGGTTCCATCTCCTCTTCCCTCAGAACCGGAAGCGTGACGGTATAGATCACCTCCCCTTCCTTACTCTTCACCAACTGCATGGTTCCTCGATGGTTTCGGACAATGCGGTTGCATATGGAGAGAATACTCCGGTAATCGATCTTACCCTCCTCATCCGCTGTCTGAAGAATGGGTAGATCCATTGAAAAGATTTTTTCATAGGATGCAAAGTCCTCATCACTTAAGTTGTATCGATCTCCCACTACCTGAAAGGAAACATCATTATTTATGCTCTTAATCTGAAGGCTGATCGTTCCCTCATCATCGATATTGCTCACCACATCGTTCAGGAGGTTATAGAAGACCTGTATAAGCTGATCGTAGTCAGCATTCACCATCTTCCTGTCTTCAGCACCGTACTTCAGGTGGATATTTTTCGCTGTCATCTGGTTCTTCGCAAGTTCGAGAGATGACTCGATAACATCCAACACGTTCACAGGTTTGGCATCCGGATTTTCAACCCGAACGAGTGCTCGAAGGTTCTTGATTTCCTGCTTAACCCTGTGTGACGAATAGAGAACAACATTGAAAGAATCCTGTATGAGCTTGGCATCATCGTTGTTGAGCTGTGCAAGTTCCGCGTAACCCTGCATACCCGATAGAATATTATTTACAGCATGTGCAGTATCACTCAGGAGCTTTTTCAGGAAATCCGGATCAATAGTTCCCGATATCTTCTGAAAACGGTTTTTTAGGAACATATGTTTGAAGGTCGAGACCAATGAAAGCTCAAAAAGGTTTTCGGGCAATGACAACACGAGCACAGAATCAATAACCTGTGATGATGGCAGTGGGTTTGAGGGGTTGGTACTGACAAGCACCACACCAGAACCCTCGGTCATGTCACGTGATTCCCCTAAAGCTTCCTCGATTTCATCGATAAAAATCCTATCGTCACAAAACAGCACAGAGTCGCGGCTTTCACGCAGGTGCTGGAGGGCCTGATCCGCTTTGCTAATGTGCACAATTTCATAACCGAGCGACCTTGTAACAGCCTTAAAAACCCTATAATGACCATCGTCTTTGTCTAAGGTTTTTGAAAAGAGCAGTGCCTTTTTCAAGTCCATAAAGCTCCCCGTTTCATATCTTGCAGTTGTAATGTAAAAGTACCTTCAATACGTGCGTCGAGGTCAAAAATTGTTTTCTTCAGCTTAATTGTAAGCCATGGAGTGGCGGGATTTCAAATTTTATTGAGCATGGACGATCTTCAATCAGTTCTGTATATCTTCGAAGCCGCTGAAGCTCTCATCTTCATCGAGACCAAAGATCTCAATGATCTCGCGGTTACAAGCTATGAAATCATCGAGCGTATCCTGCATGGACTCCACATTGAGCCCGGAAAAATACACCTTTGTAAAAATCGAAAAATTTATCTCATCCTCACCCTTCATGATGTTGAAGTAATCACCATACTCATAACATATATTCATCATCGACTCGAGGTGGCTCTTCAGGAAGTTTTCTTCTTCAATATCAAAAGTATAGGTATAAGCGATTTCTAAAAAATTACTGTCCTTTTCAACAAAAAGAGATCCACAAATCTCATCGTTTTGCAAAAGGGAAGATTGATAGAGTTCTTCGGACTCCTCACGATCGATAATCCTAAATCCCAACTCGCTGCAGATCGCCTCTATTCGTTCAATCAAATCTTTCATTTCAGTGATTGTTCCTCTGTATGGGCTGAGGTTTGAAGGTTTCCGGATAGCTGTTTGTCTTACTGCTCCGGTAAGGGCCTGAGTTTCTTAAGAACGCTCTCCTCTTCCATAGTGTGGATACCAAGTGTACTGTCACTCCAGGCGAGTATTATCTTTATCTCATTTTCATTCAGTGATATCACATTGTCTTTGACGCTGTTCAATTTCTTAATAATAATATCTTCCTCGGGTACAATGGCATCCCCATCACCCCAGTGCCCACCATGTATAAAACTATCTGCCCATATTTTTATAGCTCTTACTTCTCTCTCCGTGAATGAAAACTCCATGTTCTCAATCCGTTTCTCACGAAAAGCTAATGGTATCGCAAATCAATGTCAAGAATTAACTTGACCGGATGCGGGTCATATCTTATCTTCCAGTAGGTACTTAGGCAACTCCTGGAGATTGAGTACGATGGCTAATATCTGTGAGATATGCGGAAAGAAAACAGTTGCAGGTCGATCCCACGCCACTCGTGGTCTTGCAAGAAGGAAGAATGGTGCTGGTATCAAGATTACGGGGATTACGAAACGAAGCTTCAAACCCAATATCATAAAGAAAACCATAGTTGTGAACGGCTCTGTGAAGAAGGTCAAAATCTGTACATCCTGCCTTCGCAGCGGCAGGGTGACCCTCGCCTCATAACCAGTCTTTTACTACTACTCCTCCTTTTTAATGGAATCAATGATAATAACCACGCGGCCCATCTGCAGGTTACTTTTCGTTGTTTGGTGACGCAGGAGTATCCATGCATCTTCGGTGAATATGCTCATATCGGTATCAAGCAGCCTGTTGTCAGGGATGGCCACTATTCTGAAGGGATTCTCACCGACTCTCTCGCCAATTCTCCTGTCATTGGGATCAGTAACATATTGAACTGCACCCCATTTTGTAAAATAATACCGCTCCATCAGGTCTGCTGAGTAGACAAGGTTATGTTCCTGATCGAATATTCTCGGAGCTATGGCAGTCTTCCTGTTGAGACCCCTTGCATCGAGAACGAAACCGGTAAATGCGGTGGAGAAGACATAGCTGTCGTATTCGGGAAAATTACCCGTGTCTTTCCCCGCTTTAAACAGTATGGGTATGAAACCATCACTCCCGTAGAAGTCAAAGGCCTTTTCAACTGTCGCGTCAGTTTCGTTATATCTGATTGAACGAGCCTTGATGCGGTCACAGTATTGGTATATCTGTTTATTTCTTTCGAGATCATGCAATAATACTTCATGGGCCGTTTGGTACCCGTCCATCTGTATGTATTTCATGGCATCAATAAAACTGCGAAGCAGGTTCTGTTCGGCACTTCGAGCTGCTTTAAACTGCCAATCGATCACATTACCGCTGTCCTGAGGTGTAATTTGGCTGGATCCGAATACTCGAAGTTTCATCTGTTCCCAGTCAACGACAAACCCGGCATTTTGCGTCGAGTCAGCATGAACCGATACGGTCGTAAGGAACACAAGTATCAGAACAACTGTTTTCAATCTATCCATGATTTCAATACGTATCGCTGGTCAATTCTGGATGATTGTAAAAATACCAGCAATTCTTCCCTTATATCCGGATATAGAGTTACCTCATTGATTGTATCTTGCCGGAAAAAAGAATAATCGACAACTCTTTTATCACTCCCCAGGTGTATATCTTTGATGTTCTCTGCAGTCACCAGAAAGGTGGGCTGCAGGATGTGTTCACCCTGTGGTGAAACCGTTTCAACAACTAATAGTAGATCCATGACAGTGACCTGCAGGTTGAGTTCTTCAGTGAACTCGCGCACCAGTGAATCCCGCAGACGTTCACCCAGCCCAACTCCGCCTCCAGGCAGGAGCCAATAGGTTTTACTGTCCTTCTCATGCTGAACGAGAAGGAGTCTGTTGTCGTGCACAAGCACTCCAGCGACTCGTACCCTCATATACACTATTTTCGTCCCTATAACGAGCTTACTTGATGTTCTTCTGCTTCACGATGCATGCTCTCTCAGTATGATAGTTGTTTTGGGTATAGGAAAGGGTGAGTTATATCCTAATCCTTCACTCTACCCAATGACAGGAGCTTAATCTTCCAGCTAGGGAGCGGTTTTGCAGGGTTCCGCTTATGCAGCTTGAGGTACCAGTCAAGCTTTTTTATGATGGGAATTGTGTAGGTTTCAACAAACTCGATCAGTGTGCCGTCGGGGTCCTCAACATAGGCGAAATGGCCTGTGGCACCCCCCATATCAAAGGGCTCGCCGTTATTCAACGTGTAGGTGTCCACCGTAAACGGGAACCCCTTTTTATCACATTTTTTTTTCAAACTCAGCATGTCATGAACATCGAAGCAGAGATGAATGAATCCAAGATCACCCCAGTAGCGACCCTCGAATATCTTTTTTGGTTTCCTGTCCAGGGACTGCACGAGCTCAATCTGGCCCGGGCCTATCAGCCTTGAGAATGCACCCTGCGGTTCCTGACTGGGGACAAGAAGAACTCTTCTTATCCTGTCTCCACCTCCCGGAAGAGCGGTAAAATCATCGAAAACTCCCTCTTCGTCGTACAAAACCGTGTCAAAACCCAGTATATCTGTATAAAAAGGTTTGGACCTGTCCATATCAGAGACACCAATGAGACACGCGCAGGTGCCCCCGGTTACCCATCCGCTCCTCTTGAACCAGTGCGCATCATCTATTACCTGGTAGATATTTCCGAAGGGCCCTTTCATAAAAAAATGAGCCTTTCCCCCAGGGTCTCTCGAAACTCGACCAATTATTTCAACACCACTTCCCCGGAGCGTGCTGAAAGCGGCATCCACATCCGGCGCCTTTATCTTCGCTATGAAGATCCCCAGATCACCCAATGTAAGAGTGAACGCAGGTGCCAATGGTTTTCGGCTCAGGTACTGCCAGATTTCAAAACCACTCCCCCCCTGGAGATTCACTGCCAGAATTGCATGACGGCGCTGGACCTCATTGCCGGTGTAGCGAACCATTAAATCGGGTTTTCCCTCATCATCAAATATGGGAATATCCATACCGAATGTTTTTCTGATCCAGTGAAATCCACGGTCTTTGTCAGGAACTCCGAGGCCAATCTGTTGTATACAATTGATCATCTCACCCTCTCTTACATTGCTGACTCAATATGCAGGAATCTCAGGCGTTTCACGCAAGCGCCCCCTTCAAACGCCTCACTCCTTCAACTATATTGTCCATTGAGGTTGCGAAGGAAATCCGCATATAGCCTTCGGCACCAAATGCCCGCCCCGGAACAACCGCGATGTGTCCCTTTTCAAGAAGATAGTGGGCAAAATCAACGGAGTTCTCGATCTGCTTCCCTAGGAAGGTTCGCCCGAGTAGTTCCTTGATATTGGGAAACACGTAGAATGCGCCGCCTGGTGTGGTGCAGGACATACCGTCAATACTGTTGAGCTCCGAAACGATATAGTCTCTTCTCTTTGTAAACTCGTCAACCCAGCTCTTAACAAAAGCAGTCCCATGATCAAGTCCTTTGATACTCGCCCACTGTGATATGGAGGTGGGATTGCCAGTGGTGTGACCCTGCAGCTTGTTTACCGCTCCGATGATCTCCTTCGGTCCTGCCGCATAACCGATGCGCCATCCTGTCATCGAGTATGCCTTCGACATTCCGTTGATGACGACCGTTTTATTTTGCAGCTTTTCAGAGTATGCGGCAATACTGACATGCCTGTTATCATCGTAGAGTATCTTCTCATAAATCTCATCGGAAATGGTGATGATGTCCTGGTCTTCGAGCAATTCAGCAAGTGAAAATAGCTCATCCCGGGTGTACACGGCACCGGTTGGATTGCACGGTGAGTTGAGAAGAAACGCTTTTGTCTTCCGTGAAATCGCCTTTTTTAACTGTTCGGGCTTGAGTTTGAAACCAGACCCCTCAGAAGTTTCCACAAAGACCGGTGTGCCGCCGCAGATGCGAACCATCTCTGAGTAGCTTACCCAGTAGGGTGCAGGAATGATAACTTCATCTTCCTCCTCTACGAGCACAAAGAGAACATTGAATACAGAATGTTTCGCACCCGAATTGATGGACACCTGGTCCATTTCATAGTGCAGGCCATTTTCCCCTTCGAACTTTCGCAAAACCTGCTCTTTGAGTTCGACGATTCCACTCGCAGGAGTATAATAGGTTTTATCACCATCAATCGCTTTTTTTCCAGCATCCTTGATGTGATCTGGTGTATGGAAATCAGGCTCACCCGCTGCAAAACTGATAACGTCCAGTCCCTGAGCCCTCATCTGCTTGGCCTTGGTGTTCATGGCCAGCGTCAGAGAGGGAGCAACATTACTTCTCCTTGCCAATTTCATGTCCTGCTCCTCTTTTACAAGTCAGAAAATAATAAGGCGAACTTCGAGTTTCAACAATATTCAGCGACGAAAAGTAAATCCTTCTTGTTTACTACTATTTTCTTTTACTTTTACTCGAAGTTCGCAGCACAATGTATTTTAAAGAGATCTTCACCACATTTTTTTAATGGGATAAAAACTCGACCTAGCGCAGCGATATCTTTTATTCACCCTAATAAGCAGATTACCGTGCAAAGGCAAGGTTGAGCCAGAGCTTGATCTCATCCCCGGGCATGACAATTGAGCTGAAGGTCATACCGTTTACCCAGAGCAGTGTTTCGATATCTGAATCGTATCTACGGGCAATCTCCCAGAGGGTATCTCCCTCCTGAATGGTGTACCGAATCTCCTGTGTACGAAAATTCCGGCTCGGGAGAAAGACAGGTCCCACTACGGGTTCAATATCCTCATCGGTGATGGGAACAAGAATGCTCTGCCCCGCATAGAGTCGTTTCGGATTACGGATCTCGTTGAGATGCTTTATCAGCGTCACGCTCGTATTGTAGTGGTCAGCAAGATCACTCAGTGTATCACCGTAGCGCACGGTGAGTCTCTTGACGCCAACAAGTTTCTCTTTCGGCAGATTGTGATACACGCGGAGCGCATCCGCATATTCTTCTTCAGGTACGCGCAGTTTATAGGAGCGGCCGACTGGTGTGATAAGACGGTTGAGTTCGGGATTCAGGAATTGCAGTGTACGAAGCGAAATCCCTGCATTCCGGCTGAAAACACTCAGATCGACTGGTTTATCGATCTTCAGTGTTTCATGGCTCAAAAACCGCTCACTCCCCTGTAAAGAAAAGCCGTAGGCTTCCGGGTCCCCTGCAATATGAGCGGCTGCAACGAAGCGGGGCACATAATCCCTGGTCTCTCTTTTCAGAAGGCGAAGATCGCAGAGTTTCCAGAAATCTTTCGTCTGTCCGCGTTTGATGGCGAGGTTGACCGACCCTATTCCCGAATTGTATGCAGCGAGTGCAACCTCCCAGTTCCGATAGTACGAATGAAGATATTTAAGGTGCTGGGCCGCCTTCTCAGTCGACTTGACCGGATCACGCCGTTCGTCCACCCAGAAATCGATGTTCAGTCCCTGCCAGGTGGCCGTTGACACCATGAACTGCCATATCCCGGACGCACCTGCTCTGGAATATGCACGTGGAGAATAGGCACTTTCGATAATAGGAAGGTAGATGAGCTCTTCGGGAAGGTTTTCACTTTCGAATATGTGCCGCACCATCGGGAGATAGTACGCCCCGTTGTTCAGACCTCTCTGAATGAATGAGCGTTCCCGGGTGAGGAAACGATTGAGGCTTTGCTGAACCTCCTGCCTCTCCAGCAACTCATCGAAACTGGTGGTTGAGAAAGAAAAACAGGGGACCATGAGAAGAACCAGAACAAACGATAGCCCTTTCAACCGCATCCACCTCACCTTCATCCACACATCTCAGGCATTCACCTCGGAGCCGCGCATGTCAGCGAGTACGAGCTGAAGGGACCGCTCTCCACGGTAGAAGTTATCTTCAATGGAGAATACTATATCCACCAATTCACTTTTTTCAAGTATTCTGAAACCTTTTTCCGCCATTCCCCAGCCAAGTACCGGAATCAGCTCGCTCTTTGACGGTACGAAAAATCGCAAATGGTTCTTATCCTTACCGATTCCTGCAGGATTGATAACCGTCGTACCAAGGATGCAGAACCTGGGTGCTGTATTGCCAGGTCCGGTAGGCTCGAAAATGTTGAGTTCATTGTAGAGATGAAAACTCACTTCATCAGGAGCAATTGAATCATCGATTTCGAGATTTTCAAGACTGTTCAACATATCCAGCTCTTCAGACACGATGCTCTGCATCCTCTCCCTGAAAAGATCTATGTTTTCTGTGTCAATGGTGAAACCGACTGCAGATCTATGCCCTCCGAACTTGACAAGAAGGTCCTCACATCTCGTAATGAGATACACAAGATCGATATTCCGTCCACTCCTTCCAGAACCGATACCGCGATCGCCATCATTAACGATGATGAATGTGGGTTTTGAATACTTGCGTGAAATTTTCGAAGCTATGATACCAGTCACACCATGTTCAGCTTCGTCAGTTGAAAGGACAATGACAGGGTCCTTGTAATACCTGTCCTCTATTATTGGCTGGATGATGTTGAGATTCCGCTCACCTTTCTCTTTTCGCCGTTCATTCAGATTGATGAGCATTCGGGAAAGCTCATTGGCAGTATTGAGATCCTCAGTAGTTAACAGACGTACTGCAATATCGGCTTCGCCCATGCGTCCCGCAGAGTTGATTATGGGAGAGAGGTTCCATGCAATATCCCGCGCTGTTAGCTTCCTGTCGGGAAGATTACAGTAGCCAAGCAATATCCGTAGGCCCAGGTTCTCTGAATGATCGAGCCGGTGCAAACCTTCCTTGACAATGACCCTGTTCTCATCAACAAGGGGCATGATATCAGATACCGTTGAAAGTGCTGACAGATCAATAAAGGAATGTACAAATACTGTGCTTTTTCGCTGCTTCTTCATATATAGACATGTAAATATTTCAGCGAACTCCTCTGCTGAATCGTACTCCTTCGAAGTGATGATACTGAGTTGCGCGATCTTCGTATCACTCAGCCAGCTCATGAAGTAATCGGGAAGGGACTTATCGGTATCGCGCACTACCGTTGCATTACTGTCGATGGGATAGTGGATACTCTCCTTGAAACGAACGGACTCAATGAGTAAACCGTTCCTTACTTTGTACCCCTCGATGAAGTCTCCCCGGGCGACAAGAGGGAAAAAAACCCGATTGAAATTCTTTGCATGAGAGAGAATGAAAGCGTGGATAAACTTCAATACCACTCCCCCTGCAGAGAGATCACTGAATGGATAGGTTTCCTCATTCATTTTTGGATTAAGGATTGAATATGCAGGGGGTACAACTTCAGGCTGCACATGATGGTCCATGATGATCGTATCTATTTTCTGAGCGTTGGCATATTCAACCTCTTCCGCACTGGATATACCCGTATCCACAGTGAGGATCAAAGTGACACCTTCATTCTTTGCAAAGTCAATATCCCGTTTTTCTATGCCATAACCATATTCACCCTCGGGAACGCGATACAAAACATCTGCATCGAAACGCTTGAGCATGTTGAACATCATGGCCGTTGATAAGACACCGTCTGCGTCCCGATCACCGAATACGAAAATCCTTTCATGCCTGTACACGGCACGTTTCACTCTCTGAACGGCCTTTATCATATCAGTGAATAAAAATGGATTGTTCAGGGCTTCGATACCGTTGTGGAGGTATTTATCGAGGTCCTGGCGTGTGCGCACACCCCTGAGAAAAAGAATCCTGCAAATTCTTTCATTGTAACCAGTTAGACGAGAGAGTTTTTCTATACCGTCCGCATCAATATCAGTACAGACCCATTCTGGGGAGTTGTTGATCATCTCCTCAATGAAGTCCGACATTAACCGATCACCTCGTGGACAAGCTGGAATGTTGCAGGCTCCTGTTGCCCGATTTCGTATGCATCCTGAATTAAAGCGATTGCACGTTCCAGGCCGCTGCGGTTGTTGAAATGAAGCGTTGCCAGCGCTTCCCCGGTTTCTACAGAATCACCTATCTTTTTATGAATAGTGACCCCTGCCGATTGGTCAATAGCATCCTCTTTCGTAAACCTTCCGGCCCCGATAAAGATGGCAGCTGTACCGATATCCTCAGTATTTATCGAACAGACATATCCATTTCCCTGCGATGCAACCGATACCTCGGAACCCGCTTTCTCAAACCTCTCAGTATCCTCAACGACTTCTATTGCTCCACCCTGCCGCTGCACAGAATGGATGAACCGTTCCAGTGCTTCCCCGCTGCGCAATTTCTCTTGGATCATCTCACGCCCGCCCACGACGGATTCCACAAAGCCAGCATGTTTCAGCATATGTCCACCGAGTATGGTCACCAAATCAACCACATCATCCGGCCCCTTTCCCCGTAAGCATTCAATCGACTCGATCACCTCAAGGCTGTTTCCAACAGCCCTTCCAAGAGGTTGCCCCATATTGGAGATAATGCAGGTCAGTTTCTTTCCCAGTTTCTCAGCGGTTTGCGTAAGTGAATTTGACAGAGACCGCGACTCATCGAGTGTCTTCATGAACGCACCGCTCCCGGACTTTACATCCATGACAATAGAGTCGGCCCCCTCGGCGACCTTCTTGCTCAATATGCTGGCAGTAATGAGAGATAGATTCTCAACGGTACCCGTGACATCACGGAGTGCGTAGAGTTTACGGTCAGCAGGGGCTAGGGTTTGCGTCTGACCGCTCATGACATAGCCGACCTCTTTGAGCACCTGTACAAATTCACGTTCTGAGAGGTTCACATTGAAACCAGGTATGGATTCGAGCTTGTCGAGTGTCCCGCCTGAAAAGCCAAGCCCCCTTCCGCTGGTCATGGGAACGGCAACGCCGCATGCGGCAACTGCAGGTGCAAGAACCAACGATATCTTGTCACCCACACCCCCCGTGGAGTGCTTGTCAACCTTTGGTTTATGAATGGTTTTGAGATCTATGATGCTTCCGGAGTGAAGCATTGCATCTGTGAGGAAATAGGTTTCGTCCTCGTTGAGGCCGTTTAGAAAACAAGCCATGAGCCAGGCTGAAACCTGGTAATCCGGGATATCGCCCCTTGTATATCCGTCGATGAAGAACATGATTTCATCGCGAGTGTGCGCCCTGCCGTCGCGTTTTGCGGTTATTATATCGTATGGACGAAATTGCATGTCCGGTAATCCAGCAATAGGGTGATACAGCCGAAGTTGTCATTACACTGTTGAACAGGGTACACATATAATTTATAGCAATATGAAAAATTAAGCAATCGTCATTTCCCGCCGCTTCCCTTCTCATCCCTGATAAAGGTGGCAACGGTTACGATCATGAACAGAATCACAAGAAACTCAAGGGCATAATCGATAAGGGGGACACCGAAAAGATCGACAGCAGTGAGTACTTTGAGAATGCCATAGTAGTCGAGTAAGGTGATGATGATGCGGCAGTAGAGGAGGAAGGACGTCAGGGCAAGAAAGGCAGACGACAATTTTCGGAATATGCTCCAGAGATAGATTGCAAAAAACAGGAGGCAGATACCGAGCCCCATGTGAAACAGGTTGAGTGCATGGATGACCATGGTCATTCCTTTTCACCCTAAATATCGACCTGATGATTCAAAATGTTAGATGCAATAACGGGCGGTCCCAACAGATTACCAGATATACTTATGAATGTAGTTCTCGATAAGCATATCTCCCGCATACAGGTTTCTTGCGTATACAGTTCCCCTCTTTGATATACGCGCATCAAGTATGACGACCGTCCCGTCCCTGACTATTCTCCTTCGTGCTTTTGAGACTGCATCCCGTTGGAGGTGATCCTTTGAGAGGGGATAGCGGTTGAAGTTAATCTCCAATCGAATTGTCTCGTCACTGACACTCTGAACCCTCGTTTTCATGAAAGGTTCGCCCCTATGAGGACGTTTCGTTGAAATGCTGTCAATCTGATGATATCCATGTATGTCCCGGAAAGTGCAGTATACAATCATTCCCCTCATTAACTTCTTCTTCCCGGTATATTTTTCATAGGGAACATTCTTAATATCGAGGTTCAATCTTGTGAACCGCTTGCTGTGATAGTGAAACGGGTACTCCTCATCACACTTGAACCGATATATCTGCTCGCTCCCTTCAACATTGCGGTAATACATAAGAATCAGCGTAAGAATTACCAATAACTGACAGGCGCAACTGATATAGAAGACCGTTTTTCTGTGTATGCCTTTCATATGTCTGTGTTCTTCCTTTTTGATTTAAGGAGCTTGTAATTCAGCAGCACATATACCGCTCCGACACAGATGAAGGTCACGCCCCTGATCCACAGGCTCATGTCATATCCGAACAATCGTATGGCAATGACTGCTAATATGAAAAGTGAACCCACATTCATGTGAAACAACGACTGTTTCCTGAAGCCCCTGTATACGTAGAGAGAAGCAAACACGAGCGTGTACATATTGGTGAGCCATGAGAATACAGGCACAGCAGACCTGTCAACCCACATTGAGACCAGATTGAAAATGATTATCAGGGGACAGTACAGTGCGGGGACCAGGAAAAACTTGTTCCTGTTCTTCAGTATGTTGAATACTGAAAGAACCATGGAGCTGACACAGAGCAGCAGGGGCAGCAGGACAACGTCTTCGATGAAAGCATATGAGGGAATTGAAAGGTCCGATAGGATTCTGTCGATATGATAATACAGCCATACGTCATCTCTTGATAGAACGAGACTGTGGATAAATATGCCGAACAATCCAATGATCGTGAGTGGACGGGCGAGGTACTTCTCTTCCCCTGTTTCCGAAAGCTCTCCTGAAAAGTATAGAATACTCAATAATCCTGCATAGGTAGGCACCAAAAACCAGTCCAGGGGATAGTTCACAAGCAGGGCCAGACAGATAATGGCAGAACATGCTGTCCAGTATTTGAGGACAATAAACTTCACTGAGCGCTTCCCCTCTTTCCGCACCCAGTAAAAAAAGGGGACAATCGCGGCGAGTAAACCATACACAGGGACGGCAACCCCATGTTCCGTTCTCGCAAGCGAAAGCCAGCCGATGACAAGCCCTGTGTATATGAACAGAGAAACGATGGATTTCTGCAGATAAAAGACTGGCAGAACCGCAAGGCTCCAGGTAAGAAGGAATGCCCTATGGGCACGGGGTAAGTTCAATACATCCCCGACAAGGTACAGGAAACCACCAAAGGCTAATGACCAGAACACACCGAGAGATTCATTGACAAACCTCTTTTCCTCCCTACCGAATATGCAGATCCTGGCTACGAGAAACTGGGCCGTCAGGAGGACAATCGCTGATAAGGAGAGTTTTATACCTCTGGGCATACTATCCCAATACTGAGCTATCACTAGTACGACACCACTCCCGATCAACACAGCTCCGAAGGTACCGAATATATAGAGGAGGATTTTTTTATAATCCAGAAGCCGGTCTTCATAGTATTGCGTGAGGCGGTGAGCTGAATCATAGCTGATAATGCCCTCGTCAAGTATGCATTGAATCTCTTTCAGTACCCAACGAATACGGGAAGGAGACACCCTTCTCTTCTCAGGATTTTCCATTGTCCCGATATTCCCTAATGGGATTTTTTATACCGCTCCACCACAGCGTTGAAGGCCTTGAGCTCATCTTTGAGTACACTGTATGAGTGTTCCGGCCCGGGGAAGCGGCCGCTGTGAACCTCATCCATATACTCTTTAAAGGCATCTGTGATGACTTGTGCGAGATTGGCGTACTTTTTCACAAACTTTGGGGTGAAGGCCTCGAAGTATCCCAGCATGTCGCCGTTAATAAGCAATTGACCATCGGTGTCAGAACCTGCACCTATGCCATAAACCGGGATGCCGAGCATCTCGGTTATCGCGCTGCTCAACTCAGGGGGGACCGCTTCCAGCAGCAGTGCAAAAGCCCCTGCTTCCTCTATGGACAGAGCGTCCTTTATCAGTTCCTCGGCACTCGCCGCAGTCCTTCCCTGGGCCTTGAATCCTCCAAGCTGGCCACTGCTCTGCGGGGTAAGCCCTATGTGGCCGATCACCAGTATTCCGGCATCCACGATGCCGCGGTCCTGCTCAAGAACCCTGCGGCCGCCCTCAAGTTTGACCGCATCCACAGAAGCTTCTTTCAGAAAACGACCTGCGTTACGCACTGCTTCTGGAATGGAGACCTGATAGGAGAGAAATGGCATGTCGCCGACCACGAAGGTGTTAGGTGCGCCCCTGCGCACAGCACGGCAGTGAATCAGGCACTCATCCATGGTCACCGGTATGGTGCTATCATACCCGTACACGACCATACCCAGAGAGTCACCGACCAGTATCATGTCCATGCCCGCCTGTTCGGCAAAATGGGCGATGGGGTAATCGTAGGCGGTAACCCAGGTAAGTTTCTCACCCGCCTGTTTCATTTTCACAAAATCAAGCCTCCCCTTCTTGGCCATTGGGCCCTCCTGTTTCACATGTGCTAATTGTCTGCTCGATTACTGTATCTCGTAAGCCCTATTTCGTCAAGAGTTGGAGTCATGACTGAAAAAATAGGTGCAGAATTTCATTGATCCCGTGGGCACTTTTCTTCACAAGCTCATCTGAATGGGCGAAGGAAAGGGCCAGCGGGCTGGAGAGTGCATGGGGGAAGATGAAACCAGCCCGAAGGAGATGCAATCGTAGATCGCCAAAGGCGTTCCTGAGCCGATCATCTTCACAAAAACAGACGAGTCCCCCGCAGAGCTTAAAGTACTTCTTATCCAATGCTGCATAGAAGCGCCCGTGCTTGTCTAAAAGTGCGCTAAATCCACCACTTTTTTGAAAAATGTGCAGGCTGCGCTGAGCAGTTTTGAGTTTGTACAGGGACGAAGCGCCCGTTTCTGGAAGTGCCGCAGGAAGCGATACGATCTGATTCTGTGAACCTCCATCCTTATTGAAAATCGACATGTCATGTAAGGAGATTGCGCTGAAGGGGAGCCCCGAGGTGAGCCAGCTCCCGAATATCACAGCATCGAATTGCCTGTGCCAATCCTTCAGCCTTTTCATGTGGAGAAAGGAGTTCAATGTTGCGGCATCACCGATAAGGGGTATGCTCCTCTTTTTCAACCATTTCAAACCACCGTGTACCATCTTTGGATCAACAGCTTCGTCAATCCGAAGGACTGCATAGTCAATGCTCCCGGCGTTCAGGCCCTCTATGTCTCCATAAGTCGATCCATTCAGATTATGGTAAAAGAGCGGTATATCGCGGGGCTCCTTCCGGTTGCAGACAAAAACACCCCCTCCCCCTCTAGCAGCTTGAGACAAAAACAGGGACAGGACAGGAACCGCCTCGTATATCGAGTCCAGGTACACGAGTTTTATCTCTATGTTCGATTCTTCGTAGAGGACATCCTGTAGAGTCTTTGAAAGTAGGCGATGTGCTGCCGAGGGAAACCCGGGAGAAAACCCTCGGTTCAACCATGCCTTCATGACCGAAGTCAATCGGGGCGGGGCATGCCCGAGAAGCAGGGTACCGCCATGCAAATCGAAATCTATAAACCTGTTTTCATCGTAATCATAGAGATAGGGGCCCTTGCCCCTCTTTATGACCGGAGTACGGGCATAGAGCTTCTCATCAGTCAGCAGGCCTGACAGAAGGGAATAGCGGTTGTTCCCGATGATCCTCATTCCTCGCTGAAAGGAAACAGGTTCCCTGCGCATGTTGA
>CBFDDP010000048.1:0-21327 GCA_965603595.1 uncultured bacterium
TTGTTATTAAATACATTATGCTAATTGAAAAATTGCTATTTGGGACAGCAGTGATCCTTGCTATATTTTTTCATTAAGAACTCATTCCAGATTTTTCGTTGGTAAGATTTGAGTTTGGCATACCGGTGAGAGCATGATTTTGATATCTTTGTCACTGGAGGACAAAAGGCTGCATTGTGAGTGACCTGCCCCCCAAAAACTGGTCCAGATGTTATGTTAGGTACAATTACAGAAATAAGAGATATTGGATTGTGTAGAAGAAGATTTCATGCTGTAATAAGAGATATTCCTGCTGGAAACTTTCCGAAAAGTAAAGGAATCACCAATACAATACTTATGTGGTGAAAAAATTATTGGGGATGAGGTGAAACATGAAACTAGCGATGAATACCTTTGTTTTTGAAGTAGCAGAAGTGGGAATTGAAGATTCGATAAAAAGTGCTGAAAAATTCGGTTTCCGTTACATGGATTGGGCGGCCTACAAATTGGGCAATCCTGATACATTTTCCAAACAAAAGCGGTCTGATGTAGTCAGGATGTTTAAGGATGCGGGTCTCTACTGCAGCCAGATGCTGCTTGTCAACACGGAGAATATCGCGTCGCCTGACCTGAAAAAGAGGCAGGAAACGCTCGAGTATATGAAGCGGGTCACTGAATTTCAGCTTGAGCTTGGCGGTAAACAGGTTCTCGTCTGCTGGGGCTGCGGGCTTTTGGAAAGCGGTGTCATGCCCGAGGAACAATGGGATAACATGGTCGGCATCATGCGGGAGTATGCGACGTGGTCACTCGACAAGGGTATACTCATCGATATGGAAATGGACCCACATGTATACTTCCTTATAAACAGCACCACCAAGCTCGCAAAAGCGGTCGAAGATATTGGCATGCCCAATGTGCATCCCAACGTTGATATCGGTCACCTGTGTATTACCAGGGAGGCACCGCCTCTTCTTGAGAAACTTGCACGGAGAATCATTCACGTTCATATCAGCGAAACCGATACCTTCGAACACACTAACAGTATCATCGGTAATGGCAACGCAGACTTTCGTGCCTATATCGACAAGGTAGTCGAGCTCGGTATCGAAGAGAACTGCAAAGCATTGGATGAACCCTGTGTGGCTGGCATTGAAATGGGTGAACCCGGTGGTGAAGTTGATGATCCGGATCGATGGGTTGCCGAAAGCATTGAGTATATTAAGGAGGTGCTGCCGGAATTAACGATGTAAATGATTCTTGATTTTTTCTCTCAATGTGGTATACTTAACAAAATCTCAACCCTGATCATATGTTCAAAGTGAAGTTTCCCTCTTCAAAGCTGATTCAGAGGAGATTTTTACCCTGGATAATAGATCTTAACTCAAGGATAAAGATATGACTGCTCAGGAAAGGTTTATAGAAATATGCAGTTTCGAGCTGCTAAACGAAGTGTTTATTTGGAGTGTTGATTCATGGAACGATGCCTTTGATCGCTGGGTCACTGAAGGCATGCCCGTCACCAATCTTGACAATAAGAAACAAGTCAACGAGCACCTCCTGGGCATACAGGACCAGAATGAGGGAATTATCCCCAGAGTTGCTATTGGCGGCATGGGAAAGAACAACAATCCACCCTGGTGTGTGGCTATCGATCCTGTTTTTGAGGTTGAGGTAATCGAAGAGTCGGATGAATGGATTATTCAGAGGGACTATGACGGCTCACTCTGCCTGCGGAAGAAGGGCCATGACGATGCAATTCCTGAGTATTTCGATTATCCTGTAAAGGACAAGGCCACATGGAATGAATATAAAAAACGGCTGGATCCGTATTCTCCGGGAAGATGGCCAAAGGATTGGGAGATCATGACCGATGACAAACTGCAGTTCCCCTCAAGCCAGAGCATGAGGGAAAGCACTTAAAGCACCGTGATTTTCCTCTCGGCATAAATCTCCTCTCACTCTACGGCAATATTCGAAATTACTACATGGGCCTGCAGGGTATTAGCTATGCTATATTTGATCAACCTGCACTCGTGGAAGAAATGCTAGATTGGCAGATGCATATTGCCCTGGAAATGTTTAAAAAGGTTCTCGCAGCTGGCGTTACTCTCGAATGGGTGTGGCTGTGGGAAGACATATGCTTTAACAAAGGTCCACTGGTGTCCCCCGACTAGGTAAGAAAGAACATGGTGCCCCGCTATCGTCCAGTCGTCGATCTGCTGCTTGAGAATGGAGTTGACGCACTCATTATTGATTGTGATGGAAATATCGAAGAACTTCTTCCGATCTGGGTGGATATCGGTATTAATGCAATTTACCCTGTGGAAATCGCTGCGAACAACGATCCCATTGCTATGCGAAAGAAGTTTAGCAACAATCTTGTCATCATTGGTGGCATTGACAAACGTGAGCTCGCCAAGGGAAAGGCTGAGATAGACAGGCAGGTTGACATTGTCAGGGAGCTTCTTCCCCACTCCGGTTACTTTCCCAATTGTGAACATTACATCCCGCTCAATGTACCCTATGGAATCGTGAAATACTGGATAAATGAGATGCGGAAGCTTTTAAATGATCCGGCGCTCAGACGGGTAATACCGTAGGCTTGTGATATAATGCAGGTGCCAAGGGAGTGCGGGATAGTGAATACATGCTGAATCCTTAGATTACGGAAAGGCTTGGAAAAGGAGTATGAATATAAAGGACAAAGTGGCAATTGTCACCGGTGCAGGTCGGGGTATTGGAAAACATACTGCCCTTGAGCTTGCAGCACAAGGATGCAGTGTTCTTTTAGTTTCCCGCACCGTGTCACAACTTGAACAGACAGTGGATGAGATTAAATCGTTCGACGGCAATGCAGTATCCTTATCCATTGACCTTGCAAAACAGGCAAGTGTGCAGGCGGTGATTGATGCCGCAATGAGTCATTTTGGTGGCATTGACATATTGATAAATAATGCAGCTGTGCTAATCCCTTCGGATATTGAAGACGTCACCGAAGAAGAATGGGACAAGGTAATGGACATTAATTTGAAAGCTCCCTTCTTCCTAAGCCAGAAAGCCCTGCCAGTAATGAGACAGAGGGGCGGAGGCTATATCATCAATATATCGTCAACGGCGGCATTGACCGTTCCGCCTCACAACGTGACCTACGGTATATCAAAAAAGGCGATCATCGGAATGTCCGAGGCTCTTTATGAGAAAGCAAAGAAGTATAACGTGAAGGTATCCGTTATATACCCCGGTATGACTGACACTGAGATGCTGCGCAGCTTTAATCCACCAGTTCCTCCAGAAAAATGGATGAAAACAGAAGATATTGTTGGCTGTATCAAGTTTCTTTTACTGCAGAGCGATCGGGTCGTGGTGAAGGATATTGTTCCTTGGTCAACGAAACATGATCAAATATAGAAGGAATCGATAAAAAAAATTTAAACGTCGGTTTTAGAAGTCATGTTTTATTTTAAGGAGAGAATAAAATTTATAAATGTCTTGACAATACGGAATATTTATGATGCAATAACATATTAACATATGCTCATTACTGATCATATGTGCAATATTTTAAATCAAAAAGGAGGCTATGATGGAAAAACTTAGCAGACGAGAGTTTCTCAAAAAAAGCGCTGTGGCGAGTGCCGGTATGGCTATAGCTGCAGTCGCGCCCAAAGTAATGTTTGCAAGCGGGAAGGAAAAGGAAGCTTCTGGGGGTAAGGCGCCCAAGGCTGAAGAAATGACCCTTGACATCATGTCGCCCGTCGCCGAGTATGAAGGACCCTATCGCGAAATCTGGAACGTATACGAAGAGGAGAATCCGGGGATCACGATCAATCTTTTCTCTATAAACGAGGACACTGCCGCGGCTCACGAAGCAAAGGTGGCGGGGGGGTATCTCCCATCCTTCGAGAACACCCAGGAGATGCAGATCTTCTTCAACAAGGACAACTATAAGATGGCTGTCGATCTGAGTTCCTTCCCCTTCGAGTGGTGGGATCGCTGGACATTCGACGTCAAGAAGGCCTGGCCTGACCTGTTCGGCCTGCCGGGCCCCCGCTCCCTGGACATTTTCCAGGGTTTTGTCATGACCTGGCAGTATAACGGCGATCTCATGGACAAGGCCAAGCTCGATCCCTACAATGACGTCAAGATAGAGACCTTCGATGATTTGAAGGACTGGCTCGACGAGGGCTCCAAGTGGGCTAAAGCTACGTCCGGTGTAGACTACTTCTGGGATCAAGGCTGGCACAACTGGGTCTTCGGCATGTGCTATCAGGATACGTTCCCGCTGGCCTATGCCGATGGTAGCCGCCAGGCCCAGCGCGACTGCTTCCTGGGCAAAAAGAAGTTCAACGCCAAAGACTCGCCTTATCGTCACCTCTACGCATTCTACAAGGAAGCCAATGACAAGGGCTGGCTGCCTCCGAGCATGTGGACCCGCATCTGGGAAGGGGACATGGAGGCAGGGTACATCGGTGGGACATCGGTCATGATGATTCACGGCCCGTGGGTGTGGGATAAAGCTCTGGCCGCCGGATCCACCTTCGATCAGAGAGGCTTTCCTGCCACACCGCCGGCCAAAGGGCAGAAACAGTGGATGCAGGGGGCGCTTCCTCCCTATATTGACTGCCAATACTTCATTCGTGCGGGCAACGAGAACACTCCGCACTGGTCGCAGACCCAGCACGCCTGGAACTGGCTCTTCAGCCCCAGGGTCATCGCCATGCGTGCGCAGGCGGAAGGACGGAAGCCCCTCTATCGCCTCGATGAGACACTGGAACTGAAAGGTCCCCAGTACCTGGCGATCATCAGGCACATCGAAAATCCCGACGGCAATTTCCCGCAGGTGAAGTGGGAACAGTCGATGAGCGGTCTGCAGGCAGCCAGCCCCTATCTCAAGAAGGGCGCCAAGGGAGTCTGGGATTGGCAGACCAACGCTAATAACGAGGTGTTCAGAGATCTGCTGACCGGGAAGATCGACGTTCAGGGGGCTCTGGATATCGCCCAGAGGAACTGGGATGAGAGCTACGAAGGACTGCCAGTCTAAACGGAGACACGTTCCCGGTTAAACCTAGGATTGGTTGTACGGCCTGACGAAATGTGAATGGCCCAGGGAATTACCTGTCTCCTGGGCCATTCGTAATATGTGAAATACAATCAGCGATGAGGAAAAATAGATGGCGAGAAGCAGGCGATACAGGAGTGTGCAGACAAAGCGCCGTATTCTGACGGACTGGTATTTCATTGCACCTCAGCTGGTCCTGTTCGTTGGACTGACCATCGTTCCCTTCTTCATCGCTATACCCATTCTCTTCACCGACATGTCGATGTTCGGCGACCCGCAGGTGAACTGGGTTGGATTCCGCAACTTCACGGCGCTCTTTTCGGATCCCAGCGTTCAACGGGATTATCTGCCGGCCCTGCAGAGGACCGTGGTGTTCGTCATTCTGAACTACACGACGGTCTTCATCTTCGGGCTGAGCCTGGCCCTGCTTATGTACGAAGTCGGGTTCAAGGGTGGTTTTTTCACCATTATCTATTTGCCTCTGATGATCTCTGGTCTGGGTATCGGGTATACGGCCGTAATGTTGTTCTCCAGAACCAGCGGAACGCTGAACCTCCTGCTATTGGAGCTGGGACTTCTGAAGAAGCCAATCGATATCTATTCGCCCGGGGGGACCATGTTCATCCTGCCTCTTCTGGTGGGCTGGCGGTACGCGGGCTTCAACATGGCCATTTTTATCTCAGGCTTGCTGGGCATTCCGCCGGATACGATTGAAGCTTCCATTGTCGACGGGACCTCGTACTGGAGTCGGCTCTGGCGGGTCTACTTTCCCCAGATGATACCGTCGTTCATAATAGCAACCACCATGTGCCTGATCGGTTCCTTTTCCGTTTTCGACGAACTGGTGGCCATGGGCGCTCTCTATTACAACCCGGAGGCGAAGCTGCTCAGTGTTCTGTTCTTCATGTACGGTTTTCAGGTTGAGCGACTGGCGCTGGGAATGACCCTGGCCGTGGAGACCTTCCTGCCACTCATTATTCTGGGCGTCGTGCTACAGCGACTACAGCGACGCCTGGCATTTACATAACGAGGAGAAAGACCCCGATGGCAACCCGGGATACTCACAAAAGAATAAAGGCTCCCATGCGGGGAAGGATCACCTTTTCCCGGAAGAAACGCTTCATCGTCATATTCGCATTTGCCGTAATGGGGATTTACAGTGCATTCACCCTCTTTCCCATCTATGCCCTGATTGTTCGCAGTTTTGTGCCCACCAAGGAGGCCACGAAACTGCACCTCCGGCCGCCAAAGGGGGAAGAGATCAACATGGAACAGCAGGTCGGAAACCTGGCCGTCTTCTACGATCTCGACCTAAGAGACCTCAAGGAGGCTATCGGCATTCCCAGAGGCGAATTCATTGGGGCCAGAACGACCCTTCGTGAGATTAGCCAGCAGTACGACATCCCGGAACAGGAGATAAAGAATTACTTCGAAAACTTCTACATCTTCAACGGGTGGTTTACCCTGCTGTTCAATACGGACTTCTTCCGTGCGTTGATGAGAACCTTCCTGGTGACCGTTGTGAGCTGCGTTCTCATAACAGTCCTGTCGATCTTCACCGGTTACGGGCTGGCAGGATTGAAGCGGCGGGATCAGATGGCGGTGTACAACATCTACCTCCTGCAGATGGTCATTCCCGCCATGCTCATTCTGCTGCCGCAGTATCAGCTTGTCCAGTGGGTTACCAGGCTGATTCCCGGATTCGATTCCCCGGGATTAACCCGGGGTGGTATTCAACTTCTCACGATCATTCTGATAAATATCAAAGGCACTGCACTGTCCACCATGATATTTACGTCGTTCATAAGCGCCATTCCCCAGGACCTGGAGGACGCGGCCCGTATTGATGGTACATCCAGACTGCAGTATGTACGCCGCATACTCTTTCCTCTCCTGAAGGTACCTATAGTAAGCATCCTGGTTATTCAGATGCCGCTGTATTACAACCTCTTTCTCGAGCCCTACGTCTATCTCGACGAGCGCTACTCCACCGTTCTGCCGCTGATGCAAACCGTCGCGGGACAGTTCTCCACCAATTTTCAGGTGATTTACGCGACCATCGTTGGCTCGATCATACCCCTGGTCATCATATATCTCATCTTCAGGCGCTTTTTCGTACAGGGTGTGCTGGCAGGTGCAATCAAGGGATAGGAGCGGTACGGTGCCGAGAACTGTAAACAGGTATGTCGTCTTTCAGCCCGCTACCTATAAAAGCATTCAACGGGGTATCAACAAGATAGTCGATGCCATCAAACCCACTCTGGGTCCCGTACCTCGTATGGTCGCTGTCGATCGAATTCTCGACGAAAGAATGCCGGAGATGCTCGACGACGGCGCTACCATCGTACAGCGCATTACCTCATTGTATGATCCCGATGAAAACGTGGGAGCCATGCTTGTTCGCGATTTCTTACTGCACCTGCGGGACCAGGCGGGTGACGGAACTACGACAGGGGCAGTTTTGCTTCAGGCTGTGTACAACGAGAGCATGAAATACATTGTCTCTGGCGGCAATGTGGTCGCCCTTCGGGCATACCTTGAAAAGGGCATGCGTGCTGTTATCGAACAACTATCAGACATGACCGTAACATTGAAGGGTGAGGAACAGCTCGCACAAATGGCCGAAACGCTCTGTCATGACGCTCACATGGCCAAAATGCTTGGTGAGATTTTCGATATTATCGGTGAATACGGACGTCTGGAAGTCAGGCCCGGCCGTGGACTGGACATCGATAGAGAGTATGTAGAAGGGATGTATTGGGATCGAGGAGTTGTGTCGCGAAAGATGCTTGATGCGGCCAAGGATTATAGGATTGAAATGCAAAAAACGGCAATTGTCATTAGTGACTTCAAAATTGAAGATCCGCGACAATTACACCCGGTAATTGAACTTTCCCGAAAGCTAAATATTCGTTCGTTGCTTATTGTTGCAAGCGAGTTTTCGGACAGCACCATAGCATCCCTGCTGTTGAACAGCGATCCCGAGAAGGGGCAGATCGCAGCCGTAAAACTACCTGGATATGATCAAACCGAAGAAGCCTGGGCACTGCAGGACCTGTCTGTTCTCACAGGAGGACGTCCCTTCATCAAAGCCGGAGGCGATACATTCAAAAACATGAAACTAGAGGATTTCGGTTTTGCACGTCGAACGTGGGCTGACCGTTATACCTTCGGAATTGTTGGAGGCAAGGGTAATCCACGTAAGCTTCGAGCACATATCACCGAACTACGTGCGGCATGTGAAGTAGCCGAGGAAACGGTTATTTTTGAAAAGCTCCGTTCGAGAATTGGTAAGCTTATGGGCGGTACCGCCGTTCTCTGGGTTGGCGGTTCCAGCGAGATGGAGATAGAAAATCGACAGGAGGTTGCGAAACGTACCGCTTCGGTCATGCGGGAAGCGATGACATCAGGCGTCCTTCCCGGCGGTGGTATGTCATTGCTGGCCAGTCGCTCATATCTGGACAACGTGTTGAAGAACGGCTCGAATGTCGATGAGCGTGCCGCATATGGAATTTTGCGTAGGGCGTTGGATAAGCCCTTTCGTTTGATTATTGAAAACGCGGGGTACGATTCGAGCAGGGTCATGTCCGAAATCGAATCAGCCGGTTCGAATCACGGATTTGACATCGCTTCTGGGAAAGTCGTGGACATGATGGACATGGGGATATGGGATGCAACCGAGGTGGTTGAAATGGCCGTGTATGGTGCGGTAAAAACAGCTGCCATGGCCCTCACTATTGACGTGATGGTTCACAATCCTGAAAAACAGGACCATGTTCCCTTGAGAAAGCCCAGTCCACGAAAAAAGATGAATATTGATCGAAGCAAAGGATAATTTGTTGAATACCGTATATGCCCTGGCCGCATCTCCGGATTTCAAGCAGGACGGCACCTGTTTTGCCGCCTGCCAATCGGGACTCTATCGAACAGATGATGGAGGCGCCACCTGGCATTCTGCCTATGCATCGCTTCAGTTTGATGAATCCCCGACTACACCGGCTGTGGCCGTGTCACCCGATTTCGTACAAGATAAAACTGTTTTCGCGGGCGTATCTGGTGCGGTTATGCGTTCAATAGATGGCGCACAACATTGGGAGATCATCGCACTTCCAGATCCTCCTCCGCACGTCACCAGCATTGCCGTTTCGCCGCATTTTTCTAAAGACGGTGTTGTTCTTGCAGCAACGCTTGAAGATGGTGTTTTTCGATCAGCTGACCGGGGCAGGCACTGGTCAGGTTGGAATTTCGGTCTGCTGGATTTGAATACGCTTACTCTGGCCATATCACCCAATTTCGAAGATGACGAAACAATCTTTGTAGGAACCGAGACGGGTGTTTTTATGAGCACAAATGGCGGACGTGCGTGGCGAGAAATAGATTTCCCGACTGAGCACGCACCGGTGCTCAGTATGTCATTCTCTCCCCATTTCACGCAGGATGGCGTACTGTTCGTGGGAACGGAATCACATGGTCTTTTCTATTCGGACGACAGGGGAAAATCATGGTCGAGACTGGGCAAGGATTACATAGGTGAATCGGTGAATGCCATTGTCCTGTCGCCGCACTACCCGGATGAACCGCATATACTTGCGGTACTCAGCAATGAATTGCTCATCTCACGAGACAGCGGCAAGTCATGGTCTAACTGGAAGGACAAAGCGACTATAGGAACACTTGTTTGTGTTGCCGCTCCTTTCGGCCTCGGCCGTGATGCGCAGCTTCTCGTTGGTCTTTTGGAAAAAGGAGTGGTCAGGATGTAGCAGTATGGGCTGTTTTACGTTTGGAGTATACGGAAGAACATATATAGAGATGTGAAGGGATGGGGCCTCATGAAAGCGTTGAGGAAAACCGCCCGAGGCGAAGGTAATGTGGAACTGAATGAGGTGCCGGTTCCTGAAATCGGGCCGAATGACGTGCTTATGAAAGTTCATGCAGCCGGCGTGTGCGGAAGCGATATTCTCATTCAGGAGGACAGACATTTTTACGAGGTTCCCGTAACCCTTGGGCATGAATTTTCAGGTGTTGCCTACGAGATTGGAAGAGACGTCAGCTCAATAAAGAAAAATGACAAGATTATTGCTGATATAGAATGCGGCGGCGGGCAGTGGCTGGGCGTCACCATAGATGGTGCCTATGCGCCATACATGCGAGTGCCGGAACACGTGTTGTATAAAATTCCCGATCATGTGTCGTTGGATCACGCATGCCTGGCCGAACCGATCGTAGCGACACATCATCTGATACAGGAGAGGGCTCAAGTGAAAGTGGGGGACGACGTGGTCGTTGTTGGACCGGGCCCCATGGGTATACTTGCCGTTCAGTATGCAAAACTCTGCGGTGCACGCCGTGTTTTTCTTATCGGGCTCAGAAGCGATGAGAAGAGACTGCAAATTGGCAAAACGGTTGGTGCTGACTATACGCTATATTCCGAGGATGGGCCTGACAAGGCGGTTATGGAAATAACAGGTGGGAAGGGTGCCGAGTTTGTGGTGGAGTGCTCAGCGAGTGAAAAGGGCGTTCGACATGCCATTGACTGCGCTCGAAAGGCCTATGAGGGACCGGGAGGCAAGGGTGTCATCGTATTTATCAGCCTGTGGGGACGAAACATCTCTATTAACCTGGATGAAATCAGCCTGGGGCAGATCGATATTCGAGGCAGCTGGAGCTGGAATGGCAGGGAAACCTGGGAGCATGCCGTAGACCTGTTGGACCGGGGTCCCTTCAATCTCGATGCGATGATAACGGGCCATTATAATCTTGATCAGTGGGAAGAGGCCTTTGAAAACCTGCGCAGCAAGCGGGACGTAAAGGCCTTTATACATCCTCACGGCAAGGGGTGAGGAAAAGGTAATTACAGATGTTCCGTCACAAAATCTCTGCAGGAGTGTAGCTCACATGGAAATTTACGAAAGACTGCAGGCACTGCAGTCGGAAGACATGGCGATTCAAGTAGGACAGGTAGGGTGCGGTCAGATGGGTTCGGGGCTGGTTCACGTAACAAACCAGATGCCCGGTATGGACTCCACGGCAATAGCGGATATCGACATCAAACGCCCTGTTAAGGTACTTGAAGAGATTGGTATTTCCAAGTCCGACATGTGCATTACTAATAAAGTCGATGAAGCTGAGGACGCCCTCAGGTCGCGCAAACGTGTGGTCACGGAAGACGCTCTTTTGCTGACACGCCTCGAGAGTCTGGACGCGGTTGTCGAGGCGACGGGTCTCAGCGAAACCGGTTCGCAGGTGGCGTGGAACTGCATAGAAAACGGCAAGCACATTATCATGCTGAACGTAGAGACGGACGTCACCATCGGTCCACTTCTCTATCGCCAGGCGCAAACCAGCGGATGTGTCTACACCGCCGCTTCGGGTGATGAGCCGGGAGTCTGTAAAATGCTCTACAACTTTGCAGGTATGCTGGGATTTGAAATTGTGTGCCTGGGCAAGGGCAAAAACAATCCCATCGACTATGCAGCGACGCCGGATAACTGCCGCGAGGACGCCGAAAAGAAGGGAATGAATCCAAAAATGCTCTCCGCTTTCATGGACGGCTCCAAAACCATGGTGGAGCTTGCCGCCATGTCGAATGCCACGGGTCTGATTCCAGATGTTCCGGGCATGCATGGTCCCAAGGTGGATGTGAGTGAATTGAACAAGGTGCTCGTTCCCCAGGAAGACGGAGGTGTTCTGAGTCATCGTGGTTGTGTGGATTATTCAACAGGAAAGGTCGCACCGGGAGTCTTTGCAATCATCACGACCACTGATTCCTATGTGAAGACGGACATGCAATTTCTCTCCATGGGAGAGGGTCCTTATTATACCCTCTACAGGCCTTATCACCTCTGTAATATTGAAACGCCCGTCTCCATCGCCGAAGCGGTTCTCTATAATGAGAGTACGGTGGTCTCCCGAAACATGATCTCCGAGGTCGCTACCATCGCCAAGCGCGACTTGAAGGCCGGCGAAAAAGTCGGTGAAATCGGCTGTGCAGATATTTTTGGCCGCACTTTCACCTATGAGGATGCGAAAGCGAAAAAGGCCATACCCCTCGGTTTGGCACCGGACGGTACGGTCACGAAGGACATCTCAAAGGGTAGCATGCTGACCGAGGACAACTTCACACCCAATTCGGATCTGTTTGTCTATAAACTTCGCCGAATTCAGGATGCCCAAATCAATATGGAAAACAAACTAACTGGCTAACTCTTTATTAAAGGAGCAGTATTTATGAAAGCCGTTGTTGTAAGAGCTCCCATGGAATTTGATGTAGAAGACGTGCCTGAGCCCGAGGTTCCTGCTGGTGGTCTCCTCCTAAAAGTTGTCGCCTGTGGGTTGTGCGGATCGGATTTGCGAACCCTGCGGAGCGGACATCGCAAAGTCACCCTGCCGTGGATAATCGGCCATGAAATATGCGGTACCGTGGTTAAAACGGGTGATAATTATCAGGGCAGGTGGAAGGAGGGAGACCTCCTGGCCGTCGGTCCTGTGGTCTACTGCGGGCAGTGCGATTTTTGTATTAACGGGCAGTACGAGCTGTGTGAAAACTATCGTGAAATCGCTCAGGTTTGGCCGGGTGGTTTCGCCGAGTACGTGGCCATTCCTGAAGAGGCGATTCGCCTTGGCACCATATGGCCAGTGCCGGAGGGGCTTGATCCCGCATTCGCCAGCATTTCAGAGCCCATCGCCTCATGTGTGAACGCTCAGGAGAAGGGTCAAATCACCCTGGGGGACAAGGTCGTCATTATCGGGGCCGGCCCCATCGGTTCCATACACATCAGCCTGGCCCGCGTCAGGGGTGCGGACAGGATTTATATCGCCGACATAAACGGTGAAAGATTGAAAATGGCCGAAGCCTTTGAACCGGACGGGACGATAAACGCAGCTGAAACCGACCTGGTGGAAAAGGTTCGCCAACTGACCGGCGGCAAAGGAGCCGAAGTGGTCATTACGGCGACACCCGCCCCGGTCGCTGTCGTCCAGGCGGTGAAATTAGCACGGCAGGCGGGTCGCATACTGGTATTCGGTGGTTTGCCCAAGGACAACAGCGCCCCCGGCGTCGACATAAATACTCTCCATTACCATGCCCTACACATGATCGGGAACACCACATTCGCGCCGCGACATCAGCGCATGGCTCTTGAGCTCATGGCTTCCGGCCGGCTGCCGGCTGACAAGCTGGTTACCCACAGGTTTCCTCTTGCGGATTTCAAGAAGGGTTCTACCATGGCTCTCGAGGGCAAAGTCATGAAAGGGGTGTTTTTCCCGTAAGCATGATGAGAGAGGAATATGAGAATGTCTAACCTTAAAAAATCGCTTCCATTTCTCAAAAACGGCGTTGCTCAGATAGCCATAATTGTCGAGAGCCTGGAGGAGGCGGTTGAGAATTATCACAAGTATTTCGGCATCGGTGATTGGCACTTCTACACATACGGCAAGCCGCTCGTGAAGGAGATGTCCTACCATGGCAAACCCGCCGAGTACAAGATGCGGATCGCCCTCTCTTATTTTGGCCCTATGAGAATCGAGCTGATTGAGATGGTCGAAGGGGAGACGGTCTACGCGGATTTCGTGCGTGAGCACGGCTATGGCCTCCATCACCTCGGAGTTCTTGTTGATGACATGGAGGCTGCTACCCAACAAGCCGAAGCCGCAGGTGTGAAGGTTTTGATGGACGGATCCGGATTTGGTGCTGACGGTGACGGGCATTATGCCTACCTGGACACAGAAAAACTGATCGGTGCAGCCATTGAGTTGATAGAGCGACCCAAGGGCAGAGTACAGCCAGAAAAAGTCTATCCCCCTCCCCAGGATAGCTGAAACGTTATACCGATTCTATCGCACATAATTAATTGATAAGAATAAACAGATCTAACAAAACAGCTGCATGGACCTTTAATGTGAGGAGGTAGTGACATATGCAAAAACCAACTCTAGGCGTGATTGTCGGCAACCGAGACTTCTTCCCCGATGTACTGGTAAGCGAGGGGAGAAAGGAGGTACTCGGAGTTCTCTCGGAGATGGATATCGAGCCTGTTATTGTGTCCGAAAAAGACACCAATCTCGGCGGCGTAGAAACGTGGAGCGATGTGAAGAAATGCGCTGCCCTTTTCAAGGCCACTCAGGACAATATCGATGGCATACTGGTGGTGCTTCCCAACTTCGGTAATGAGAAGGGTGTGGTCAATACCATCAAGGAGTCGGGGCTGCAGGTACCCATTCTGGTTCAGGCTTATCCCGATGATTTAAAACAGTTCAACCTCGAAAGACGCCGAGACTCATTCTGCGGAAAGATATCAGTCTGTAACAACCTGCGTCAGTATGGATACCCCTTTTCACTGACTAAGCTTCATACGGTAAGTCCAACAGATGCCGGATTCAAAGCCGACCTGGAAAAATTCGTCGCCGTCTGCCGTGTAGTGAAGGGGTTGAAAAATGCACGGCTGGGAGCAGTTGGTGCCCGCCCAAGTGATTTTAATACCGTTAGATTCAGCGAAAAGCTCCTGCAGGCCTCAGGGATTTCCGTGACTACCATCGACAACTCGGAGGTGTTCGGCAAGGCGAGCCGGCTCGCCGACGATGATTCGAGGGTTGAGACAAAGCTTGAAAGCATCGAGGCCTATATTTCGACCGATGGGATACCCAAATCCTCGCTCCTTAAAATGGCCAAGCTGGGTATTGTCCTGGAAGACTGGATGGCCGAACATGATCTGCATGCCACGGCTGTCCAATGTTGGACCTCGATTCAGCAGAACTATGGAATCAACGCATGCGGTCTGATGAGTATGATGAGTGAAAATCTTTTGCCCAGCGCTTGTGAGGTGGATATTACCGGTGTTGCTTCAATGTATGCCTTGCAGCTGGCTTCGGGCAAACCGAGCGCACTCATTGACTGGAATAATAACTACGGGAACGATCCGAACAAATGTGTACTTTTCCACTGCTCCAACTGGGCCAAGAGTTTTTTTGAAGAGTCGAAAATGGCACATGCAGACGTTCTCGCTACTACACTCGGTGTCGAGAACACCTATGGGGCGGTCGCGGGACGTGTGCCCTCAGGTCCAATGAGCTACGCACGCATCTCCACAGACGATGTTAACGGAGTAATTCACACCTATGTCGGAGATGGCGTGTTTACTGACGATAAGCTTAATACATTTGGCGGACGGGCCGTCGTCGAGGTTCCAGAGCTGCAGAAACTGCTAAGCCATATCTGTTTGAACGGATTCGAGCATCATGCCGCCATGAATCCAGCCCATACGGCTTCAGTACTGAAAGATGCCTTTGGGACATACCTTGGATGGCAAGTCTACAGCCACGAGGGCTGAAACATGTCTGTTATCGGTTTGGATATCGGGACGACTGGCTGCAAAGCGATAGTGTTCGACCGTGAAGGCCGCATACTCGGGCAAGGTGCCCGCGAATATCCCATACTCACACCCCATCCCCGCTGGGCAGAGCAGGAAGCCGAACAGGTCTTTCGACTGGCATGGGAAGCTCTTGTAGAGGCCGTTTCAAAAGCACCTCAGAAACCCGATGCTCTGGCACTTTCGGTTCAGGGCGAAGCCGTCATCCCCGTTGACGGAGAAGGATCTCCTCTCAGGCCTGCCATGCTCGGCATGGACACACGCACCGATGAGGAAAACGAGTGGTTGATTGAGCGGTTTGGTGCCGACACACTCTTCGGACGGACCGGCATGCCTCCCCACACCATCAATACACTCCCAAAGCTTCTGTGGCTTAAAAAACATGAGCAGAAAACCTGGGTAAAGGCCAATCAGTTTCTCCTCTACGAGGACTTCTTTCTACGACGGTTAGGAGGACAGGCCGTCATTAGTCACTGCCTCGCTTCACGAACGCAAATGTACGATCTGTCGGCAGGGGAGTGGGACGGCGAAATACTGGATGCCTGTGACATCGATCCATCAAGGCTTTCACCATTGGCGCCGGAAGAGGGGGGTGCGGTAGGGAGTATGCTCCCAGAACTTGTCGAATCGTTGGGTTTAAGCGGAGAGGTGCTTCTCGTATCGGGGGGGCACGACCAGGCATGCGCTGCCCTCGGTAGCGGTGTGACAGAGGAAGGTCTTGCCATGGTCTCCACGGGGACAGCCGAGGTAGTGGAAACAGCCATGGCCAAACCAATACTGGACGAGAAACTTCGGCAGGGAAACATATCCGTCTACCGCCACGTGGTACCCGGCCTCTATTTATCAATGACATTGAATCACAGCGGGGGACTCTTACTGCGCTGGTTTCGGGACACCCTTTGCCGTTGGGAGAGCGAACAGGCTCGAAGCGCCGGCCGCGATCCCTATGACGAAATCATGGCCGATGCACCCAAAGGCCCGACTGGTCTCCTCATTCTGCCACACTTCTCCGGCAGCGGCACGCCTCTGCTGGACACCTCCTCAAAGGGTGCTATCTTGGGTCTCACCTTTGACACGACGAGGGCAACTCTCGCTAAGGCAATGCTCGAAGGACTGACATTTGAGTTGCGCGTCAATATCGATTTACTTCGTGAGGCGGGACTCACTATTCGTGAGCTAATTGCCGTAGGCGGTGGGGCACGAAGCCTCCTCTGGCTGCAAATGAAGGCTGATATCTGCAAAGTTCCCCTGCGCGTTCCGGAAATTACCGAAGCAGCCTGTCTTGGAGCTGCCCTGCTGTCTCTTGCGGCAAAAGGGGAGTATCCGGATGTGTCGACTACCGCTGCACGGGTGGTGCGTTCCCAGCGGCGCATTGAGCCGAAGGAGGAGGAATCTGCCGCATACGATGCGCGATATCAACTTTATCTTAAGGTTTACCCGGCACTGAAGGAAATTCATCACACAATGTGAGCCAAGCAGATAGATGTATCCAGTTCCTGCCTGCCATAAAACCTAACTCGTCACACTGTATCCGTTGGGAAATTCTGGGCTGAGCTGATAATTGACGATGCTCTCCAGCATTTTTAGATACTCTATACCTACTCTGGCAGCGGTGTCTGGATCGGGAATCATAGGCGCACTCTCGATGGTGCAGTAGCCCTCATACCCCGATTTCTTCACGGCACGAAGCACGGCCTTGAAATCAACATTGCCGTATCCCGGTGTGAGGGAGTTGGAATCACGAAAGTGCATGTGCCACAGGAGAGGATGGGCATCCATGACGGCTTCGTAAGGGTTGAGCTCTTCGAAGTTGGCGTGAAACCAGTCTATCTGAATGCCGATATTTTCACATTCGGTAAGCTCGATCAGCCTCTTATGATTGAGTACCGTATTGACAAACTTACCCATTTCAAGGTGATTGGTGGCCTCGAAAGCGAGTCTAATACTTTTGCCTTTTGCGTAATCCGCCATACGCTGTAGGGCGTCAACAGCAACAGCGGTACAGTCCGCGACCTGATCTGCTCCTATATCATCGTGTATGGCCACGGCAATGGTTACGAACGGAGCCCCCAGTTCGGCGGCAAAATCTATCGAGGATTTTGTTTCGGTGACAGCAAGATCCGCGGTCTTTTGTTCGGTGAGAGTCTTATAGTTTGGTGAAAAGGGGTCCCACTGCTCACCCCAGCACTCGTTGATACATGATACTTCGAGGTTGAAATCGTCCTTTAACTTTTTGTGGGTTTGGAGATAGTCCTCCATTTTGACACCGAGTCCGTATCTCCCTTTTGGGGGCGTGATCTCGATGGCATCGTACCCGAATGTATGCAACCGTTCGTATGTTTTTTCGGGGTGAAGGTATGCCTCATCCTGACCGAACGTAAGCTGGAAGTAGCTGTACTTCAGCGGTTTTGCCTTCATTTCTAATCCTCACATGTCTCTCAGCCTGGCAAGCTCCTTGAAATCGTCCTTTACATGTTCGTAAATGCTCTTGAAGAGTGCAAAGTACTCCATGTATCGTTCATGGTTTTCCCGGCTGGGTTCCATCGGATCGATATATTCACACCACTCCTTGGCCAACGCGTAGTCCTTGAAAATCCCCGTCATCACGCCTGCCAGAATGGCATCGCCCATGGGAGCACCCGTCCTGCTCCTCACAAGGATGGTCTGCGAGTTGAAAACGTCGGTAATTACCTGCCGCCACAACGTGCTTGCCGTGCCGCCTTCGTGAAAAACGATGGGGTAGTTAATTTTGAGTCCGGACTTTTTTATAAGGCGATAAGAGTCGTAGAGGGCGTAGGCAACAGCCTCCATCATGGCTTTGACAATATGGCCCTTGTTGTGGTTGAGAGATAAGCCAAATATAACACCACGTGCGTTCTGGTCCCATATGGGTGTCCGTTCACCCATGAGGAAGGGGAGAATAACGAGACCTTCACTGCCAGGCGGCAGGTTTGCAGCCTGCATGTTGAGCAGGTCGTACGAGCTCACCCCAAGGATGCGTTCCACTTCCATTTCATACTGTGAGAACTGGTCACGTATATAGCGTATGGACTGGCCCCCTGTGGTCGTTGATGGAATGGTAATATAGGTGTACTTGGAGTCAATGGTGAACGCGACGTTGATCATAGCCCTTCCGACATCGGAGTAGATGAAGTCTGTACTCTTGTGCACAACACCGAAGTTACCCACAGTACCTAGGTTACTCATGATGTCGCCTTCGTCGGTGATGCCTGCCGCGATGCAGCTCGCGTTGAAGTCCACCTGACCTGCTGCCACTGGCGTGCCGGCCGCCAATCCAGTTTCGGCAGCAGCCTTTGCGGTTATTTCACCGGCGATGTCCTCACATCTGAGTATCTGGGGTAGAATGGCAGGTGAGATGCCTATCTCCATCATTAATTTTTCATCGAACTTTTCTTCCAGCACGTTGTATGCGACTCCGTAGAAACCGGCGCTCCCGTGACTTAAGCAGGCCTTTCGGGTAAGTTTTAGTGTGATGAAACCGTCTATGGTCAATGCCTTGTAAATCTTTTTAAACGTATCCGGCCTGTTGTTTTTCTCCCACAACAGGTTGACTATGGTTGGGTGGTCTTCCAGCCTATTTCCCGAGATTTTGAATATTCTGTCTTCACCGATATGCTCTTTTAGCCAGGCCACTTCATTTTTTGCTCGCCTGTCCATCAAGTTGTAGGCGCGATGAATGGAATTATGGTCTTTGTCCACCATCACCATGGATGGAAGGGCTGAAGAGACTGCTAAGCCGCGTATATCGGCTGGATTGACATGTGCCTGGGAAACGACAGCATTCAGCAACCTGCAGGCAGCCTCCCAGTAGCGGACCGGGTCATGCTCCGACCAACCTGGTTTTTCATGTATGAAGGGATACTCTTCAAAAGCGAAGCCGAGTACGTCGCCTTCTGTACTGATTACGCAGGCTTTTGCACCACCTGTTCCATAATCAAGTCCAGCTAAGAAATTTGCCATTTATCTTTCTTCCACAGGTTGCAGATCTATAAAGAGCCTGAGTTTTCCAAATTTTTCCCCACAGCCCCACCGGGATGGGTAAGACCGAAGTCTTCATGTGTATATCCTCTCAGCTTGAGGAGTACGACACAGAGGGCGTCACCTGCAGCAGCATTTACCAGGGAGCTACCTGTGGCAACCATGCCGAAGGGATCTACATCATCGTCAGCTTTGATTTCAAGAAGCGCGTCACTCATGCGGCCGAGGGGTGAATCCGGTGCTTCTGTCTGGGTAATTATTACCGCCCCACGCTCTTTCGCAATCTGAGCGAATTGATTGATCTCCGCACTCTGCCCGCCCTTTGATATGATATACACTATATCTCCAGCTTTTATTGCCCCCGAACCACCGTGCAATCCGTCTCCTGCGTCGATGCACAGTGCAGGGGTGCCGGAGCATGAGAGGAGGTGTGCCATTCGCTGCGCCACAGCGTGAGAGGTTCCTGCGCCGGTTACCAATACATGGCCCGAACAGTTGAGCAGCAGGTGGGCCACATCGACGAAACTGTCATCAATTTGTTGGATGATGTTGCTAATGGCCTGAGCTTCGCGCCTGACAACTGCCCTCGCTTCTGCCGTTATTTTTTTCTTAGATTTGAGGTCCATGATTCATTCATCCTCTATCCGCTTCGGTCAGCAGGTTTTTAGCGGTAATGTGGTCCGTTACCAGTACATTCATGATGTGACCCCGAAGCGCTGCGCGAATCAGTTCAAACTTGGAGTTTCCGCCGGCGACGGCGATCACCCTCGGAACCGCCTTTATCTGTTCGAGGGTAAGCCCTATAATGCGCTCATTGATTTCGATATTGATCGGTTCTCCCATGGCGTTGATATATCTGAGCACCACATCCCCAACACCTCCCGCTTCTTTGACCATAGCAAGATCATTCTGAGTGATAATATTGCCGTCGCGCACGAGTATCGAGTCCTTGGACGGAAGGCCGAGTCCCACTATGACAATGTCAGACCGTACACCCAGCGCCAGGGTCTCAGATATTTGCTTGTCCGTCTTGAGAGCATCGAAAGCCTCGCGGCTCCCAACAATACCCGGGGCTGGAAGCAGTCTGAGTCGAGCATTCAGGCGTTTGGCTGCCAGTTGTACCAACTCGGTTGAATGTTCCATTTCGCCGACCGGACCAAGCCCGCCGAGAATCTGTACCACAGTGACATCCGGAAAAAATTTAACGGGAAGAGAACGTACCATTTGGAGTAGGTATGTCCCCCAGGTGAGTCCAACGACTTCATTGCTATGGAGACAACGAATCAAGCTTTCGGCAGCTGCAGGTCCAAGTGTTTTGGCCACGTCGGACTGATCATCAGCATTACTTACCGTAACGACAACAGCTTCTTCAAGACCAAAGGTTCGTTCAAGTTTTCGTTCAAGGTCTGCAGTGCCGCTGGGTGGCGGGACGAGATTAATCGTTATCACGCCTTCTTCCCTCCCCTGTTGCAGCATGCGGGAAACCTTGGGCCTCGAGATACCAAAGCGGCTTGCGATTTCCTGCTGTGTAAGACCATCGACATAATAGGCTTGGGCGAGCTTGTATAAAAGCCTGTGAATGTTTTCGTCTAGTGCCACGCGTTCACCTTTGAGAACAATAGATCATCATTGAACATCCATTCACATTATATCATGATTGACATTTTATACAAGTTTATTGTGAAGAATTACGGGGATTGTTTCGAAAAATCGTGAATCTAAACGATTTCAGCACATGGTTCAATATATGAAATTAGACGATGCATGAATACTTAAATTGATAGTAAGAATTATAATTCGCGATTCAAAGTAACATCTGTACTGCGACACAAAAAAGCGCTCAATTGTGGTGTAATACACAATTCACAAATTACATTTCCCATCTTCTCTGCTAGCCTACTTCAGCATGACATTTTGTCAAGAAAA
>CBFDDP010000049.1:0-21243 GCA_965603595.1 uncultured bacterium
GAACCTTCCTCTGGGTCGAGGTGCCTGACTGGCCGCTCTGGGAGGAGAAGTTCATCTACGGACCCTATATCCACCACGTGGTTGGCATTCACGGCCATGCGGCATACGCTCTGTACGAGGCCACCCGGTTCATCCCGGGCCTGAAGCCTGACCCCGCAAATCCGACCGAGGAGGAGATACGGGCCTTCCTTCGGGGGAGTGATCTGTAAAACTTGATTTTTGGGTGCCTGTATGTATAAGAAATCAAAAAAAGTACCCGTTTTTTACTGAAATGATCGCGTGTATGTGGTATTGTAGTTAGATGTAGGTATTACTCTATCGGTATCAGGTGGAGGTGTAATCATGAAAGCGATAAAGATAGTGATCCTGTCATGTCTTTTACTGCTCTTCCTTTCAGTTTCCATTGGATTTGCACAGACGACCATGACCGTGAGAAATTACTTTTTTCAGTACTACAACCAATTTTCACTGGCCGACCTGGGATTCGAGGGTTCGAGCTGCAGAAAAGAGTTCTTCCGGCTCGATTTTGGCGGAGTCTCGGCAAACGACTACTACATTCGCATACAGATAGGGCACGCAAGCCTGATAGGGGGCACGTCCTATGGCACGGTGGTGGATGGAGAAACGGACCCTTATCCCTATGATGCCAAATTCCTGGCATCGCCGGGGCCGCAGTGGAC
Source organism: uncultured bacterium (assembly GCA_965603595.1). GTDB lineage: Bacteria > Spirochaetota > B62-G9 > B62-G9 > DRHN01 > JAGLSF01. Next base: position 681 of record CBFDDP010000049.1, read on the forward strand.
CAACTGCGAAATTGCCAATGATTCGGATTTCGACTTCGATGCCGATATCATCAACAATACCTTTGAGGACAGATATAAGGCCATAAACGGTTTTCCGGAGGGCCTGTACACGGTAACCTTCACGCTGACACCCGACGGTCCGGGCACAACCGTTGAACGTACGGTTACTTTCACCGTCAGACCCTACTACCTGACCTACCTGAGCCCGGGTGACGGGGAGAGTGTGACGGAAACATCCCTTATCTTTCGTTTCAGGACAAACCTGTCGAATCTGTCACTCCATCTCTACGATGCACGGGGTGTTGAGATAAAGTACGGCAAGGAATTGCCCATGAGTCTGGGAAACGGGGGGAGTGGAATTCCCACCATGTACACGGTGTTCGGGTCCTCGTTCAAATCCGTACTGGATCTTGGAGAGACCTATTACTGGAGAGTGGAGGGGGATCAAAACCTCTCGCGCAGCCCCTCAGAGGTGTATACCAAGGGTGAGATGATGGAGTTCAGCTACGGCAAACCGGGTACCGGGGGAGGGGCGGATGAAATAGTGAGCTTCCTGACCGAAGAAGAGAAGGATATGATCATGCAGATGCTCCTGGACACATTACAGAGCGGTGGAAAGAATAAGGAGAGTCGACAGCTCGAAAGGGTGGACGCTGTCATTCGGGACGTCACCCTCGACGGTGAGGCGGTGTCAAGCGGGCACGTGATAAGCATACTCGAGTCCCTCAAGTCCGGAGACTATGATTGGGACATCCCGAATTTGACAGAGTAGGAATGACGGAGGTCATAGTGTCGTTTGCACTGAAATTTTCGAAAATTCCATTTTCAAAGCTGGAGGTCAATATGCGTGCAATACATAGAAGGGCGGCGATTATTCTCGTGTTCATGCTCATTGTTGCATTTCCGGTCACACTGTGTGCGCAGGATGTTATCGCCTATATCGGCGCATCAGAAGGCGACGTCACCATTACCAAGAGCGCTCAGGGGGATACCGTGGACGCGACTATCGGTATGTTCCTGCATGGCGGAGACCTCATCAAGACCGGTGAGGAGAGCTATGCCAGCGTCATCTTTCAGGACGACGGGAGCAGGCTGATACTGGATGCGAATACCCAGCTCACCCTGAATGCCACGCGCAAGGAGAAGAAGCTGAGCAAGAGGCTGTCGCTGGGCGGGGGGAAGCTGTGGGCAAAGATAACAAAGAAAAAGGGAGCGGATTTCCAGATAAAAACACCGACAACGGTTGCATCGGTAAAGGGAACGGACTTCGTTGTCCACGAATTGAGCAACCCCGGCGAAACCGACTACTGGATTACCCAGGACTGCGTTCAAATCGCCAATGAGGCCAATCCGGATGGCACCGTCGTGTGTGAGGGGTACAAGGTTCATGCGACCAAGGACACCATGGAAATTACACCCATAGAACCGGGTGAGGTGCCGATCGCACCTGTGCTGCAGACGCTGATCTTCGATTTCGAGGACAAGCCGGAAGGAGGTTTACAGATAGAGTTCAAAGAGAAGTAGAAGAAGGACAACCGAGGAAGGACGTCAGTTCTTCTGTTGATCATATATGGGGAGGATAGGTCATGAAAAACGTGAAAAAAGGTCTACTATTCGTCACCGTCATCGCTGTTGTGTTTTCTGCTCAGCTGCTCATTGCGGGTACTAATCCTTTCATCGAGATACTGAGCCCCAGGCGGGGAGAGGAGTTTTCCTTCGGGGAGGATGTGGTCATTGCAATCTCGATGTATGATGCTGAGGGTGATATAGATATAACCAGTGTGGAACTCGTGTTCGACAACACCGATGTCACCTCACAGGCGAATCTCTCGGCCATGCTCGTCGTCTACTCTCTGGAGGATGTGCAGGACTCGGGAAGGCATACCTTCAGTATTGTTGTCGAGGACCGCGAGGGACTCAGGGCCGAGCTGGAGAGCTTTTTCAACGTTGCCGCAGAGCCGAAAGAAGAAAGAAGGATCACGGCCAACGGGAGCATACGTACGGGCGTGGAATATGATCAGGAGGCAAGCCAGGAAACGGTCGGCATACTGGACCTGAATGTGTATGGCAATGCCTTTACCAGTATCGACTACGACCTTTCCGTTGAGGTGACAAACGAGGAGGCCTCGGACAAGCAGAGGGTCTCTGAGTTTCGTCTTGGCCTCTATTCTCCTCTGGGGGGAATGGTGCTTGGAGATACAACACCATCCTTCACCGACTACACCATAAACGGGGCAAGGGTGACCGGTGTGCATCTCTTCCCCCAGTTCGGTGTATTCGGTCTGGAGTTTGTGTATGGAAACAGCCTGAAAGAGGTGGAAGACCCGGAAACACAAAAACAGAGGGTCTTTGCCAGCAGGCTGAAGATCGGGAGAGAAGGGGGCACGCTGTGGGGGCTGTCCTTCGTGAAGGTGAAGGACAACGTTAATGACGATATTGATCCAGACCCTCAAGAGAATGTGGTGCTGGGTACTGACCTGACGCTCTCGTTTTTCGATGGGAAATTCGTCATCGATGGTGAAGTCAATGGGAGCCTGCTCAACACGAACATCACGGACGGGGCTGTAGATTTTGAAGACAACGAGCTGCCCTTTGATCCAGAGAAATGGGAATGGTTATTCACGATAAACGAAAACGTAGGCGTTCCGGGCCAGCCCAACCTTGCTGGAAAAGCCGGCCTCAGGCTTGGACCGTTTCACGAGAACACACTCGACGTCGAGGTCAGCTATGTGGGCTCGAACTACTATTCCCTCGCCAATACGGGTATTATCAATGACAGGGCGGGGATCAAGGCATGGGACAGCCTGTGGCTCTTCCAGAAGAGGGTCTATCTGTACGCCGCCTACCAGAACTACTGGGACAAACTGGAGGGCTCCGCGTTGGAATACCGAACGAAAAACACGGGATACTCGGGAAGCGTCTATGTATTTCCAACAGATTTTTTCACGGTTACCGCAGGGCTGGACATTTTCAATACCTTCGATACGGACAGGGACTACATAGACACCATGAATGCCACGATAAACGGCGGGGTCTCGCAGGACCTGGAACTGCTTTCCACAAACTCCACCGTGTATGGAGATGTGACGGCAAGTATCTATAAAGACAAGGCGGGTACAACAGAAGATACAAATGATTTTCTCACCAGGGCGGGCCTTATAAGCTATTTCAACTCCATTCCCCTTGATACAAAGGCTGTTCTGGGATACGATTTTGGTGACACCCTTGACTCATTCTACGTGGAGGGAAAGGCGGGATACAGGTTTTTCAAGAATGAGACGTTGTATACGTTCGCTGATATAATCTATGAGACCGGCAGCGAACAGTTTGACCTCACGGTGGGGGCGGATTATGACGGTCCATTTGCAATCCTATTCGAGGCTGAACTTGAATATATAACCTCTCCGTCCTATTCTGATTTCCTCATATCTGCATTTGCAACCAGGGAGTTTTAATTGGAGAAGGAAAAGAAGCGGCTGCTGTTCATTCTAATCATCGGGTTCCTGTCTGCGCTCGTTATGTATCTTTTTTCGGAAGATCTACTCTTTTTCAAGAATATTGAGCATAGGATGACAGATTTTAAATTTGATCTTCGCGGGAAAGATGAAGAGGGATTAAAAAACTCAAAAGTTGTGATTGTAAAAATCGATGATCAATCCTTTGCACATATACCGTATAAGTGGCCCTGGCCGAGAACTTACCATGCAAAGCTCGTTGAAAATCTAAACAAAGCAGGTGCAAAGTCGATTCTCTTTGATGTGGCATTTACCGAAGAGAGCACTATTGATCCAAAACAGGATGATATCTTCAGAGATGCACTTGCAAAAGTCGATAATGTAGTCCTAAACGGAAAGATGATTGTTGAGGAGCAGGGAGGCTATTCCAGGACAAAGCTTCTTCCACCAATTAAAAAGCTGATGGAAGTTGCACCTTTTGGTATCTCCGATACGATGTTAGATACCGATAGTTTTGTAAGGAGATACATACTTTTCAGGGATTACAATGATAATCGATACTTCTCTCTCGGATTGAGTACGCTTATCAATTATCTCGGCATAAAGGGTGATCCTACTACCCTGTTAAAGGTAACTGAAAAGGGGGACTTTCTTTTAGGTGATAACTATCTAATTAAAAAATTTGATGATGTTCCTTCAAGTTTTATCTATTATTACGGTCCTGCCTACTCGTTTAAAACCTTCTCATATGAACAGGTTGTAAATGATGAAGATTTTCAACTTCTTATAGAGCGTGATGTTTTTAAGGATAAGATAGTGCTCATTGGAGCAACTGTTACAGAATTACACGATCTTTTCTCTACTCCTTTTTACACTGGAGCTGAAAAATCAACCCCTACGCTGATGCCTGGAGTGGAGATCCATGCAAACTTCATACAGATGGTACTGGACCAGAATTTTTATGGAAAGGTTAATGATGTAATTGCATATATATTGACCTTCATCTTTACCATTGCTATCGCCTTTATCATCAAGAAAACAAAGCCGATAATCGGTATTCTGTCGGCATTCGGAATTGCTGCCGTATATTTCGGTACTAATATACTGCTTTTTACTCAAGCCAAAATCGTCATGAACTTCATTACCCCTATTGGTGGCATTGGTGTAGCTATCGTTGGCTGTTACGCATTTCAGTACTTTTCGGAGGAGAAGGAGAAGCTCTATATCAGGTCGGTGTTCAAGCACTACCTGGCGGAGAACGTGGTCGATACCATACTGCAGGATGCAGATGCCCTTGCCTTTGGCGGGCAGAGGCGGAGACTGACTGTACTCTTTTCGGACATCAGGTCCTTTACCACCTATTCCGAGAAGTACACACCGGAGGAGGTGGTTTCCAACCTGGGCGAATACCTTACAGACATGGTGGACGTCATACTCCAGTATGGTGGTATGCTCGACAAGTTCGTGGGCGATGAGGTCATGGCGGTGTTCGGTGCACCCGCCCATGTACCCGATCATGCTGAACGGGCTTGTTTATCGGCACTCGAGATGATTCGCTCCCTTGACCGGCTCAAGGAGCGGTGGACCAGTGAGGGAAAGGAGATCTTCAATATCGGCATCGGTGTCAACACCGGCGACATGCTCGTCGGCAATCTGGGATCGAGACAGATATTCGACTACACCGTAATCGGGGACAACGTGAACCTCGGGGCCCGTCTCGAGGGAATCAACAAGGTGTACAAGACGGCGAACAACATCATTATCAGTGAGTTTACAAAGAATGAGCTGTCGGACAATATCACAACCCGTGAACTTGATGCAGTTAAGGTGAAGGGCAAAGAGCAGCCGGTAAGAATCTTTGAGCTCGTGGGTGAAAAGGGCATCATTGTCTATTCCGATGAGTTTCTCGAGAATTACGCACAGGGGCTCGCTGCGTATAAAAAGCAGGACTGGGACCGTGCTGTGGCGGAGTTCAAGAAATCACTGGTCCTGAACGAGGATGATGTGTCCAGCATGTACATAAAGCGCTGCAGGCATTTTAAGAAGCATCCGCCCGGTGATGAGTGGGATGGTGTGTTTACACTCAAAACCAAGTAGTGGCGGGCTTATTCCTTGTTGAGGCTGCCGATTATCTTTTCGGCCTCGTCGATGAGGTTCATGATGGCGTTATCCCGGATCTTGTAACAGACCTCATTTCCCATCTTCGTCTTTTTCAGTATGCGTTTCTCTTTGAGGATGGAAAGATGCTGGGATGTGTTTGGCTGGTTGAGGTTTAGTTCACCGCTTATATCATTGACACAGAGATTTTTGTTGTAGACCGTTTTCAGTATGCTTATGCGGGTTGGGTGACCGATGGCCTTGAAGAAATCGGCTACAGACTGTTCGTCAACCACGGGGACTCCTCGAGCTTAAAGGCCCTCCCACACGGGGAGGGCCTTCTCAACTCAGCTCACTATTGCGAGTATATCGCTTCTCTGCACAACGAGGTATTTCTTACCTTCAAACTCTATTTCATCTCCTGTATACTTTCCAAAAACAACCTTGTCACCCTTTTTTACGACCTCTTTGAGGTCTTCATCAGTCCCTACCGCAACGACGGTGCCTTTCTGTGGCTTTTCCTTTGCAGTGTCGGGAATGATGATTCCCCCGGGGGATTTCTCATCCTCTGCCTCGTCCGGCTGAACCAGTACTTTGTCATCAATGACTTTGAGTTTCATAGAGCTCCTCCTATTAATTTATAAAATGTTTTTATATTCAGGTTAGTTGTACTGTTTCAGGAGCCTGTCGATCTCCTGTCGGTTAAAGCCGATGATCGGCTTGTTGTTGATGAGAATGACGGGTACCGATGTTTGCCCGGTTTTTCTCTGAACGTCCTGGGCTGCTTTTAAGTCTTTTGAGATGTCCACATCCCGATAACGGAACCCCTTCTCTTTCAGGTAACTCTTTACCTTTCGGCACCAGCCGCAGCTTGGTGTTGAGAAAACTATTATGCGCGGTGCTGTTTTCATAATTTTGAACTGCGTGAATTACATAAGAAAATCTGCATAATAAATTAATAAATTGGATTTTAAAAGTAAATAAAAAACAGAATGTCGGGTGGCCTGTCAGGCGAGAATGATGTCTATGCCTGTGCTGCAGTACCTCTCATGGATCTCCCGATCGAAACTGGAATCGGTGATGATGAGGTCAACCTGGTCGAGGGATGCGAAGGTTCGCGATGAGATGAGATCAAACTTGTGAGAATCGATGAGCAGAATGACCTTCCTGCTCGATCTGATCATGGCTTTCTTGATGGATGTGTCCAGCCATGTTGGATCGGTGAGCCCTTCTTCAAGAGAAATACCGGATGCAGCAATGAACAGCACATCGGCGTTGAGTTCCCTGTAGATGTTCTCCACCTCAGGACCGTTGAAGGTCATGGTCAGGCGGTTGAGAAGGCCGCCCGGGACAAATATCTCATGATTCTCGTTTTCCGCGAGTATCCACGCGATGTTGAGTGCGTGGGTTATGATCTTCAGGTGAACACGGGGATCTATATTTCGTGCAAAGAGCGCGTTCGTTGAGCCGCCGTCGATAAGTATGGTTGTACCATCCTTGACGTATTCCTGTGCCTTGATGCCGATCCTTTCCTTTTCCGATTTGTACTCAGTGTTTCGTTTGAGAAAGGTGGTTGCCAGGTTAATACGCTGATCATTCTCAGAAACGGCACCACCGTGGACCCGTCGAACGAGGCCAAGCTCGGAAAGATAATCTATGTCCCGGCGAATCGTCATGTCGGTGACGTTGAAGATGTGACCGAGATTGGAGATGCGGATTGAGCCCTGTTCCTCAATGAGCTGCAGTATGTGCTGTCGTCTCTGCTCTGCGACCATAAAGCTCCCTCTGTCTTTAATATGTTAATAAAATGTAATTAATTGTCAAGTTTTTTCACACCTTTCTTGACAAATGTAATGTTTTGTTATATATTGCCTTCAGAAAATCCAACATCCAACACAGGAAGTGAGAAAATGAGAGAAATCAATGTACTCCCGGAATTCACCAAGGGGAAAATCAGCTTTCCGGAGATAGTCACCTTTGAAGAGGATCGGTCACTGGGGGGGCATCTCAACAGGGACATCGACAGTGCAGAGGCAGTGACGCTTCTGGAAACCATGCTTTACATTCGATCATTCGAGGAGATGATCATTAAATTGAAGAACCGCAAGGTTGTCCCCTTTGAGGGTTTCTCCTTTATCGGTGCCACCCATCTCTCCATTGGGCAGGAGGCTGTCGCTGCGGGTACGATGTCAGTGCTCAGGCCCGACGATTACATCACCTCCACACACCGGGGACATGGGCATTCCATCGGGAAGGGACTTTACCACATTTACTCAATGGACAGGAGCGGACTTCTCTCATTTCTTGGTGAAAAGCAAAGTTCTGAATCCGACGAGGACCTCTTGAAAGTGGCGGTTGAGCTGCATATCTTCCGCACCATGGCCGAGCTTCTCGGAAAAGAGGAGGGCTACTGCCGCGGAAGAGGTGGGAGCATGCATATTGCCGATTTCCACGCAGGCCACCTTGGCGCCAACGCCATTGTGGGTGGAAGTATGGCAATTTCTGCCGGTGCGGGTTTGAGTTCTCTGCTTCTCGAAAATGAGCGGGTGGTCGTGTGCATGGTTGGTGATGGCGCTGTGAATAACGGCATCTGTCTCGAATCGATGAACTTTGCTGCCATGCCTCAGTTTGGCCGCGGCTTCCCCGTTATCTTTGTGTTCGAGAATAATCAGTACGGTATGTCCGGACAGCAGCTTGGTGAGATCACGGCGCTCAGGCACCTGGCACAGCGCGGAGCAGGTATAAACGAAAGAAACATGCACGCGCGTGTTGAAAGCGGTATGCACGTTCTTGCCGTTCGCGGGGCTGTGAAAGATGCTGTTGAGATTGCGCGAAACGGCGAGGGACCGGTTGTCCTCGAGTTCAAAACATACCGGTACAAGGGCCATTCTCTCAGCGACAAGCGCATGACGTATAGAACGGCGGAAGAGGAGGAAGAGTGGATCAAGTATGACCCGATTGACCTGTTTTCCGGTGAACTTGTAGACAATGGGGTGTTAAGCGGAGATGATATTGCAGGTATAAAAGATCGGATAGATAACACGATGGAGGAGATCATTATCCGTGCGGCAAAGGCCACCGATCCCGATCCCAAGTCCATATACGAGGGACTCTTCTCCAGCACTACATCCGAAGGTATCGGCGATACCTACAAAACCGTCAATTTCAACAAGGAGCCAAAGCTGTTCCGAAGAGATTCACAGGGACGAATACTGTACAGGCATGCGGTTATCGAGGCATTGATGGAGGAAATGGCACGTGACAAACGTGTGGTTCTCTATGGAGAGGAGGTCGCGGAGTACGGTGGCGCATTCCAGGCAACGGTCGGTCTGTACGATATTTTCGGGCGCAGAAGGGTGTTTAATACCCCCATTTCCGAGGCTGCCATAGTTGGTACAGCACTCGGCGCGGCAATGACAGGGCTTCGCCCTGTTGCGGAAATCATGTACATTGATTTCATCCTCATGACCGGCGATCAGCTCGGGAACCAGATTGCCAAGACGAAATATATGTTCGGGGGCAAGGCAAAGGTCCCCCTTGTCATCAGAACCACCATCGGCGGTGGAAAGGGCTATGCTGGCCAGCACAGTCAGAGCCTCGAAGCCTTTCCGGCCATGTTCCCGGGACTGAAGGTGGTTGCTCCCTTCAGTGCGTACGATGTGAAGGGATTGCTTAAAACTTCGATCAGGGAAGACAACCCGATATTCTTCATCGAGCATCAGCACCTGTACGTTGAGAAAGACGTCGTTCCGGAGGAGGAGTATACCATTCCCCTCGGGAAGGGCACAATCAGGCGGGAAGGCAAGGATATCAGCCTGGTTTCATACTCGCATCAGCTCAAAGCGTGTATTGAGGCCGCGGATGTACTGGAGAAGGAAGACGGCATCAGTGTGGAGATCCTTGATCCTAGAACCCTTGTTCCGCTCGATGAGGAACTCCTCGTTGAATCTGTAACCAAAACAGGTCGGGCAATCGTGGTTGTTCAGGCACCCGGTAAGGGCAGCTATGGTGAACATATCATCCGGGTAATTCAGGAAAAGGCATTCAGCAGCCTCAAGGGTCCGGTAAAGCTCGTTTCTGCACATGAAGTGCCGCCGCCCATGGCAGCACCCCTCGAGCGCGAGAATCTGCCAACACCTGGAAAGATTGCTGACAATATACGGGAAATGCTTGGCTGAGTCATCAGGATGCACAGGTACTGATATACGCTATTGAGGATTGAAGAATGAAATTGGTGCAGTTCGGAGCAGGAAACATCGGCCGTTCCTTTGTTGGTCAGCTATTTTCAAGGGCCGGCTGGGATGTGGTGTTCATCGATATCGATGAACAGGTGATTGATGAGCTCAACCGCAGGGGAGAGTACAGGGTTGAGATCAGGGACAGGGAACCCGAAACCATCATCGTCACCAATGTTCACGGTGTTTCAGGCAGCGATGCTGAGCGTGTGAGCGATGAGGTGAGCACAGCTGACCTTGTTGCAACTGCTGTCGGAAAAAAGGCCCTTCCACATATCATGCAGCCCATCGCTTCCGGGCTCGTGAAGCGGCAGGCCCGGTCTCCCGGCGAAACGCTGGATATCGTGATCTGTGAGAATATGCTCGAGGGAGCCCGGACCTTCCGTGAAGGATTACTGGAACACCTGCCAGCGGATTTCCCGCTTGAGAGCCTCACTGGGTTCGTGGAAACCTCCATCGGAAAAATGGTTCCCATAATGAGTGAACGCGACCGTGCAGAGGACCCTCTCCTCGTCTATGCCGAGGCCTATAACACCCTCATCCTCGACAAAAAAGGTTTCAAGGGAGAGTTGCCCGACGTACCGGGACTTGATGCCAGGGACAACATAAAGGCCTACGTGGACCGCAAGCTGTTCATACACAACATGGCACATGCGGTGACAGGATTTGTGAGCTATGTGTTCAGACCCGAGTACCGGTTTGTCTGGGAAGCGGCTAAAGACCCCGATATACTGGCGATTACCCGGGAGGCTATGTGGGAGTCGGGGGAGGCATTACTCGACGAGTATCCCGATGAATTTGATCGACCCTCCATTGATGAGCATATCGAAGACCTGCTGCGGCGTTTTCAGAACGAGGCGCTGGGAGACTCCATATACAGAGTGGGAAGGGATCTGTACCGGAAACTGGGTCCCGATGACCGGCTTATCGGCTCCATTTCACTCTGCTGCAGGCACGACATCATGCCGAAACGCATATCACTGGCTACTGCCTGTGCCCTCTTCTTCGATGCAGTCGATGAAGAGGGAAACGTACTCGAGAATGATCGGATCTTTCACGAAAAGGAAAGCTCCCGTGGTGTAAACCATGTGTTGAAGCATGTGTGCAAACTCGATGACGAAGCGTCCCGGACGCTCATCGAACGCTACTACAACGCAGTAAAGGCGGGCACAGTCATCGGGAGTGGTGTGTTTCACTGAAGATGCCGGGAGTTCATCTTCTTTCCAAGTATTTCCGATTTTTCCGTCGCGGCTCGGACAGCCTCTATAACCAGATGCTTGAACCCCCCCTTCTCGAGTCTCAACAGACCTTCCGCAGTCGTGCCGCCGGGGCTCGTTACCTTTTCCCGGAGCACGGCGGGATGCTCGCCCGTCTCCTTGAGCAGGGAAGCGGCGCCGTATACGGTCTGCGTGGCGAGGGCGAGGGCGGTTTCACGGGCAAGCCCGATGAAAACCCCGGCATCGGCAAGCGCCTCGATCATGAGAAAGACAAAAGCGGGACCGCTTCCGGAAAGGCCGGTTACTGCATCCATCTTCTCTTCATCCATCTCTATGACCATACCGATACTCGAAACGGTCCTTTGGGCAAGCCGCTTCTGTTTTTCACTCACATGAGGATTGAAGCAGATCGCCACTGCCGATTTACCGATCTTTGCCGCGATGTTGGGCATGGTCCTCGCAACCGGCTGTTTTTCATTTAACAGGCCCTCGATCAGTGAGGTGGTAATACCGGCAGCGACCGAAAGAATGAGGTTGTTTTCACAGACATGGGGTTTCAAATTCGATAGTACGCCGCGAATATCCTGCGGTTTGATGGCGAGGACGATCACATCGCTCTCCCGTACGGCATCATCGATCACTGGTGCTGAACCGATCCCGTATCTCTCTTCGAATCCCTTCCTTACCGATTCCCTGACCTCGACGAGGTGTAACCGATCCGCATCCATTTTGCCCTTCATCAGTCCGTCCAGCAGGGCACCTCCCATGTTGCCTCCGCCGATTATGGCCACTCTGCCCTGAACCATCTCGAAGCTCCTTCTCGCCCCCGGGCGCGATTCTACGCTCCCCGTAACATCGTTCTTCCGAGAAAACCCTGCACTGCTTCCAGGGGGTTGTTAATTTTTATGTATCCGCTCTATAATACAAAGGATTGCAGGGACTGAAAAGATTAAAAACCGGATGTGCAGCCCAGAGGAGGTGAAACATGGAGGGAAAACCGCTCATGCTCGGGGTGATGGGTGCAGCGGATATCGCCGTTTCGAGGGTCATCCCGAACCTCAGAAAATCTGAACGGGTGATCGTGCAGGCAATCGCCTCACGTGAGGAGGGGAGGGCGAAAAAATGGGCGAAGGAGCTCGGTATCGAACAGTATTTCGGGTCATATGAAGAGATGCTTGGGAAGGGTGATGTGGAGGCAGTGTACATCCCGCTCGTCAACAGTCTGCATACGGAGTGGACGATCAAATCCCTGTCCATGGGCAAACATGTGCTGTGCGAGAAGCCCCTCGCGCTCAACAGCGCGGATGCGCGCCGCATGCTTCAGGCTGCACGGGAGAAGAATCTTGTGCTCATGGAAGGGTTTATGTATCGTTACCACCCCAGGAACCTGTCTGTATTCGACATGGTTGCTCGGGGAGAAATTGGCACACTCAAGGCAATTGAGTCCGCCTTCAGCTATGTCCTCGATGATGATTCGAGCTATCTCATGAACAGCGATCTCGGTGGCGGTGCTCTCTACGATGTGGGATGCTATCCGGTCAATGTCTCGAGAATGCTGACAGGTACGGAACCTGATGAGGTGTACGCTACGGCCAATTTCACCGGTACAGGGGTTGATATGACCTCCCAAGGCATTATGCGTTTCCCGGGGGGAGTCATCTCGTCATTCCATGCGGCAATGGATGAGGAACCAAGGTTCTGGTACCGGGTCATTGGAGACAGGGGACTCATTGAGGTACCCTGGGCATTCGTCTCCTTTGGTAAAAAAACTGAAATCCTTCTGCAGAAGGACGAGAAGCAGGAGATAAAGTCCTTTGAAGGGACGGATGAATACAGGCTCGAATTCGAGCACTTTGCGGATATGATAGGGGGTAAGGCAGAGCCACTCTATCCCATAGAGGATTCAGTTCGAAACCTCTCTGCGATCGAGGCGTTGCTGAAATCGGCGCATAGAGGAAAGCCGGTAAAAGTATGAAAGGCTGATCGATATCAAAAAGCCACTCATCCTGAATGGCTTTTCATTTTCATCTGGTCCTGTTTTAAATGTTTACTTCACTCAGCTTCAGATGGTACTCGTCCCTGAGATTCTTGAATGCAATGAGGGTTTTTTCCACATCCTCATCGCTGTGCGCAGCAGTGGGAATCATGCGCAGCAGGATAACACCCTTGGGCACCACGGGGTACATGACGCCCGAAACGAACACACCCTCATTCTCCCGTAGATGCGCGACAATACTCATTGCCACGTCAGGTTCAGCTGGTACATACACGGGAGTTATGGGTGACTGTGTGTCTCCCAGGTTGTATCCCATCTCCTTGAGACCCTCCTGCAGCATTCGAGCAACCTCCCAGAGTCGCTCGCGGTGCTGCGGTTCCTTTTCGATCTTGTCGAGTGTGGCATTGACCGTTTCGACGTACAGCATGGGGAGGCTCTTGGCGAAGATATGGGTTCTCGCATTATAACGGATGTACCTGATGACCTCCTCGTCACCGCAGGTGAAGCCGCCAATGGCTGCAAATGCCTTCGCGAAGGTACTAAAATAGAGATCGACCCTGTCAATCATGCCGAAATGTTCGGGGGTGCCCCTGCCGTTTGTACCCATAACGCCGCATCCGTGCGCATCGTCTACGAATACCCGTGCCTCGTACTGATCCTTCAGGTCGCATATCTGGTCGAGTTTCGCCAGGTCGCCGCGCATTCCGAACACACCCTCGGTCACGATGAGTACGCCTCCGGTTTTACTTTTTCGTGCCAGTTTGAGCTGCTTTTCGAGGTCATCCATGTCGTTATGTTTAAAAAAACGGTACTTGCCGCCGGCGAGAAACGTACCGTCAATCATGCAGGCATGGGAGAGCTTGTCGATGATGATGGTGTCGCTCCGGCGCACGATTGCAGACATGGTACCGAGTACACCGAGATAGCCGTAGTTGAAGAGAATTGCCGACGGCTTCTGCTCGAAGGCGGCGAGCCGTTCCTCGAGGACTTCGTGCTTTGTGGTATTTCCCGTGAGCATACGTGAGCCCATGGGAGCGGATGCACCGTATTCCTTGATGGACTTCATGGATACTTTGTGCAGATCTTCGTTTCTTGCCAGTCCGAGATAATTGTTGATCGACCAGATGATTACCTTTTTTCCCTGAAACTCCATCTCCGGACCGGGATAGGGATTGAGTATGGGGCGGGTATAGTACTTGTCGTTCATCATTCTGAAAATTCCAAGATAGCCGCCATCCTCATGACACTTGTTGAAAATATCCATTACTGTTACCCCTGAGATAATGTGACCTTTAAGGTAATTGGAGGGTGCTAATCTTGTCAAGAAAAATAGGGTTGTCCGGAAAAGGGTTGCTTTCCCTTGACTGGACAGTGCATTAACGCCCACGATTTGAGATGAAATTGCCTTCTGGAGTAGGGCGTGCCTCCCGATGAGAGCCTAGCCCTTTTTTATGAAGGTACCGGCCCGGTACTCCTCGAAGGCAGTCATCAGTTCCTCGTCCCTATTCATCACAATAGGTCCTCGCCAGGCAACGGGTTCACCGATGGGCTTGCCCGAGATAAGGAGGAATCGGAGGCCGCTGTCTCCTGACTGTACTGCGACAGAATCCCCATCCTCGTAAAGTACGGTGTTTCCCTCGCCCACGGCATCCTCGTTTTTTTTATCGAAGAAGCCTGTGCCGTCGAGAATGAAGGCGAACAGGGTGTGTCCTTTTTTCACACTGTGCTCAAAGTTTTCACCGACCGGTATGCTGATATCCAGGTACTCGGGGTCGCTCACGATTTCAGAGACGGGCCCCTTCTTGCCTTTAAAACGGCCTGCAATGATCTTCACGCTACCGCCGTTTTCCAACCTGTGCACCGGAGGCTGGTCTGCCTGTATCTCCTGGTATCGCGGGTCCTTCATCTTCTGGCTTGCGGGGAGATTTACCCAGAGCTGCAGCCCTCGCATGCGGCCCTCGGTCTGTTTCGGCATCTCCTGATGAATTATACCGCTACCTGCAGTCATCCACTGCAAGTCTCCGGAGCCAATGACGCCGCTGTTTCCGAGGCTGTCGCCGTGCTCCACGCTCCCGTGGAGTACATAGGTGACCGTTTCAATGCCGCGGTGAGGGTGCCAGGGAAAACCGGCCAGGTAGTCATCGGGATTATCAGAGCCGAAATAATCGAGCAGGAGAAAGGGATCGTACTGAGGCACCTCATAGTAGCCGAATGCCCTTTTCAGGTGCACACCCGCACCTTCTAAGGTTGGTTTGCTGCTCGTGATACTCTTGACACTTCTCACACTGCTCATGTGGTCCTCTCCTTCTCATAGGTTTTATAGTTCTGATCCATGTCACTCTCTATAACAGTCCTTAAACAGGCGGTCAAGCCAGATGAGGGCGCGGGAAGTAACTGATCGAAATTGTGTACAATGGAAGGTGTTAAGCCGGGCTACGGTAATAGTGTGTGTGGTCAGTATGCCTCGTTGATTTCGATATAGAAACCGATCGAATCAAGGCCGAAACCGATATCCACCCGCAGGTTTATCCTCGGCTGTACCTCGAAACGATACCCTACTCCCACGTTGGGCAGCGGGTGTTCCAGATGGAAGAGGTCCATACCGATAGAACCTATGCCAACCCAGGCTGCTGCGCCGTGCCTGCTCTCATGCTTGCCGAATGCGTTGGGAGTGTCCTTGCTGCGCATGAATTTGTGACGGTACTCGACAATGCCAAAAACATGGTGTTATGCCTGTACTGGCCCCAGTGATAGCCGCGAAGATCCCACGGTATACCGGGCTGAGACATCTCAGCCCAGGGGACATTCCCTACACCAATACGGCTGCGTAGCTGCCAGGCAATTCTCTGACCAGGCCTTCTAATGGTCCGATACTGGCGATAATCAACATCGAATATCTGATAGATGTTGTCGCTTCCGAGATATCCACCATAAAAGGTTGCTCCACCATACAGACAGATGCCGCTGTAGGCATTGACCGTCATGTCCCTTGAATCATACATGAGAATCGGGCCTGCGCCCCCGTAGTAGTTATCGGGCATTATCTTGAGCCAAAGATTCGCGTTGAAGCGTATCATGTCGCTGAGCCAGAAGGTGGTAAGGAGTGACGAGCTCCTAGCCGATCCGGTTGTGCCCACTCCAATGGCAAAGGGTATGGAGGAGCGCTGGAGATCAGGATCATCAGGATCGGTCTTAAAGGAGAGGAGCACACCGGTATTGAAAACAACTCTCATCTCCGGAGAATAGGTGGGCGCAAAGAAGGGAAGGACCCGTACATTCTTCTGTTCTTCCTGTTCTTCCGGTTGCAGGATTTTACCGTATGTCTGAACAGCGGCATGGGTGCTGAGCGGTATGTGAAGCAGGGCAATGAACAGCCCCAGTCCAACCTGAAGGGGGCGACGAATCGTCATACGATCAACCAGCCACTATACATTTCTCTTCTTAGAGTAATTCTAAGCGATCGATCCGCATCCTAGCCAACAAATTGGCACGGTCCTAAAACTGTCGATAAGGGGACCCGACAACTCGTCACGGGAACTGGAGAAACCGAGTGATGTGGTAGCCTATGTTAACGATCGTTTCAAAGGTTCTGATGAGTGATTGCCGTACATCTCTCCGCTATGCAGTTTCCTTTTCTTTATCCCTGATCTTACCGCGCACAAAGAGCATATAGGCGGAAAACAGAATGAAGGGTATGCTGAGGTACTGTCCCGTTGTGAAGGGAATTGAGGGTATGATAAATCTGTATTCCTTGACGAACTCAACGAGGAAACGCAGCGTGAAGTACATGAATATGAAGAGATAGAACAGGCATCCGTCCTGCAGCTTGTCCTTCCTCTTCTTGAAAACTATCAAAAGAGTCACGAATATGACGATACCCATGGCCGCTTCGTAGAGCTGCGAAGGATGCCTGAACTGCGGAGGTACTCCGCCCGGTTCGCGGTATTTAAAAAATTTGACTGCCCAGGGAACAGTCGTAACCCTTCCCACAATCTCGGAGTTGAAGAAGTTTCCCAGTCTGACGAAACTCGTTCCAATAGCTATGGGGATTGAAAGCGAGTCTGCAATCTGATAGAAGGTCACGGGGTAGATGCGTGTGAATATGATTACACCGATGAGGATGGCGATGGCCGCACCGTGACTCGCAAGCCCCCCCTTCCAGAACTTGATGATCTCTATCGGATGTGCAAGGAAGTATCGGGCCCGGTAGAAGAACACGTGACCGAGCCGTGCCCCGACAACCACACAGATGAAGAAGGTGATGAACAGGGGGTGAAGATACTTGGTATCGATTCCCTTCTCTACAAACATCATCTTTAATAGATAGAGCCCGAGCAGGAATGCACAGAGAAAGAGCAGGCTGTAGTAGCGGATTGAAAAGGGGCCGAGTGTGACAATGACTGGTGAGATATTGTGTTCAAACATGCAATACTAATAGCATCTCTCAGCGGATATGGCAATGTAAAAAAATCTAGGATTTCATTCTCTCACCGTAGAATTTTCTCGCGTCAGTAAAAATAGCTTCGATATCCTCTTCCTGCCTCTCTGTAAAACGAAGATAGCAGTACTTCACTGAATCAGCAGAAGCATAGCACAGTACACAGGTCCTGTAAAGAATCGGGTTTCGGGCATTCTGCTCCGGGTTTACCAGGAAAAGGAAGCTCGCATCGGTTTTGGCATTGTCTGTCCTTGACAAATGGTTCATGAGGAGTATGTTTATCTATCATGAGAGTAGCAGTTGTAGGGTGCGGCGGGAATGGCGGTGTTGTTGTCGCCTCGCTGGCAAAAAACAGTCATAGTCCCCTCTGTATCGAGAAGGGAGAGGAGATTGCAGGGACCCTGAATGAGGGGGGCCTGCATTTGTGTGGTAAGAAGGGAGAACACCATTTTCAAATCAGGGCATTTCCCCGGTTTTCAGAGGAGATGGGCATCTTCGATATCATTTTCCTTGGTGTGAAGAGCAACGTGCTTGAGGCTGTGTTTGAGGAGGCCAGGAATTACCTCTGTGAGAGTGGTTTTATCGTGACGATTCAGAACGGTCTCGAAATTCTTTCAATTGCTGAAAAGTTTCCCGATACGAGGATTGTCGCGGGTGCAGTGGGATACAATGCAGTTGCGAAAAGGATCGGTAAAATCCGCGTAACCGCTCAAGGAGGAATCACCTTTGGGACCCTCAACAATGCAAGCGAGGATGACCTGTTTCTTCTGAAGGGCCTGCTCGAAACGATGATTCCCGTTGATTTTACAGATAATATAGAGGGAATCCTGTGGACGAAACTGCTCATCGTGTGCGGTGCGACGGGCCTGGGCGGTGTGGCAGGACTTAAGCTTAGCAAGCTCCTACGCTATTCCGTTGCCCGGAGATTGTTTTACGGTATTGCTACAGAGGGTTCGCTGCTTGCGGAGAAGCTGGATATTCAGTTGGTTAAACTCAGTGGTGGCATCAATCCCGAGAAGTTCGGAAACCACCAACGAGGATTTCCCCTTCCCATTCGCTGGCTTCTGCTCAAGATTGCCGGCATAAAATACTGGAATTTGAAATCAAACATTCACGTTGATCTCGAGAGGGGCAATAAAACAGAGGTTGGCTACATCAACGGCGCCATTGTCCGTGAGGGTGAGCGTATCGGTTTCGAAACACCCGTTAACAACCTGGTGGTGAAATTGGTCAAGGAAATAGAGGAGGGGCACCGGGAGATGGGCGTGGACAACCTCTACGAGATATGGAATGCGGTAAAAAGGGGCGACAATCCCGGATGATGCAGTGGGGACTTGTCATTGATTTTGCCTTTATCTGTGTCTCGCTGTTCGTCGCCTCCATACTCAGGGCGAAGCTTCGTTTCCTCCAGCGTTTTCTCATACCCAACGCCATAACTGCAGGATTTGTTGGCCTGGGACTCGTGTACCTCACCGAGCATCTGTTTCCCAACATCATGCCTTCCCGAGAGATGCTCGGGAATATGGTGTATCACCTCCTCGCCGTAACATTCATATCCATTGCCCTGAAGAAGCGGGATCGATATGTGGACAGAAATGTGGTTACCACCGCCTTCAACCTGTCGCTCAGCTATGCGGTGGAGGGCTTCATCGGCTATACGCTTACCCTTGTCTTTCTTTTTACCCTCATGCCAGACATCTTTCCCACTTTCGGCATACTCTTCGCAATAGGTTTCGGCCAGTCCGCAGGCCATGCCTATGCACTGGGCAAGGGTTGGGAGGCGTTGGGCTTTGTCAACGGCGGGACCGTTGGTCTCACCTTCGGTTCCCTGGGGTTTCTGTGGGCCTGTTTGGTGGGGATTCCCTTTCTCAACTGGGGAGTTCGAAGGGGGTATGTGAAGGATCTCGATAGTAAATCGCTGAGAAACAGCGGCTTTCTTTCACGCGGCCGGCGGGGTGTACCAACGGGCAGGATGACCACGCATTCCGACGCTATCTCAACGGGTTCCTTTCATATCGCTTTCATAGGGTCCATATACTTCGTCAATTACTTCTTCCTTAAGGGGGTTGCCACACTGATACAAAGTATTGGTTCAGCATATTCTGAGCAGCTCGGACAGCTCATCTGGGCATATCACGCTCCTATCGCAATCATGGTCTCTTTGCTTATTGCCATGCTCCTGAACAGATTGAAACTGGATTACGTACTTGACGATGATATGCTCACGAGCATCTCAACGGCAAGCGTTGACTTCCTGGTAACCGCAGCAATCATGGCGATCGAGGTTGTTGTGGTGATGCAGTATATTGTACCCATTCTGGCAATCTGTATTATCGGTGGCATCGCGGTCATGGTACTCATCCTGTTTCTTGCGAAGCACAGTTATCACGACTATTTTTTTCATCGGGTTATTTCCATGTTTGGCCTGCTTACCGGAACCATCAGTACGGGCCTGGCACTGCTTCGGGTCATTGACCCCGGGTACCGCACACCTGCCGCACGGGATGTGGTGCTCGGTAGTGGATTGTCTCTCTTCTTCTCTTTCCCCCTCCTACTGTTCATCAACGTGCCAGCCCTCAACCGCACAGTTCGCATATACCTGCTCACGGAAGTGGTTGTGCTTGGCTACATCTTTGTTCTTTTTACAGTCATGGTTGCAACAGGGTTCTTACGGCTGAAGAGTAAGCTGTTGTAACTGTTTCCTTTTGTCCTATAACAAGGTATAATCACTAAAAAGAGCGTTTTCATCCTCATAGCATGAGATATCGAGTAATGAAAGAGTATTGCACCATGACATGCTGCACCATTCGAAGGGGACGTACCGGTACATTCATTCCCTTCTTCCTGATGTTCCTTGCCGCAGGTGTGCTGTTCAATCCCCCTGAAGTGTCCGGTGACGAGCACTCCGGAAAAACGGTCTATGTAATTCCGATACAGGGTGAGATCGACCGCTCACTGGTCGTGTTTATCCGGCGAGGAATCGAGCGGGCAGAGGAAGGGGGTGCAGACATACTCCTTTTTGATATCAACACCTTCGGGGGGCGTGTCGATTCAGCACTTCAAATCGCGACGCTGATCGGCTCTGCCGAGCCCATGGAAACGATTGCCTACATCACAACCGGCCC
>CBFDDP010000050.1:0-21071 GCA_965603595.1 uncultured bacterium
ATAAGGACCAGTTCGATTAAAAAGCAACGCCTTTCTCCTTATTATAAATCATGATACCCTCAGACATTGCTCTTATATTTTCAAGGGGGCTGTACTGTGGAAGTCCACAAGATGGTGAGAGTATATCAACCCCCTTTCTAATCAACTGCAGTGTAATCTCAATAACATCTTCTCTCTTTCCCTCAAGCAAATGCGTGAGTGTTGGCACACTTCCAATCAACCTCACTTTGTGCCCGAAAGCTTTACGCAGATCTTCTATTGAGGTTGAGGGAAAATCGAATGAAAATCCTTCAAACCCGGTTTCAGGCAGATGTTTTGCAAGCTTCGATGTTCTACCACAAACGTGAAACATGATCTTTGCGGGTACTGCTTGCGATATCTTTTGGTAAAAAGGCACCAACAAACGTTTGAACTGCTCTGCCGTGAGTCCTTGTGCAGAAGGATCTGCCAATAGGACCACATCTCCACCACACTCCAACATCTCGTTTATATACTGGATGTTTAAATCAGAAACCACCTCAAGCGTCCTCTGAGCCCTTTTCACATCCTTTATTACATGCTTGAACATATCACTCACACCGATAACATTCCCTGCAATGGTGAATGGACCTTGAGAAAGCGCAACTACAGGTATCTCTCCAGCATATCTTTTATCAATAGTTTCTCTCACTATCCTTATTGCCCCGAATACAGCAGGAAAACTCCCTTTCAGGAGGATGTCATCACAGAGTTCAACATCATAGGCGTCTTCAAAGGCTCTCCCCTTCACCTGCGGGTAGCCAGCAATATCATTATCCTTACACACAACCTCACATCCCATAGCCTCTGATTCAACGGTTGATGGCCATGGGAGCATGACAGAGTTCCATGTGCCCTGTTCATGCGCAGCGAGTGCGAGTTTTGCCATCGGCTCGGCCTCATAGTTGCCGGCAGGAAAATATACACCGGTCCTCTTCATCATATCAACCACAGGAGAAAAAAGCGGTATTGCCCTTGGGAAATACCCAATATCCTCACCCTCAAGTACCTGCAGAAGCTCGTCTTTTGGAGATAACATTTCCATATACACCTGACCTCCTCTCACCGTTGGAAATGGGTCTATCTACACGAAACAAGAGGGTTTTGTTGAATCGTTTGACAAGTGAGAGTATGTTGAAAGAAAACTACTGTTATATTCCTTGATTGGTAAAGCAGAAATCGGGTCAAGTAAAAAAGTGATAGCCACTCTCCTGCTTCCGCAGTTTCTATATTGGGACGGGTAAATCTCTTATTGAAGAAATTACCTTGACAAATTATTGTCCATGCCATACCCTAACGATACCATTTTCAGATATCCTCTGATTTATCGCGAAGGAACAATGAAAAAACTGGAGAGCCTTATAGAGAACAACAGGAAGAGCGGCGGAATTCTCACCGGCCTTCTGCAGGACATATCCGAATCCTACGGCTATCTCCCCGAAAAAGTACTCGAAGAGGTTTCTGAAAAGCTCAATGTACCCATGAGCCATCTGTACAGCCTGGTAACATTCTATACCTCTTTCAGGCTCGAACCCATGGGAAAGCATCACTGCTTTATCTGTGTGGGCACAGCCTGTCATGTGCGCGGCGCACCTGCAGTAGTTGAGACAATTGAACGTGAGCTTAATATCAAGGCCGGACAGACCACAGTAGACGGAAAATTCACCGTAGAAACGGTCAACTGCCTGGGTGCCTGCGCCCTCGGGCCGCTCGTGGTCATAGACAACGAATATCACGGTAATCAGGATCCGCGAAAGGTAATCAAATTATTAAAAAAATATAGGGATTGAAGAAAGGTTTGGGCACATCTCTCGGAATAGACGAGATAGTTAAGATCCTCGGAGCCGACATCATACTGGACAAGGGCTGGCTTAGAGGCAAGATCAGCACGGTGTACGGCTCGGACCTTATGAGTGATATTCTGGCATACAGCAAATCGAATTCACTCCTTCTCACTAACCTGATAAATCCTCAGACCATACGTACAGCTGAAATGGTTGAGATCGCAGTAGTCTGTTTTATACACGGCAAACACCCCCATAAGGAAACACTCGAGCTGGCGCAACAAAATGAGATGCCACTTCTTAAAACCGGCCTGTCCATGTTCGAGGCCTGTGGGAAACTGTACGCTGCCGGAATGATGGACTGTAAAGACCTTCCATGAAACACCTGAAACACATTCACAAAGTTCAGGATCTCGTGTACGAGCTGAAGATACGGGACGCAGCGGTAACGGACGTGCTGACCGTCCCGCCGGAAACCATGATGAGCGAGGTGCGTCCCATACTGCGCAGCAGGAAGATAACCGCCGCACCGGTTATCGAGAACCGCAAGTTGCTGGGAATCGTGAGCGTTGAGGACTATATAAACTGGCTGGCAGCGGGCGAAGCGGACTGCCCGGTTTCAAAGCGTATGTCCCGCGATCTTATCGTCATGTACGAAGACGAACCCATGGTGGATGCGATCAGGAGCTTCGAAAAGTACCGTTACTATGAATTCCCCGTCCTGGAAAGGGAGACTGAACATTTACTCGGCATCATCACCAAATTCGATGTGATCGTTGCGGTACTCCGGACCCTTGATATCGATTACTACAAGAAGGAGATCAGTGAATACAAGCGCACCCATTTTTTCCACGATGTGAACGCCGATGAAACCAAGCTCGTGTTTCGCTACCACATTGCCGGAAACAACATCAAGGTGGGGGGTGAAGCATCGAGCATGCTGAAGAGAAATCTAGGATACCTGGGTATTCATCCCGATATCGTACGACGAGTTGCCATCGCAGCGTACGAAGCCGAGATGAATCTGATCATCTATGGCGGCGGCGGTGACATTGAAGCCACACTCAACAGCTCGACCATACTCATCGAGATCTCGGATAATGGACCGGGCATTCCCGACATTGAGATGGCCATGAAGCCCGGCTTCTCCACGGCATCCGACTGGGTACGGGAGCTGGGTTTCGGAGCCGGCATGGGGCTGCCCAACATAAAGAACTGCTCGGAGCACTTCGATATACAATCCACCGTGGGAAAGGGAACTCGTCTCAGAATCACTATTCCCCTGGAGGTGAGATGAAACTACGGGAGATAGTCAGAAAGCTCAACCTGGACGTTAAATCGGGAGAGTCAAGGCTCGGCAGTGATGTCAACCGGGGTTATGTCAGTGACCTCATGAGTGACGTCATCGCCAACACGAAAAAAGGCGATCTCTGGATAACGCTTCAGGTGCACATCAACATAGTAGCTGTGGCGAGCATGAAGGAGCTGTCCGGCATCATACTAATTAACAACCGTCAGCCTGAGGCAGCGACCCTGGAGAAGGCAAAGCGCGAGAACATACCCGTACTTGTCAGCGAGTTGCCCGCATTCGAGGTAGCGGGAAGATTGTACAGGCTCGGAATAACCGGTGTGGATGATGCTTAGGCCCTTCAGGATGGACCTGCATATACACACCTGTCTCTCACCCTGCGGCATGCCCGAGAACGTGCCGACCAGGATCATTGCACGGGCGCAGGAACAGGGGCTTCAGGCCATCGGCATCTGTGATCACAATGCGTCGGAAAACGTCACCGCCGTACGCAGGGCCGCTGAGGAGAGCAGTATCAGGGTGTTCGGTGGAATTGAGGTTACGACTGAGGAGGAAATTCATATCCTGTCAGTCTTTGACAGCGACGATGATCTGAACAGCATGCAGAATCTCGTGTATGAAAACCTGCCCGGGAAAAACGACCCCGACGCATTCGGCCAGCAGTACATTGTGGACGAGGAGGATTATGTACGGGGACTCAACGAGAGGCTCCTTATGGGCGCAACGAGCCTTCCCCTTGACAGAATCATCGACGCCATACACCGCTGGAATGGGTTTGCAATCGCGTCGCACATCGATCGAGAGGCATTTTCGATCATCAGCCAGCTGGGAATGATACCGGACAATCTGAAGCTTGACGCTGTGGAACTTTCTTCCCATTATATGAGCTCTCGGTTCAAGCTCGAAAGCGCAGGTTTTCCCCTGGTCATGTTTTCCGATGCCCATCAGCTCGAGGATATCGGAACTGCATACACCAGCTTCATAATCGAAAGCCCGAACATCAAGGAGATCAGAAAGGCCCTGCAGGGCCTGGAAGGGCGGGAAACTGTTTACCCTCTGTAAGAAACAAAGGTCTCGAATCATTTTAGTATCTTCGTAACCGGAGCCATGCAGGACATCTCATTGCATATTCTCGATATTGTTGAAAACTCGGTCAAAGCCGAAGCAACCAGGGTTGATATCACAATCGTTGAAGATGAAAGGAGCGATCTTCTCTCCGTTGAGATCAGAGACAACGGACAGGGTATGGCCAGAGAGACGGTGAAGAAGGCGCTCGATCCCTTCTATACATCGAAGCCCGGGAAACGAATCGGGCTTGGTGTACCCCTCTTGGCCCAGGCAGCCCGTGAAGGAGGGGGAAATTTTACTATAAAATCGGATTCGGGCGGCGGCACCTGCATTGTCGCTACATTCATTCTCAGCCATCCGGATCGAAAACCGCTCGGAGACATGGATGGGACAGTGCGCATGCTGCAACGCACCCATCCTGATATACTATTCAACTATGAGTTCGTCAGGAAGTGACGATCGAAAGGAGCAGCATCATGAAGCTGAAGCCGGAAGATCTTGACAGGATAAGCCAGCGCATGAGGGCGACCACCATATTGCGCGAGGGCGCCGGGCGCGTGAAGATTACGGTGCACATGGGCACCTGTGGCATCGCCTCTGGAGCCCGCGACATCCTTGGCGCCTTTCTCAAGCACATTGAGGAGGCGGATGCCTCGGACATCATCATTACGACCTCCGGCTGTGCCGGGCTCTGCAGCCATGAGCCCATGGCAACAGTTGAGCTCAAGGATGAACCTCCGGTAAAGTACATCGATTTGTCAGTTGACAAGGTCGCTCGTGTATTCAAGGATCATGTGATGGGCGGAAAGATCGTCAAGGAATTCGCCTTAGCCATAGGAAGCGAGAGGATATCGTAAATGCCACGATACAGAAAGAACCTTATGATTTGTACCGGAACGGGTTGCGTGGCAAACGGGGCGTTCCGGATCAAGGAATCACTCGAAGAGGAGCTCAGGAAACGGGCCCTGCAGGACGAGATACAGATCGCCACCACCGGGTGCAACGGGTTCTGTGCAAACGGCCCAATCGTGGGCGTGGAGCCCGACGGTATCTTCTACCAGATGCTCACCGAAGAGGTCATTCCCTATCTCGTAGAGGAGCACTTCCTGAAGGGAAGTCCTGTTCAGAAGTTCATGTACACGCCCCCTGAAAAGGAAGCGCCTTTGCCGAAGCTGAAGGATATCGGATTCTTCGGCAAACAGCGGCTCATTGCCCTTGCAAACCGCGGCATCATCAACCCGGAAGAGGTCGACGAGTATATCGCACACGACGGTTACCGCGCGCTCGCCAAGGCGCTCACGAAGATGAAGCCGGTTGACATCATAGAGGAAATCAAGTCTTCTGGACTACGCGGCCGAGGTGGCGCAGGTTTCCCCACCGGAAAAAAGTGGGAAATCTGCAGGAATCAGCCTGGCAGCGAGAAGTACATCATCTGCAACGCAGATGAGGGAGACCCGGGCGCGTTTATGGACCGCTCTATCGTAGAATCGGACCCCCACTCCGTGATCGAGGGCATGCTCATAGGGGCGCGGGCCATCGGCGCTCAGCACGGTTTCATCTACATCAGAAACGAGTACCCCCTTGCACTCAAGGGGCTCATGCGCGCCATCGAACAGGCGGAGAATTACGGGCTTCTGGGAAATGATATACTGGGAACCGGATTCGACTTCACCCTCTCCGTGGTTCGGGGCGCTGGTGCCTTCGTCTGCGGAGAGGAAACCTCTCTGATCAATTCACTGATGGGCAAGCTCCCGCAACCGCGGGTAAGGCCTCCCTTTCCGGCCCAGTCCGGCTATAACGGAAAACCGACAAACATCAACAATGTGGAGACCTGGGCCAATGTCCCCCGCATCATCAACCTTGGCGCTCGGTGGTTTTGCAGCATCGGAACGGAAACGAGCAAGGGGACAAAGGTCTTTTCACTGGTGGGCAAGGTGAATAACACTGGTCTCGTCGAGGTACCCATGGGCATTACACTCCGGGAGATCGTCTTCGACATCGGCGACGGCATACCGAACGGTAAGAAGTTCAAGGCGGTGCAGACTGGCGGACCGTCGGGAGGCTGCATACCGGAATCGCTGCTCGACATTCAGGTCGATTATGAGTCGCTCACCAAGGCCGGGTGCATTATGGGCTCGGGCGGTATGATCGTCATGGACGAAAACACATGCATGGTCGAAGTGGCGCGCTACTTCCTCTCCTTCACACAGGAGGAGTCATGCGGCAAATGTGTGCCGTGCCGTATCGGTACCAAACGCATGCTGGAACGACTCACCGCTATCTGCGAGGGAAAGGGCAAAGAGGAGGACATCGATTTCCTCGAGGAAATTGCACTGTCCATCAAAGACTCTGCCCTCTGCCAGCTCGGTCAGACGGCCCCGAATCCGGTGCTTACGACTCTGCGATACTTCAAGGATGAGTACATCGCCCATATTCATGAGAAGCGCTGCCCCTCGGGTGTGTGCAAGGCCCTTATACGCTACGAGATCATACCCGACAACTGCGTGGGATGCGGTGCCTGTAAACGAGTCTGCCCCAGTGATGCGATAACGGGCGAGAAGAAGGAGATTCATCTCATTCATCAGGACAAGTGCATCAAGTGCAGTATGTGTTACAGTACCTGCCGTTTCGATGCAATTCAGGTTATATAAGGAAAAAACATGAGCAACCAAATTACCCTAACCGTTGACGGAATGCAAGTGAATGTCAATCCCGGCATTACCATCTACTGGGCCGCAAAAAAGCTGGGTATCGAGATACCACATCTCTGTTACGGAGAGGACCTGCCACCCATGAGCACGTGCAGGCTCTGTGTAGTGGAGGTCGAGGGGATGCGCAGTCTCGCGGTTTCCTGCTCACATCAGGTTTCAGAGGGTATGGTGGTCCGCACCGACACTGAGCGGGTCAAGCGTGCCCGGAGGATGAACCTCGAGCTCATCCTGTCCGATCACAGTGTGGAGTGCATCACCTGTGAGAAAAGCGGTGACTGCCTCCTGGAGAAATACGCATACGAGTTCGGTATCAAGGAACCCTCTTTTTCCGGGGAAATAAACGAACATGTTATTCGGGACGACGACCCTTTCATCATTCGTAATTACAACAAGTGCATCCTCTGCGGACGCTGCACCTACGCCTGCGGTGAGATCCAGTATGAAAGTGCCATCAACATCACAGACCGGGGCTTCGGTACCAGGATCTCCACTTCCTTTGAAAAACCCCTGCAGGAGACTACCTGTGTATCATGCGGTCGGTGTATCAGCGTGTGTCCCGTCGGAGCTCTTACAGAAAAGAGCCGTGTCGGCAGAGGAAGGGAATGGGAGCTCGAAAAGCAGCGGACTATCTGCCCATACTGCGGGTGCGGCTGCACAATTGAGTTGAACACCAAGAACGGCGAGCTCGTGAAGGTAACTGCACCCGACAGCGATACGGTGAACAACGGCAACCTGTGCGTAAAGGGAAAGTTCGGCCTTCACTTCATAAACCACAGCGACAGGCTCACTACACCCCTCATCAGGCGAAACGGCCGCTTTGAAAAGTCGACCTGGGAGGAAGCCCTGGGCGTTGTAGTCGAAAACCTCGAAAGGATAAAAAAGAAGCACGGGGCTGACGCAATCGGCGGACTCTCCAGTGCAAAATGCACAAACGAGGAGAACTACATCTTTCAGAAATTCATCCGTGCCTGTATCGGTACGAATAATATCGATCACTGCGCACGGCTCTGCCACTCCTCAACGGTCGCCGGCCTCGCGCGAGCCTTCGGCAGCGGTGCTATGACCAATTCGATGAAGGAGCTTCGTAATGCAGAGTGCATTTTCGTAACCGGTTCGAATACGACGGAAGCCCATCCGATTATTGCGCTCGACATCAAGGCGGCGGTACAGCAAAACGGGGCCAAACTCATCGTCGCTGATCCGAGAAAAATCGACCTGATACGGTTTGCTACACTCTGGCTGCGACACAAGTCGGGAACCGACGTGGCGCTGTTCAACGGCATCATGCACGTCATCCTGAGTGAGGGCCTCGAGGACCAGGAGTTCATCGAACAGCGCACCGAAAACTTCGATCAGTTCTACGAAGCGGTGATGCAGTACTCACCTAAAAGGGTTCAGCAAATAACCGGGGTACCCAAAGAACAGATTGTAGAGGCTGCGCGTATATATGCTGGTGCCCGGACTGCTTCCATCGTGTACAGCATGGGAATCACGCAGCACACTACCGGCACAGACAATGTGCTCTCCCTGGCCAACATGGCCATGGTCACTGGAAACGTGGGTAAGAAGAGCGCGGGCGTGAATCCCCTGCGCGGCCAGAACAACGTACAGGGAGCATGCGATCTGGGAGCTCTTCCAAACGTGTATCCCGGCTATCAGAAGGTGGATGAGGAAGTCATTCGGCGCAAGTTCGAAAAGGCATGGGAAACCTCACTCTCTCCGGCTGTGGGAAAAACGGTGGTTGAGATGCTCCACAGCGCTGAAGACGGCTCAATACGGGCCATGTATATCATGGGCGAGAACCCCTTCCTGAGTGACCCTAATGTCAACCGCGTGAAGAAGGACCTCGCATCCCTCGAGTTCCTCGTTGTGCAGGACATCTTCCTCTCGGAGACAGCACAGCTCGCCGATGTGGTGCTGCCTGCAGCTTCCTTTGCCGAAAAGGACGGCACCTTTACAAACACGGAGCGCAGGGTACAGCTACTCACCCTCGTACTCCAGCCTCCGGGTGAGGCGCAAACCGACTGGGAGATCATCTGTGAGGTCTCGAGCAGGCTCGGTTACCCCATGGCCTACAGGGGGACAACACAGATCATGGATGAAATGGCACAGGTAATGCCCATATACGGGGGGATCAACCACAAGCGGATCAGGAATTTCGGCCTGCAGTGGCCCTGTCCTGACAAGAAGCATCCCGGCACCCCATTCCTGCACAAGGGGGTGTTCACACGCGGCAAGGGGCTCTTCAATGCAGTCGAGTACATTCCACCCGCAGAACTTCCAGACGATGACTATCCCTATGTGCTCACCACGGGAAGAATACTCTATCACTTCCACACTGGAACCATGAGCCGAAGGGTCGATGGGCTCGACGAGGTGCGTCCTGACGGGTTCGTGGAGATACACCCCGGGGATGCAAAAGACCTGGGCATCAAACACAACGATTACGCCGAGATCTCGTCACGGAGGGGTACGGTCACTACTCGCTGCGTCGTGACTGAGCGCTCACGACCGGGTGCCGTATTCATGGCCTTTCACTTCCGGGAAGCTGCGGCAAACGTGCTCACCAATGACGCGCTGGACCCTGTTGCAAAGATACCGGAGTTCAAGGTGTGCGCTGTGAAGATTAAAAAGACTGAAAAGAAGAAAGTTTT
Organism: uncultured bacterium; assembly: GCA_965603595.1. Lineage (GTDB taxonomy): Bacteria > Spirochaetota > B62-G9 > B62-G9 > DRHN01 > JAGLSF01. The sequence goes on from CBFDDP010000050.1 coordinate 9,545, forward strand.
GAAGAAGGCGTAGAGAATTACATGAGAGTAATAAAGGGCTCAACTGCGCTTCCACTGAGCCCTTTGTCCTTACAAACACATAGGATTGGGCAGCACCTTATACAGCCATCTCGGTACCACCGGCTACATTGATCGCCTGGCCGGTCATGAAGCCTGCGTCGTCGGATGCGAGGAAGAGCACGACGGAGGCCACGTCTTCGGGCTCCTCGAGCCTGCCCAGTGGAGTTGCTGAGATGTACTCCTCAAGCACCTGCTCCCTGCTCAGGCCACGCAGTTTCGCCTCCCAGCCCACTTCACGCTCCTGCATGGCTGTACGCACAAAGCCGGGGCATACACAGTTGACCGTGATGCCGTGCTGTGCAACCTCCTGCGCCAGGGTCTTCGAAAAACCGAGAACTGCATACTTCGATGCCGCATAGTGCGCGAGAAGCATTGCAGGCCTCTTTGCAGCAATTGACGCGACATTGACGATTCTGCCTCCCCCGCCCTGTGACAGGAACTGTTTAACCTCCTTCTGACAGCTCAGGAACACACCCTTGGCATTGACAGCCATGTTGAAGTCCCACTCCTCCTCGGTGAGATCGACAACCCAGTTCATGGTCGACACTCCCGCATTGTTCACGCAGATATCGATCCTCCCGAAGAGCTCCACAGCCCTGTCAACAAAGGCCTCACACTCACTCTTCTTTGTCACATCCACCCTGCAGGCAGCTGCCTCTGCACTGCTTTTTCGGATGCCTTCGGCGGTCTCTGCAGCAGCCCGCTCATCGCTGCTGAAACCGATGAGAACACGAGCCCCCTCACTGCCGAATGCAAGAGAAACGGCCCTGCCTATTCCCTTGCCTCCACCCGTTACCACAACTGCCTTATTCTTGAAACGCATCTCAGTTCACTCCCATGGAACCCCTGATATATATTCTCACTTCACTCCACACCATTTTACCGCTGCAGTAGCATAGAGCTTTGCCGCATTGATCACCTGTTCGATATCAACGCCCTCGTTTGTTCCATGGGCGAGACCTATGTCACCGGGGCCCCATACGATACAGGGCACCCCTTTCTCGGCAAGATAATTCATGTCACCCACAAAGGGCGATGGTCCGATCACGGGCGACTCAGCCATGATCCCTTCGTAGGCAGCAATGACAGTCTTTACCCGCTCGTCATCATCGGGCAGATTGAGCGGCTGTTTTGCAGGAAAGGGGAGGCTGTATTCCGGCCGGTGGTCCTTCAGCCAGTGGTCATGATCAGCCACGTAATTAATAGTGTCGATAATCTGTTTGCTGATGTCCTCCACCCTCAACTGGGGCACAAACATGGACGCAACGGTCATGGTGCACTCCCCGGCCTGCGCAGAGAAGCTCTCGCCGCCCCGTATCATGGATACGGTCAGCGTCGTTGAACCCGGATCGAGTGTCGGATCGTAATAGTCGAGCCCCCAGGAGCGCTCGAGCTCATTGAATGCATTGATGAGCCGGACCATCTTGTCGATGGCGTTGACACCAACTTGATCCTCTCTGTGCCACTGAGGCCAGATAGTTTTGTACCGGTTACAGATGTGCGTTGATTCTCCGGTTATCTTTATATCAAAGTAAATCTCGCCCTTGGACTTGTTGTATATGTTGCGCACGCTCGTGGGCTCGGTCATGATACCGAAATCCGCTGTGTACCCCTTGTCGATGAGTGACCAGATGCCGATCTCGGCCCTTCCCGATTCCTCTCCGTCGACATAGGTGAGAAGCAGGTCCCCTTTGAGTTCGATACCCAGATCTTTCAGGGCTTTCGCCGCATAGAGCATTGCCGTCCCACCGCTCTTCATATCAGTGGCTCCCCGTCCCCAGACCATGCCGTCCTTGACCCCTCCATCAAAGGGACTGAGCTCCGTCCAACTCCGCTTCTGCTCCTCGCTCACCATGACAACATCAGAATGGGCGTTGAAGAGGAGTGAGCGCCCGCCTCCGCTGCCCTTCTTGAGGCCCACCACATTGGGTCTTCCCTTTTCAAGCTCGTAGTATTCAACCTTGTCGAAGGTGTTCAGCTTCTTCAGTTCCGATTCAACCCAGCGCTGGCATTCAACAATCTCCGAGGTTTCCCCCTCGCCGAGCATCTCGACGTTGATGGAGCGAAAATTGATGAAACGTTTCAGTGTTTCGAGAATGCTGTCCCTCTGTGACTCGATAAGCTTGGCAATATCCCCAAATAACCTGTCATCGCCCATGGGCATCTCCTTTATATTTTTATCCCCATTCAATGGATAAAATTATCCGCTGCCTATACTACAGCGCGGCCTCTGGCTGTAACCAAAATAAAGTTTATTTTAGAGCTCGCCGCGCTGCACTTTATTAAAGCATTTTGCGCTAAGCGCAAAATTTACAGAGGAATAGCATATCACACGTTTTTTAGGGAATTGTGAGTGCATAATAATAACCAATTACCTTTTCCCTATACCGTACCTCTTCTCTGCATCCCCGAACACCCTGTCAAGTATGCCGAGGGCCCGATCAAGCTCATCCTCCTCTACGGTGAGGGGCGGAATGAGCTGCAGCCGGTTGTGATAGTAGCCGCCCTTCTCGAAAAGCAGTCCCTCTTTCACCGACTCATCTCTGATAAATGTTGCAGCCTCAGCCGCCGGCTCTTTGGTCTTTTTACTCTTGACAAGTTCCACACCCGTGTAGATGCCCCGGTTACCCACCAGTCCGACTATTTCATGCTTCTCCTGCAGGTTCCTGAGACCATCCGCGAAGTAGGAGCCCCGCCTGTTCACCTTGTTCAAGAATTCATCGGAAGACACCACGTCGAGCACATAGCTCCCTGCAGCACAGGCCAGGGCATTCCCCGCCTGTGTTGATACATGGGCGCCCGGACCCCACTCGGTTAGTATATCGCTCTCGGCAATGACTGCGGAGATCGGAATACCGCCTCCAAGCGCTTTGGAGGTAACAATCATGTCGGGCACTATGCCCGAATGTTCGAAGGCCCACAGCTTGCCGCTCCGCCCGAGTCCGGTCTGAATCTCATCGATGATGAGCAGCATGCCAAACCGGTCTGCAATCCTCCGGAGCTCCTGCAGATAGCCTTCGGGCGGAATGTAGTACCCGGCAGAGCTCTGATAGGGTGACACCAGAATGGCCGCAACGCTGCTTATACCGTGCATACCGTCCGTGTATGGAGACTCCTTGCTCTCAAGCAGCCTCTCAAAACTCTTCATGCAGTACATGTCACAAGCCGGGTGCTCCTTGTCATAGGAGCAGCGATAGCAGTAGGCAAAATGAAAATAGCCGACAGACTGGTTGGGGGGCAGAGGATAAAAATAGGGCTGCATGCCCCCCTTGCCCGTAAGGCCCATGGTCCCGTAGGTGACCCCGTGGTAGTCCCCGTAGGCGGTGAGAATGAAGGGTTGTCCGGTGAAGTACCGAGCTGCACGAACGGCAAGCTCTATTCCGTCTGAGCCCGTTACACCGAAAGCGACTCGTGCCTTCCTCTTCATTCGCGACAGCTTCACGAGCTTCTCAGCGAGCCTGACGCGCTCGAGATGCGGAAAGTCGAAGTAATGCACGAGTGTCCCGGCCTGCTCCTGAATGATCCGCGTCACCTCTTCATTGCATTCACCCAGCGCAGACACTGCAAAACCGGCAAGCATATCGATGTACTCCTTCCCGTCTGCATCGTAGAGATAGGCCCCCTTTGCCCGGACCATAACCGGGCTCACATCGAACACGCCGAGGCCGACACCGCCGAGGGATTCTACCTCACTCCAGCGCCGAGCAAGCTTCTTTGTTTCCTCACCGAAAGGTGCATTGTCGATTCGCGCCCTTACAGATTCGGGACTCAATTTCATACGCTTTCTCTGTTTCAGGACATTCCCTTCGAAACTCTCTGCCATCGCTTGTATCCTCCATTACACGGTTAGTATTAACACATCATACGGATTCATGCTTCAACATGTCGTGCATGAGCCCCTTCAGTGCCGGATAGGTGTCGATATACCTGTCCACATAGTAGCGGTACGCCTCTGTTTTTTCAAGATCAGGTTCTACCTTTTTCTTTATTCGAACCATGGCGCCCGCAGCTTCTTCAATACCTACATAGAGGCCTGCACCGTAGGAAGCAAGAATAGCATCACCGAGCAGAGGGGCATTTGGCTCCTCGGTCAGATAAATCGGTATTCCGAGCACATCGCTCTGTATCTGCATCCAGAGATCACTCTGCGTTGCACCGCCGCAGGCATATACCTCCCGCGGGACGAAACCGGCTTCTCTGAAATATCGCATGATGTGCTCGGTGCCGTAGGAAACCCCTTCCATGATCGCACGGTATACATGCGCAGGATTGTGCTTCAGGCTGAGTCCCCATATCACACCTCGAGCCTGGGAATCAACCAGGGGGTTTCGGTTTCCCTGCCAGTAGTTGAGAAGTATGAGTCCCTCTGACCCGATCTGTATTCTCCCGGCCAGTGTGTTCAGATAATCATAGAGGGACAGCCCCGCCCCAAGCGCCTCCTCCTCGTGCTCCCTGCTGACGAAACCGTCCTTGAACCATTTGAGTACGGAACCGCTCGATATCTGCGCCCCTTCAACCACATAGAGACCAGGCATGACACAGTCTGGGAAGGCCCCGAAAATTCCCTCCTTGTGAAAACCTCTGTCCGTATGTCCGAGCATAAGATGTGAAGAACCGGTAATAAAGGCAAGTCTGCCGGGTTTCACCGCTCCGAGACCGAGTATTCCTATGTAGGCGTCGGCTCCGCCCTGCACGACGAGAGTTGTTTCAGAGAGCCCAAGCTGTTTTGCCAGCACAGGCCTCAGGTGGCCAATCGGCGCACCCAACTCGAGTATGGTCTGGGGGAACTTTTCCACAACATCCCCGAGCCCGATTTTTTCATAGAATGCAGTGGGCCATCCGCCGCCCCGCGGATCATAGTACCAGCGTACCGTGGTGTTGTTGATACTTCCCACGAACTCACCGGTGAGTTGATAATTGATCCAGTCCTGGAACTCGCAGATATGATGTGCACGACCGTATATATCGGGCTCGTTTTCCCTGACCCAGAGTGCCTTGCAGGGCATCCACTCTGCAGATACACTGCCGTGCCCGTTGTAACGCAGTATATCAGCTCCACAGCCTGCTATACGCTCTGCCTGACGAAAGGAACGCACATCCATCCAGATGATGGCATTTCTCAGCGGATTGAAGTCACTGTCCAGCACAAGCATCGTGCAGGAGGTCGTGTCAACCGCGATGGACCGTATCCGCTCTTTGGGGATTTCACAGTGACCCAGAAGAGCTCCTGCAACAGCCAGGAAGGATTGCCACCACTCATCAGGTTTCTGCTCTGCCCATCCGGGCCTTGGAAAGCAGGTCTCATACTCCCGGGCCTCGGTACAGACCATATTCCCGTTGCAATCAAAGATGGCACCACGTAACGATTCTGTACCGAAATCAAAGGCCAAAACATATTCCCCATTCCCGGTCATCTCCACCTCCACGCATTATTTATGGTACGATAATCCACTGTACGGGCAACTTTGCAGCGCACCGTGAGGACTACAGGCTAGTCATCCAACCGGTGTTGATAGAACTTTCTCGCCTCGTCGAGTATCGCCTGCAGGGGATGAGCGGTGAGTTCCCCGTGTACGGTACCGTGGATCCAGACTATGGAGCCGCCCGCCTGGGCTTGAACGAGGGCATTCATGCCTTTCTCATAACCGCTCTGGAAATCCCATGTTTTGGCATTGGGTATTGCGGCCTCGATGAGTTGTGTTGGTATTCGATACCGCCGCCAAAACTGGGCAAAACCTGCGGAAGCGAGGGCTATGGTTATATTACAGAAAAAGGGTGCCTCTGTCGACATATTTGTGGGAAAGGTGAACGTACCCGGTACTACGGGATGACCAGGATCGATAAGCTGTGCAAGGATGAGCGGGCCCAGCGACTCGGCTATGTTCGTGACGAGCTCACCTGCCATGGTAGCGGGAGCTGATGCACCCCCCCTTCGATCGCATCCAGATCACCTGTTGTGAGCACATCGAAAGGTTCGAATCTTCGTTTGAATCCTCTTGTCACTCCCCTGCCCCCTGGGACCCCCTAAGTCTCTTCGCTAGTTCCACAGCACCGGGTGCAATCGGGTCGTATCCGTCTGCGCCGATACTATCGGCAAACTCCTGTGTTATCGCTGATCCGCCGACCATGACCTTTGCCGCACTGACTGCAAGCTCATTGTTGTACTCCACAATGGCGCTGCGCAGCTCCTCTTATTTCCCGTTACCCATAGCACCTCCCCCATCCACGGTGCAGTAAGCGTTTTCATTACTCGAAATTGAAGCTGGTGAACATTGTACAGGACATGTCCGAATTGTCAACATGAATCGGTATCATACGCCGCCCTTCAGGGGAAAGCAGCATGAGACAGGACAATAATGTTAAATTATTGACAATCTCTCGAAACCATGTTATCAATAGAGGAGCACACATCTGATACAACGATCCATTCTGAATCCGGGGAAGAGGATTGTTCTACTCCATTCGGGCAAAACTCATTAGCAGCTTCCTGGGCGTTTCGGTTCTTGTCGGCGTTGTATCCCTCTTTGTGGGAGGACAACTCCTCTACAACTCGGTGCTGCATGAGGCTATGAGGCGTGTGAGCCTCGATCTCAATGCAGCCCGCGAGATATATCTGTCAGAGATACAGAACATCGATACGGCTCTCGCCATAGCCGCTCTCGACTCGGATTTCAGATCGTCCCTGGAAAGCGGCGAGCAGGACCTGCTCGTGAAGAAACTGCAAAAAATAGCCCAGAAAACGGATATCGATTTTGCCGGTATAGTATTGCCGGATGGTGAAACACTGTGTCGTATCGGCTCACCGGCAGGCAGCAAGCCGGAACCGGTGAACAACCCCATTGCAGCACAGGTATTCCGGAAGGGTCAGGCTGTTTCCGGTACCGTCGTACTGGAACAGGACTTTCTTCGGGCCGAGAACCCCGCACTTGCACAAAGGGCGCTGATTCCCCTTGTCCCTACACCCATGGCCGCCCCGCGTGAAGAAAACGAGGAAACATCGGGAATGGCCCTGGCTGCCGGGACCCCCCTATACAACGGTAATGAAATGATCGGCGTGCTCTACAGCGGCATACTCCTGAACAGGAATAATATGATCGTCGACAGGGTACGGGAAACCGTGTTTCAGAATGAGATATATGAAGGGAGAAGTATTGGCACCGCAACCATTTTTTTCAGGGACCTGCGTATAGCAACCAATGTGATGACACCCGAGGGAACACGCGCCATCGGGACCCGCGTATCCAGAGAGGTACGGGACCGGGTGCTGCTCGAAGGGACTCCCTGGAAGGACAGGGCCTTTGTGGTGAGCGACTGGTACATCACGGCATACGAACCGATCATCGACATCACCGGTGACCGTGTCGGAATCCTCTATGTGGGAGTACTCGAAAAAAAATATGTGGATATGCGCCGAGGTCTCCTGAACGTATTCATCCTCATCACCATTGCAGGAATGCTCGTCGCGATTGGGCTCGGCTATCTCATGACCAGCAGGATAGTCAGGCCTGTCAGGCAGCTTATTGGGGCGAGCAATGCTGTCTCAGGGGGGGATCTCAATCCTGAAATCGGTCCCATCTCAAAAAACGAGATAGGGGTGCTGCAGAGGAATTTCTCTGAGATGCTCTCCTCCCTCCGTGAGCGGGACAGGCGACAGCGTGCAGAAAGCGAACGGCAGCTCCTTCAATCGGAGAAGCAGGCGGGCATCGGTCGGCTTGCCGCCGGCGTGGCACACGAGATCAACAACCCTCTGACGGGGGTGCTCACCTTCACCCACATGCTCCTCAGACGCACCGACATCAACGACGAGATACGCTCGGATCTCGAGACCATTGCCCATGAAACCGAGCGTGTCAGGAAAATCGTGAAGGGACTGCTCGATTTCTCCCGCCAGACAGCGCTCGAAAAGGAGCAGACCGATATCAACAAGCTGGTCAAATCAACCGTTGGACTGCTCGAGAATCAGGCGCTCATCAAGGGCATCACCCTGCAGTTCGAACCCAAGAAAGATCTTCCAGGCCGTATCGTTGACAGGAATCAGCTGCAGAGCGTTATACTCAACATGATCATCAATGCCTTTGATGCAACCCAACCGGGGGGCACAGTGACGGTCTCCACTGATCTTACCGTCTCAGCTCAATCGGGGGGGCAGAAGGGAATCGAAATCGGCATTACGGATACTGGAAGCGGCATCTCTCCGGAAAACCTGGACAGACTCTTCGACCCATTCTTCACAACCAAGGAAGTGGGTGAGGGAACCGGCCTGGGCCTTGCCGTATCCTACGGCATAATTGAGAGACATGGAGGAACGATCAGGGTTCAGAGTGATGTTGGCAAAGGAAGCACGTTCACCATCTGGCTTCCGCTGGAGGAAACAGATGAAGGGTAAACGGATACTCGTTGTGGATGACGACACGATCGTTCTGGACAGCTGCAAGGTGGTGCTCGAGGCCGAAGGATTTTCGGTGGTGCTCGTTTCGAGCGCCGCGGCAGCAATGGAACATCTTGAACATGCCGGTATTTTCGATATGATGATCATGGATGTAAAGATGCCCGACGGGGACGGCGTCTATCTACTGCAAAGAATCACGGAGAAGTGGCCGCTTGCAAACTGGCCGGAGATTCCAGTGCTCGTCATGAGCGGCTACCCCACACCGGAAACGATACGGACATTCATCAACAGGGGAGTGAAAGAGTTCATTCCCAAACCATTTACACCCGATGAGCTTTTGGAAGCTGTGTACAGATTACTCGGAAGAACAGAAGGAGCAGACAACATGCGTGATTCCCGCCCCCCTAGGGGTAGGAATGGGTCAGCGCACGAAAGGAGTCAGAGAGATGAAAGTACTGGTAATCGATGATGAGCAGATCGTCCTCGACAGCGTCAAAAAGATCCTGATCGGGGAAAACTATCAGGTTGATTGCTTCACGAGCAGCCGGGAAGGACTCGACCAGGCGCTCAAGGAAGAGTATGACCTGGTCCTCACCGATATACGCATGCCTGATATTGGAGGCATGCGTATACTTCGCGATATCAAACGCTCGAAACCAGAGCTGCCGATCATCATCATTACGGGATATGCGACCGTAAAATCGGCTGTACAGGCAATGCAGCTCGGCGCAACGAATTACATCGAAAAACCCTTTACCCCCGATGTACTGATCAATGCAGTCACCGTGGGTCTCAAGGCCGGAAAGAGCACGGCACCTGAGGAACAGCGAATTGTCAACAAGGATGAGATACTGCGCGTGCTCGAGCGGGCTGCCCATGACAGCTATTTCGTCTCGGCCCTGTACTACGAGGGCGCAGATGCATTGAAGGAATACACCCTCACGGGACCTGAAAAGCTTGCCATCCTTACAGGCGACATACCGTGGATCGAAAAGCATGTGGGAGAGCTCACAGACATACAGAAACGCTGGCTTCAGCAGAGACTCTCAGCAGAAATCTGGTAACATACCACGTGATGAGGAGAAATGCTCATGGCAGTAAAAATGCTCGTTATCGACGACGAAGAGGTGGTACTCGAATCATGCAGAAAGGTATTCACCGAAGAGGGATTTGAAGTTATCACCACCTCGAACCCCGGCGATGGTCTTCGACTCATTGAGGGCAGCAGGTTCGATGTGGTTCTCTGCGACTGGAAGATGCCCGGGTTCGATGGTATGGATGTGGTCGAAGAGATCTCGAACCGGTCACCTGACTCTGCAATCGTCATGATCAGCGGCTACCCTACTGTGGGAAGGGCAACAGAGGCGATGAAACGTGGAGCCATGGACTATGTGTCAAAACCTTTCACACCTGGTGAGATATCGGACGTGGTGAAGCGGGCCGTTCGGCGCAAGGTTTCAGAAGAGCAGAAGGCTCTGGGTCGCCTAGAAAAAATCGTCAAACAGATCCAGTTTCCCGTACCGAGCCTCGAAGACAAGGCACCCAGTACAATCGCCGAAACGGTTGCTCAAAAAGTGGGTGTAACAAAGGTCACCTCACCGTGGCTCTCCGTACTCGTGCTCGGGATTCTCGCGGGTGCGTACATCGCATTCGGCAGCGTTCTTTCGACCACCGTCACCTTTGACATGGCCTCCCATTTTGGAATCGGTTTCACCAAGTTCATAGGCGGTTCTGTGTTCAGCGTCGGCCTGATGCTCGTTGTCATCGCGGGAGCGGAGCTGTTTACCGGCAACAACCTCATGATCACGAGCACCCTCGCCCGCGAAATCACCTTCGGCACCATGGGCAAACGCTGGATTCTCGTGTATCTGGCAAATTTCATCGGTTCGATTATTGTGGCTATCCTCTTCTATCTCTCTGGTCTCTGGAAAACCGGTGGAGGGGCCCTCGGCGCTGCAGCGGTCAAAATCGCCTATGGAAAGGTCAACCTGGGGTTCGGAGAAGCTCTTTTCAGAGCGATCGGCTGCAACTGGCTCGTATGCCTCGCCGTGTGGATGGCCCTGTCTGCCCGTCAGACGGTGGGGAAAATCTTTGCGATCTTCTTCCCCATAATGGCCTTCGTTGCCATAGGCTTCGAGCACTGCATCGCCAATATGTACTTCATCCCCACGGGCATATTCCTGCACAACTGGGCGGGCGTCGCTGGCCCCTCCGGCGTGGATCCTTCGAGTCTCGGGTGGGGAAGCTTTCTGTACCGGAACCTCCTCCCCGTGACCATCGGCAATATAATCGGAGGCGGTTTCTTTGTCGGTATGGGCTACTGGGGCGCCTATCTGAGGCCGAAGAGGGAAGAGGACTGATATGTACAATAAGCGGCTTCCTGAACAAAGCCGCCTTTTACATCATCCGTCCGGAGAATTGCTATATGCCCTTTCCTTCCCTGAGGGACATCGCACTATTAATGACTCCTCGCAGCTCTTCAAGCTTGAAAGGCTTCGACACAACGAAGTCAACACCCCGGGTCCGGTTTTCATCCTCACTGAGCTGCATACCCCATCCTGTTATCAGAACAACCGGCGTGTCCGGAGAACGTTCCTTGATTTTCTTTGCGACATCCCAGCCTGACATGTCGTCGAGCCCCAGGTCTGTCAGGACCATATCATACTCATCATGGCTGAACAGTTCAACACCCTCACGGCCCGAACTAACCTCGTCAACATGGCACCCCGATTGAATAAGTATATCGGTAAGCACAGATCGCATCATGGCATCATCATCAACTACAAGGATTCTCGCTGGCACAACAGGCTCCTCCTTCTCTCGTATACTCTCAGGCTCTTTTCCGGATAGATTGAGTGGAAGCCGAATGGTAAACGTCGTTCCTTTACCGACCTTGCTGTCAAGTACGATCTCACCTTTATGACGCGAAATGATACCGTAACATATGGAGAGTCCCAGGCCGCTTCCCCGGGTACCCTTGGTGGTAAAGAAGGGATCGAATGTGCGTTTCTGAACCTCCATGCTCATTCCGATGCCGCTGTCCTGGACCCTCACGACAACGGTGTTTCCCTCAACCTC
>CBFDDP010000051.1:0-20934 GCA_965603595.1 uncultured bacterium
GACGGGTCAGCTTGCTCAATAGCAGACATCAATTTTTCATCCAGTTTGAGTATTGCAAGTACTTGGCAAACACATGCTTGAGAAATACCGAGTTTCACTCGGCTCTTTCGATACCGTAATGTGGTTTCTTTCTTGATTTCAGAGATATTCTCCGATATACTTTTAATGAATTCAAGGTCAGGAAGTATTACATGCACAATGAATTCACCGCTATTGTCGAAAAAGATGGCGACTGGTTTATAGCCTACTGTCCCGAAATACCGGGGGCTAATGGTCAGGGCCGAACAAAAGAAGAATGCCTGAAAAGTTTATCCGATGCGATAAATCTTATTCTCGAAGATCAACGAGAAGACTCGCTTCGGGGTATTCCTGGTGATGCAATTCGAGAAATGGTCACACTTGAATGAAACGGTAGGCTCTTCTCAAACACCTCCGTAAGCATGGATGTTGTCTAAAGCGAGAGGGTCGCTCTCATTCACTCTGGTACAATCCACAAACAGGCCATATAGAGACCATTCCACTAGCTATAAACGATCATCTGTCTCCTATGTCTATACACACTTTTAGATCAGGGTGATGAAGTGTTTTATAAAAACATCGTACTAGACAACTTTTCAAGATGATAAGGTAGGAAACAGAATACATTGTCATGAAGCCGTAGCTCATGATGATTTTCTATCGGACAAAGTTTTGAGACATACATCTTTGTTCTTTTCAATTGAAATAGAGAATAATCATTTATTTTTTGTAGATAACCTATTGCATCGAAATTTGATTCGTAGACACCATGCTCGATGCAAAGTATAGGAGCTTTCTCAGATACGAGTAACTTTTCTGCTCCCTGCAGTACTTCCCCTTCAAATCCTTCTACATCGATCTTTATCATCCTCACATTCGATATTTTCTCTCTTCTCAGCACTGTATCAAGTGGTTCAACGTGTACGTTTATAAATTCTGACCTTCCTTGACCTGATACCATCGAAGGGCTAGCAACGTCTGTATAAAGCCTGACTACAGCTTCTTCTTTGCCAAGGCCCAAATTATATGCACTGATGTTTCCCCTTTTGTTTATGGAAATACCATCCTTTAGTTGTAAATACCGATATGGATGCGGCTCAAAGGATAGTACAAGTCCATCATTTCCTACAAGAATGGATGCCATGAAGGTCATGAGTCCTACACTGGCACCCGCATCGATAAATACATCTCCAGGTTCCAACGATTGTTGCATGACGTAAATAGTACCAGGCTCGTAATATCCGTAGTAGTAATACTGGCGGCCCGTTCGTTTGCTCACACATAGATCAAATCCATAGATGGTAGGAACCACAATGCTTTTCTCTTCTATCGGTGGAAGAAACCAGTGAGAAATAATTTTGACCAGAGCATTATTACCTGGTACTCTTACTATATTTTGTAGCATATTGCAAATTCTATGGATGAATTGAAGCCGCTTTCGTAAGTAGCGAGAAATTTGAATCTGCTTAGGTGTAATTGTTGTTTTTACCATTTCACAGAACGTTCAAAATATACATAACATTTGTATTGTACTAGAGATTTCAAGGGCAATCTATTAGTTCTTAGCATTAGTAATAACCGCAAATCTTATCGCTTTATAATAATCATATAAGTGTATGCAGCAACCCCTTCTTTCTCATTAAATCTCTTCGACTGAATATGGAAGAAGACCAAGCTTCTCTATCTCATTACCCTGCTCGGCACGATCTTTTCATGTGTTGCAGTGCACGTGTAAAAACATCAGGGGAGATTTTTTTTAATTGTGAGGTGAACTTGATTGCCTTGACAGAATTCTAAGGGTGTGTAAATATGAATTTGAACCCCGAATTACAGGTTATTCTATGACAAGGGCAAATCGTGATTTTCGATAATTCCAAAAAAGGAGGGATAGGTTATGAAGAAGAATCTTGTAATTGTTTTCTCGTTGTCGTTAATTGTTTTCTCGTTTTTGGTCTTTGGAGCACCGAACCTTCATGCTGTATCAAACGTTGTTAAATATTACACGGATAATGATGAATCGGAGCTCGACCCCTTTGCCAAGGCTATTGCAAGGGGAACGGGACTAAAGCTGGAACCGCTCAGGATGTCGTCGGGCGAGGCTTGGGCTCGTGTCGAAGCAGAGTCTCCCAGGGTCAATGCAGACGTGCATTTCGGCTGGCCCCTGTCGTTCGCGCTCATGGCAAAGGAGAAAGGCCTCCTCATGCAGTACAAATCACCAGCCTGGAAGGCAATACCCGATCAGTACAAAGACCCTGACGGCTACTGGTACGGATGGTCGTACTGGTTCGCCTGTATTGGCGTGAACACCAAGCTTCTCAAAGAAAAGGGGTATGATCCACCGCGGTCGTGGAACGACCTTCTTGACCCGAAGTGGAAGGGTGAAATCGTCATGCCAAACCCTGGCACCTCCGGAACTGCCTACCTGACGGTATCCACGATCATGCAGCTTTTCGGCGAAGACAAGGGCTGGAGTTACCTTGAAAAACTTCATAAAAATGTTGCCCAGTATACAAAGTCTGGTTCCGCACCAGGCCAGCTTGTCGCGCAGGGAGAGTTTATGGTCGGCATCACCTGGGATCAGGCAATTGAGAAGAGGAGAAACGAGGGCTATCCTGTTCAGATGATCATTCCCGCTGAGGGAACGGGCTATGTTCTCGACATAGCTGTGATCTACAAAAACACAAAGAACCCTGAGGGGGCTAAGAAGTTTATTGATTACATCGGAAACCGAAACTTTCATCAGGAGGTGGCGAAGTACCGGTCGAAGGTCACCTATCCTGGTGTCGAGTCACTCGTCAGTTTTGATCCCAAGCTCATCGATTACGACGCGAAATGGGCTGCCGAAAACAGGGAAAGGATCATGAGCACCTGGAAGAGCAGATTCGCGCAGTAATTCCTATCACCAACGAAGACCATGTGTGAAAACAGAGGCGGTATCGTCACGCCTCTGTTTTCTGCTGATCGAACAATAAATAGGGAGAAAACATGTTTTGGAGTAAACATGACAGAGATCAGGCTCTGGGGCTGCGCAAGGATCCCGCATTTATTGGATTAACGGCGTTCATGACGCTCATGCTTCTCCTCTTTGTCGTCTATCCCGTGGCTTCGGTTCTTGTCACGTCCTTTCAGGCGGAGGGCGCAGTCTCTCTTCAAAACTACGCGAATTTCTTCCGATTTGCCTATTATTATAAATCAATGCTGAACAGCTTGCTGCTTGGAGTGATCACGACTTCCATCATTCTCGTCGTTGCGTTCGCCCTCTCCTATGTCATCAGTAAGACGAACCTGCCGCTCAAGGGTTTTTTAAGGATGGGAGCGTTGCTTCCTCTCATTTCACCGCCCTTTATCTTTTCACTCGCGCTCATCATCATTGCAGGGAGACGGGGGCTCATCTACCATTTTTTTGGGATCAGCCCGAGTATATACGGGTGGCCGGGACTTATCATTGCCCAGATTCTCTCCTTCCTTCCACTGGGATTTCTCATGGTAAACAACGTGCTGCAGTCCCTGAACCCTTCCCTGGAAGACGCGTCCAATGATCTGGGGGCGAGCCAGGCAAGGACCCTGTTCAGGATTATCATTCCCCTATCACTGCCGGGTCTATTCAAGGCCGGCTTGCTCGTGTTCATTATGTCCCTTGCTGATTTTGGCAACCCCATGCTCATCGGCGGAGGGCTACCCATCATGGCAACCGATGCTTATAACCTCTGGATAGGGGAGCAGAACATGGAGATGGCTGCGGTGTTTTGCATACTGCTCATTATCCCCTCCATATTCGTCTATGTTATACAGAACTACTTCCTTAAGGGAGGCTCCTTCGTGACGGTGAGTGGCCAGATGATCGGCACCGAGAGGAGGAAGATCGCCTGGTATATCCAGTTTCCGTTCTATACACTGGGGCTCCTGGTCTGTTTGGCAATAATTGCCTGTTTCACCGTTATCTTCATCAGCTCCGTCACCAAGCTTTTCATGATCAACAACACACTGACAATGGAACATTTTGCCAGTTATTCAGGGTTTAAGGCACTGAAGACATCGTTCACAGTCTCAGGTATTGCCGCTGTCATTACTGCATTCACCTCAATAATTTTTTCTTATATTCTCGTGCGAAAGAATCCAGCGGCTCGTGATGTTCTGGAGTTCATTGCGCTGCTCGGTTTTGCGGTTCCTGGAACAGTAATGGGGATCGGGTACATCCTGGTGTTTAACAAACCTCCATTCATGATCACGGGGACGCTAGCCATCATCATTCTCAACATATCCTTCCGGGAGTTTCCCGTAGGTTTGGAGGCTGGTATTGGTAAACTCCATCAGATAGATGTTTCGATCGAGGAGGCCTCGAGGGACCTCGGAGCGAACAGCATCAAGACGTTCATCAAGGCGGCACTGCCGCTCATGAGCTCGGCCTTTGCAGCGAGCTTTCTCTACACCTTTATGGTGGGAATGATTACGATCAGCGCCGTGATCTTCCTCATAGCACCCGGGACCAACCTTGCCTCGCTTCTTATTCTACGCTTGGCAGAAACGGGAAATATTGGAAAAGCATCTGCCATGGCAGTGATGTTGACATTGATAGTAATGACCAGCCTCATGCTCCTGAGGGTGGTATCGAAAAAAACCAAGATGGAGATACTGAAGGGGTTTTAATAATGGATAACGAGACAGTATTGGAATTGAGAAACCTAACGAAAAGATTTGGCAGAGTCACTGCCGTTGACAATCTCACCATCTCCTCCATCAATAAGGGTGAGTTTGTTACCTTCTTAGGACCCTCAGGGTGCGGGAAAACAACACTGCTGAGAATGGTTGCTGGTTTTTACTATCCCTCCTCAGGCTCTGTCATCATGCACGGACAGGAAATCAATGACATTCCACCGGAGAAGCGGATGACAAGCATGGTCTTTCAAAACTACGCACTTTTCCCGCACATGAGCGTCTTCGGGAACATAGCCTACGGTTTAAAATTGAGAAAATTATCAAAGTCGGAGATACGAGAGAAGGTTTTAAACATATTGAAGATTGTTCAGCTCGAGGGTCTCGAGTACAGAAAACCCACCGAGCTGTCGGGTGGACAGCAACAGCGGGTTGCCCTTGCGCGGTGCATCGTCATTGAACCTGAAATCATTCTGCTGGATGAACCTCTTTCAAACCTGGACGCGAATCTACGAGTACAGATGCGGGAGGAAATAAGAAAGATTCAGCAGTCCTTCAATCTGACCACGATTTTCGTAACCCACGATCAGGAAGAGGCAATGAGTATGTCGGACAGGATTGTGGTAATAAATGAAGGCAGGGTCGAGCAGATTGGAACACCAACGGAGATATATGAAAAGCCCGCCACACTTTTCGTCTCAAGCTTTATCGGATACATCAATCTCATTCCAGGACAGATCGCTTCGAAGGAGCGTGATATGTTCAGGATTTCAACTCCACTTTGCGAGCTCTTCAATACAAGCACAGAGCTCAACGAACTACATGCAGACGACCAGATAATGGTTATCATACGACCGGAGTCAGTAACGCTCGGAAAGAGCCCTCTGCCAGGGAGGGAAAACCTACTCAAAGGTATCGTACTGAACTTCACATATATAGGCTCCACGGTGCGATACACAATAGATGTGTCGGGCATGGCCTCGCCGTTCATCGTCGATGTATCAAACCCCGAGGGCAGAGGAATTTTCAAAGGGGGAGAAGAAATAGAGATTGCTCTCCCCATGAAATTTCACTGCATTAAAAGATAGGGTGAAGTGTGTCGCTGCTGACCCCTTTTATTTTCATAATGGAAACCTTATTCTGACTGAGCAACCCTAGGTCGAAAGAATAAAGTAAACTGCAACCTTAATGTACTACCTAAATTAAATCCGATTATTACTTTTCTTATCAATTAAATCTGGTTATAAATTTTATTATTAATTGTTTTTATGGTGAGTTTCCATCAATAAAGGGTGAAGTCTCGTGTCAAAGCCATTTCGGAAGCTGCTTGTGAAGCTTATCCTCGAGCAAGCATTAATCTTTGAGGAGCGTGCTTACCGATTTTATGAGGAAGCATTCGAGCAAGCGGTCATGAATGAATCAAAGGTACTCTTAAGGCGACTCATGAAGGAGGAGCTGGGGCACAGGATTAAGCTTGAGGAGGTACAGAAGAGGGGAGACTTGGGAGCCCTCACTGTTACGAGCAGCTCGGAACGGGATGATATAGAGGCGATCAGTGAGAAGTGGCCTGATATTGATCGCGATGCGACTCGGGGTGAAATTCTTAGAATAGCGCTTAAAAAGGAGCAAAGGTCTTTTAACTTTTATAGAATATTGGCAAAGAAGTCAAGGGTCAGGGTAGCAGGCGAGGTGTTCAATGCGCTATCGAATGAGGAACTCCAGCATGTAAAGATGATAGAAGAGGAGCTTTCAGGAAACCGATGAAACAAGGTGCACGATGTTTCGAAGAAGTCTTTGACACTCGCAAGCCTTACATTATCATGGATGCTGGCTTGAGGGTGGTATCAGTAGACCGTGTTGTCGGGACTGTTGGGAAATGCGGAGAGCTCGATACCCGTTTCAGGTATATTCGCAGAAAGGATCGTGCCGAAACAACAAGGAGAGAGAAGATACTACATGGAATGGAGGGATACAATATATTTCCTCCAATAGATGTGTACAAGCACAGGGGAAGCTACTATGTGGCTGATGGAAACCGAAGGATTTCTGCGTGTAAAATGCTTGGAGTCGAATATATAGATGCCTATGTAAAAGAGTACATCTACAGGGATGACGAAGGGCTTATAAACGGCTCACTCTCCCGCAGGAAGTTCGAGCAGGAGACCGGGCTAAAGCATGCGGAACTGGTGAATGAGTCGGGGTATGCAGTTCTACTCAAAGATATTTCTCTCTACCCGAGAGAGTTGCCTGTGCGAGAGAAGGCACGGGAGTGGTACTCTTCTGTATTCTTGCCGGCATGCACGGAGATCAAAGGTTCTGAACTTGTACGAAGATACCCCTCACATCAGCCGGAGGATATATTCGTTATCATTGCTCGCTTCTTCCATGAGTTTATGGGGGGCTTGCCTCATGGTGTGAGCTTCGGTACAGTGATCTCTGGATTTGGGTTTGCTCATCGTATTCCTCAGAGAAGGCTCTTGCGTTCTGCACCTTTAAGGCTTATTTATCATGTATTATTCAACAAAGCCAGGCTTTCGAAAAAGTTGAGCTAGAGGTTGATATTTATCTGGACAGGGAATAAGGTCATTACTAATCATGCGGATACTAGCAATCGCTGACAAGAGACATCGAGCATTATACGATTATTTTGAAAAGGAACGGTGGAAAGATATAGATCTGGTGCTCTCCTGCGGAGATCTCGATAGGGAGTATCTCGGCTTCATTGTCACCATGATTTCTGTGCCACTCCTCTATGTCCCGGGTAATCATGATAAACACTTTTTAGATGACCCGCCTGGTGGCTGTGACTCAGTTGATGGACAGATAGTAAGGATAAATGATATGAACATCAGCGGACTCGGGGGAAGCATATGGTATAACGGAGAGGGGGTCCAGTACACAGAAAAAGAGATGGCACGCAAGGTTCGAGGTATAATGAGAAAATCGAGGCGTATTGGAGGTATCGATATATTTGTGGCTCATGCGCCGCCGAAGGAAATTCATGACCTCGATGACCCATGTCATCAGGGATTTCAGGCCTTCAGGAGCCTGATAGAAGAGGTACACCCTGCAGTTTTTATCCACGGTCACAACCATGAGGTGTACAGCTCAACTGATAGAGAGACCGTTGTAGAAGGTGTTCGCATAATAAACGCATACGAGTATCATTGCGTTGATGTTTAAATCCATATTTATTTTTGAGCATAGCGATGATAGAAAGCAGACGGAGTAGTATATGGATCAGCTGCCATTTGCATTATAATGAGTGACATCCGCATGTCCTGTTTGATTGCTTGACCAGATTCCGATAGCACATTCACGATTAAAAATACAAAGATGAGCGGGAGATATTCAAATCTTTTTCGGATTTTTTCTTACACCTGGGGACGACCGGCGGCGTTGAGCATCTGATCAAGGTTGTAGGCCGCACTGATCAAACCAAGATGAGTAAAGGCCTGCGGGAAGTTCCCCAGATGCTCACCGCAGGGGCCGAGTTCTTCGGAATACAGTCCAAGATGGTTGGCGTAGCCGAGTACCTTTTCGAATACAAAGCGAGCCTGATCCAGATCTCCCGCTCGGGAGAGATTTTCCACGTACCAGAAGGAACACATATTGAAAGTACCCTCCCCCCCAGACAAACCATCTGAGGCCGCGTTTGTCTGGCAGTATCGAAATACCAGGGAGTCCTCTACCAGGTTGTTCTCGATCGTTTTCAGGGTCGACAGCCAGCGCGGATCGGTGGGGGATATGAACTTAACCAGAGGCATCAGCAAACTGGAAGCATCTATGGTATTAGATCCTCTGACCTGAGTGAAGTACTTTTCCGTGGGATTCCAGAAGTTGTTCATTACATCCCAATAGATCTGGTCTCGTACCTTAAGCCAACGGTCGAGGGGAGCGGGAAAACTCCGTTTGGTTGCCAGGCGGATGCCCCGGTCCAATGCGACCCAGCACATTACCCTGGAGTAGAGAAACTCTTGACGCCCTCCACGAATCTCCCATACTCCTTCGTCGGGCCGCTGCCAGTTCTTAGTAACCCAATCAATCAAGCGCACAACGTTCTGCCATAGATCGAAAGAAATCGGTTCCCCGTACTTATTGTAAAGATAGATGGAATCAATCAACTCCCCGTAGATATCGAGCTGCAGTTGATCATAGGCGCCGTTGCCGATACGGACAGGTGAAGACCCACGGTAGCCCTCGAGGTGAGTCAGGTTTTCTTCGGTCAGAGTGTGGCGCCCGTCGACTCCATACATGATCTGCAGCGATCCATCGGGCCGAAGTTCACCGCATCGTTTCTCGATCCAGCCCATGAAAGCCGCCGCCTCGTCGGTGAATCCGAGACGCAGCAGGGCGTAGACCGTGAAGGAAGCATCCCGAATCCAGGTATAGCGGTAGTCCCAATTTCGCTCTCCGCCGATCTCTTCGGGTAGACCGAAGGTTGGGGCGGCGACAATCGAACCGTCCGGATGGGAAGTAAGCAGCTTGAGGGCTAAGGCGGAACGGTATACCATCTCCCGCCAGCGCCCATGGTACTTGCAGCGACTGATCCAATGCCGCCAATAATTCATGGTTTCTTTGAACGCTGTAGAAACGTAGTGGGGATTCTCCGACTCCGAACTCCCACCGTCTCTGTACTCCTCGAAAACGAATGCAGCCGACTGGCCTTCCCCCAGGGTGAATTCAGCTACTACCGCACCATCCTTGATTTTTACGGGGATTTGGGAGCGAAGGACAAAACTCCTTTTCTCGTCCAGGATAAACAGCACGCCGCTATCCCTGATTTCGGCACGGTGTTGGGACCTCCCATAATCGAAGCGAGGATCGCAGAGCAGACGATAGGGGAAACGACCCTTAACGGTCTTGATTCGCCGTACCAGGCGATGAACGTGTCCGGTTTCCTGGACCGGCATGAAATCGGATAGTTCTGCCACCCCTTCCCGGGATAGAAAGCGGGTCAGGAGTATATTGGTGTCTGGGAGGTACATCTGTTTCTGTGTTATCTCGTCGTGCAGGGGCGCAATTTGGAACGACCCGCCATTTTGGTGATCGAGGAGGGCGGCGAAAATCGTCGGAGAGTCAAAGTGGGGATAGCACATGAAATCGATCGAACCGTTCATGCCGACAAGGGCCACGGTGTGCAGGTCTCCGATGATCCCGTAGTTCTCAATCGGTTGGTAGCTCATACTCGCCTCCTATCGATTTTAATACACTACTTAATGAAGATAACAAGTTTATCAGACATCATCTCTGCAGTTGTGTGCGTTGTGAAGCTCTCTGTTTAGGAAGAAACTAAGCACAGCAGAGCCTTGATAGCACCCCAGGTAACTACATCTATGCCAGCAATTCCTATGCCCAGCGAAACACTTTCCAGAATGTGGGTGATCAGCTCATTCACCGTATCTCTCCTCTATCTCCTTGGTATCGATTGGAAGTACCGACTCCCCCGAACCACGGATAAAGGTAATAGCACCCTCCTGAAAGTGAATATGAATTTCGCCGCCTTCCGGCAGCCGTTCCGAAATCAATCCATCAGGATGAACTTGAAGAGCCAGCTTCAGGTAGTTGTTTGCAGGCGAGAACAAAGCGTTTCTGATAGGACCTATAATATCAAGATAAAAAAGCAGTTCAAGCGTATAACGATTTCATACGCTTTTGAGGAAAAAAGGTGAGAGGCACGGTGGATGACTCTATGACATTTGTGATGGTTCCCGTCATAATGTCAGCCCTTGTTCCTTTTCTTCTTGATTCCTGTAGGTCTTTAGTAACTCAAGGACATGGTCAATGTCGAATTCCGTATGATCGGCGCAGACCTGGAAGCGTATCTCCTCATCACCGCGGGGTACGACCGGATAGTTAAGGCCAGTCGCAAGGACACCTTTTCCCTCCAGATATCCGACGAGTTCGCTGGTTTTTTTTGTATCTCTTATCATGAGCGGGACAACAGGATGCTCTCCGCGTATCACTTCGAAGCCCAGGTCCACCAGACCGTGCTCGAACCGGGCCGTTATGTTGCGTAGATGGTCGAGCATCTTCATCCCTACAGGACTATCCAGTATTTCAAGGGCTTTTAAGGCTGCAGATGCTTCCGATGCGGTAATGGGGTTGGAATATATATAGAAGGGGGATGTCTCACGCAGAAACTCAACTACTTCTGCATCGCTTACAAGGTAACCTCCATTTACTCCGAGGGCCTTTCCCAGTGTCGCAACGAGAATATCGACCCTTTCTTCCCCGGTATACTCCATTGTTCCTCTTCCGGTTGCTCCAAAGGCGCCGACACCGTGAGAGTCGTCCACCACGCTGATGATGCCCTCTTCGAACTTCGGATCGTATTTCTCCTGTATATTCGCGATTTCGGGAAGAGGTGCATATTCGCCTCTCATACTGAAGATACCATCTGTTACAACTATTACCCTTCTGCAGTTCCCCACCGATTCTACAATCGCCTTTTCAAGTTCTTCTACCTTGTTATGCCGGTATATCTTCTTATCTTTTGGATGTGCCAAACGGGCGGCGTTGATGATGCAGTTGTGATTAAGCTCGTCGCTTATTACAATGGTTTCCTTGGAGATGAGTGGTGGTAGTATGCCCATGACGGCCGAATAGGCGGAGCTGAACAGCATGGCGGATTCCTTCCTATGAAATCGAGCAAGTTTTTTTTCCAGCTCAATATGAGGAGCGTAGGTGCCGCTTATGAATCGAACAGCCCCGGGTCCTGCCCCGAACTCCTGCGCTGCCCTCTCTTCGGCCTTGATTACCTCTTTTTTCAGTGACATACCGAGGTAGCTGTTTGCATTCATTCGAATAAACTCTCTGTCGCCTTTTCCCTCGATGTAGTACCGGGGCCCTTCCTTTCCGCGTGCCGGCTTGATTCCCCTTATTACAGTCTCTTTTCCTTTGAGGGTGCCCCTTTTCTTGAGCTCATCGAGATGCTCGGAGAATATTTTCCGTACCTTATTCAACGCCATTTTACCACTCCCCTATATTTATTTTGCAGCTGATAAGTACACTACGTATCGGGTTCAATTCTCTGTGGGTAGTTATAAAGATATTCTTATTTAACAGTTTATTACAAGAACGAATGTGCTGAACGCCCTTTGTGCGGTAATTTACTCTCGGGCTTATTTCAGCTTTATTTGTAATTTGTCTGATAGCTTCTCGAGCATGTCCCTGGTCATGGAGGCTAAGTTGTATGTAGGTTTCCAGCCTAAGTCCTCTCTTGCGGCACGATCATCTATTTTATTGGGCCATGAGTCGGCAATTGACTGCCGGACCGGGTCAATATCATAGTCTATACTGAAGACAGAAATATGTTTTTTAATCTCAAGAGCAAAGTCTTCGGGCGTGACGCTCATTGCAGTGATGTTATAGGCATTCCTATGGGTCAGCTTTTCCGGGTCTGTCTCCATTATCATGAATGCCGCAAGTATGGCGTCGGGCATGTACATCATATCCAGACGCGTATCGGGCCTAAGGAAACAGGTGTACCGCCGCTTTTTGAGTGCAGCATAAAAGATCTCCACTGCATAGTCTGTGGTCCCTCCGCCGGGCAGTTGCTGGTATGAAATAATGCCGGGATATCGCACACCACGGCAGTCGACTTCATACTTCTTGTGATAGTAATTGCAAAGCAGTTCGCCGGCGAGCTTTGTGATCCCGTATATCGTATCGGGCCGCTGTAGAGTATCCTGTGGGGTATTGTTGCGCGGCGTGGTAGGACCGAACACGCCGATTGAGCTTGGCGCAAAAACCGAACAGTGGTACTGCCTGGCAATCTCAAGAGTGTTGTAGAGGCCGTTCATGTTCACGTTCCAGGCCTTCTGCGGGTCGGCCTCCGCTGTGGCGGAGAGCATAGCGGCCAGGTGGTATATGACGCTTACCGAGTACTCATTTACGACCATCGCAATTGTATTCGCATCGGTGCAATCGACAATTCGGTATGGGCCGGTGCTAAGCAGTTGATCGGATGGTTTTCTTCTATGCCCTCCTGCAATGACATTTTGGCCGCCGTATCGATCACGGAGTGCAAGAGTGAGTTCCGATCCTATCTGTCCGGTCGCTCCTATTACAAGAACACGTTTCACGCCCTCAGCCTTCAAACGAATCTTCCAGGTGTGTTTACAGTAAATAGAGTGAGATCTGAACGCTCTTATACAGCAACTGTACGAAAGATTACTTTCTTACAAGCTTCTCAATTGGTTTGTACGTAACATCAAAACCGAAGTGGCCAGGCCCTAGAATATCGAGACCTTTTTTCGAGCGGAACTGCTCAATAGCGCGAAGACCGACAACAGCAACGTTATAACCCTCTTCAATAGCGGCGTTCATGAAAGGCTCTCCACTCTTACGGTCAATCACAATGATCATATCAGGGCTGGCAACGTAAGGTTTGCCGTTCAGCCAGGAGAAGTGATTTTCGTTCTTGAACCATACCTTAAGCTCTTTACCTGCAAAATCTTTCTCTCCGGTAATGGTATGCGTTCCCCAGTAGTATCCCTCCCTGTCCTCCCACTCCTTCTTTGTAACTTGCCCCTCAAGCAGAACCCAGCCATCAAGCTCTTTAACGATCTCAGGCACTGGGTCCCGGCCTTCTTCTCTTGTGACCCTGATCATCCTCCCGATCTCGAGGCATTGTGAGAGGGTGCCGGGTAGAACGACGCGTTTCATATCCTTCCCTTTAAACAGGAATCCGGCCTGCCCGGCGAGGCCGAATGAAGCTGCCGCAATAAACTTCCCGATACGCTCGGCCATCTCATAGCCCACGCTCTCTTTTATAACGCAGTAGTTGCCATAGCTGTCGACGCTCGAGATCGGCCAGAGGGGGAGGCCTTCGAGATAGGGAGTTGTCTGAGGAACCTCGGGAATGGCCCGGCCGGTATAGTCGCCATCAACTACAGATATACCGAGTCGGGCTGCCGCAGCAACACACCCGGCGGTGTTTGATCCGCCCAGCTCAATGGGGACGATCGTCCTTACCTTCACATCCATATAACCCTCTAGAAGCCGAACACACTCTGCCTGAATGCTCTTGATCTTGGGTACGAGACCGAGGCGTTTCATTTTTTTTAGCGCCTCACCAGTGAGAGGAGCAATGGATCCCATGAGAAACGGACAGGCAGTCCAGTCGTCATCAGATATATCAGAGGCATCGACACCGGTCAGATCCAGTCCCTCATTCAATGCGTCGGAAAGCCATGCTATCCCGTCCTTCGGATCTCCCCCTCCTCCGGTCCCCATAAAGGTACATCCACGAACAAAATCCTCAATATCCTGATTAGATTTTATTTTAAACATTTTCAACAACCCTCCTTTCGGATGGAGTACGAATATGTCCTGGCGCCATACACCGCACCAGTTTTTCGCCTGCTCGGAATAGATGTATCACCACCCTCTCATTCATAACATACGTTTCACCGTATCTTACTTCATTATACGGAAATATCGATACTTACAATCATACCCCTTTCATGGTAACGTGGCTTTCTCGACTGTTCGGCATATTGTAGCTTGCATGATGGCAGCGAGCAAAATGTCCAGGAAGAACCTCCTCGAGCTCTGGAAGTTTTTGCTTGCATATATCATCCGCCAGTTGACAGCGAGGGTGAAAGGCGCACCCGGAAGGAGGATTCACAGGGCTCGGAACATCACCGCCTGTGCTCTGTTTAGCCGGTTTTACAGCATTCTCCTGCTTAGAGATGACCGGCACGGAAGAGATCAGCGTGCGTGTGTAGGGACATATGGGATGCATAAAAAGCTGTTCCGTGGGAGCAAGCTCATAGATACGTCCGACATACATTACGGCGGTTCTCTTCGCTATTGTCCTTACGAGGCTCAGATCATGAGAGATAAACATATACGAGAGATGGAACTCTTTCTGCAGCATCTGTAGAAGTCGTATAATTTTTGCCTGCACCGATACATCGAGGGCCGAAGTGGGCTCGTCGAGCACGACGAAGGAGGGATTTACCGCCAGAGCCCTGGCTATTGCAACGCGCTGCCGCTGTCCTCCGCTCAACGCTGAAGGGTATTTGTACATATAGGCAGGTGATAACTCTACCCGCCTGAGAAGCTCGGTTACAATCATCTTTCGATCCCTGCCGTTTTTTGAAATACGGTGTACGATGAGTGCGTCTTCAAGCGTGCTTTTTATATTCCTCCTTGGATTAAGTGAAGACTTCGGATCCTGGAATACCATCTGTGTTTGTTTTGTAAGAAAGCTCCTATTCTCATTTGCTCGATCCGTTACATCCCTCCCCATAAAGTGTATTGTCCCGCTTGTCGGCCTGAAGATTCTTACGATTGTTTTTCCCACAGTTGATTTTCCTGATCCGGATTCCCCTACGAGTCCAAAGATTTCACCGCGCTCTATACTGAAGCTCAGACCTTCCACTGCCCGGACCTCCCCCATCCGTCTCTGGAAGACTCCTGCTCGAATGGGGAAATGCTTTACAAGATCATTAACCGCCAGGAATTGTTCAGCCATTATTGCCTCCATAGAGATAGCATGCAACAGCATGCCCTTTCTCCAGCTCGATGATAGGCGGCTTTTTCCTGCTGCAGATCGGCATGACATGAGGGCAGCGGGGATGAAAGCGGCATCCGGGAGGGGCTTGAGTATAATCAGGCACTGTGCCGGGAATTCCCTCGGCTATCTCACCCCCCGTAAGCCTCGGAACAGAGGCAATGAGCCCCTGTGTGTACGGGTGCTTCGGAGTTTCGAAAATCGTGGCAGTTCTTGAGGTTTCAACTACCTGTCCGGCGTACATGATATAAACCCTCTCCGTCATCTCCTGAATGACGCCGAGATTATGGGTGATGAGGAGAATTGAGATGCTCCTCGTTCTGACAAGCTCCTTCAGGAGATCGAGTATCTGGGACTGGATCGTCACATCGAGGGCAGTGCCCGGTTCATCTGCGATGAGGAACTTGGGCTTGTTGACCAGATCCATGGCGATCAGCATCCTCTGGCGCATTCCTCCGCTTAGCTCAAGGGGATAGTTAGACATTATACGTTCAGGATCGGGCAGCCTGACCTCCCTGAGAACGGCAATTGCCCTGCTATGGATCTCCTTCTTCGAAATGGCGCTCTCTTCACCGGATCGCCTGCCAGAAAACCTGATTACATCCACCAGCTGCTGCCCGACGGTGAATACGGGATTGAGCGCGTTCATAGGATCCTGGAATATCATCGAAATATCGGTGCCCTTCATCCTGATAAGCTCTTTTTTCGACATCTTCAGCACATTTTTTCCGTCCAGAAGGATCTCCCCCTTGGGGATTATTGCTGGCGGGATGTGCAGCAGCCCCATGGACGATTTCATGGTAATCGTCTTTCCGCATCCTGTTTCGCCTGCAAGTCCAACGCGCTCTCCCTTGAATACATGCAGCGAGACTCCGTCGAGTACCCGGGAGGTACCCTCGTATACGCGAAAATGCACATGAAGATCGCGTATCTGGAGCATATAATCGTTGTTCATCTAAATCCCCTCTGCCTCGACGGCGATTACGTCGCGGAGGCCGTCGCCGAGCAGATTGAATCCGAGAATGAGGAAAAAGATCGCAAGGCTCGCAAAAACGGTGAGCCACCATTTTGTCGGAAGATGAGCCGCCCCGTATGAGATCATCGTCCCGAGCCCTGGCCTGGGAGGCTGAACTCCCAAGCCAAGAAAGCTGAGTCCGGCTCCCACGAGGATAACGAATCCCGCATCAAGGGTAATCTTGACAATTATTGCAGATGCGCAGTTGGGGAGGATATCCTTGATTATGATACGAAGCGGGCTGTCCCCGTTTACTTGGCTTGCCTGGACGAACTCCTCCGTTTTGATCGAGCGCGTGATGCCGTTTACCAGACGGCAGTGCCACGTCCACCAGATAGAAGCGACTGCGAGCATTGCCTTTTCAATGGTTGGCGTAAAGGCGGCGCATATCGCAAGAGCCATGACGAGCGCGGGGATGGCGAGAAACACGTCGGTGATGCGCATGATGATCGTTTCCAGCCAGCCTCCCATGTAACCCGAGATGAGACCGAGCATAACGCCGAACGGCACACTTATCCCGAGCACGACAACAGCCATTAAAAGAGAGATACGGTACCCGAAAATAACGCGGGTGAAGACGTCACGACCCACCTCGTCGGTTCCGAACCAGTGCTCCCTGCTGGGAGGCTGGAAAGTCTGCGAGAAGTCCGTATACTCCCGTGCATGCTGAGGGTAGGGGGTAAAGTAGGGGGCGAATAGCGCTAGAACGACCACAAGCATCACCATGAAACCTCCGGCGATGGAGATGGGGTTCCGGCTGAACCTGAACCACCCGCGCCCGAGTCTCTCTTTCAGCGCCTTCCAGCGTGAAATGATCAGCTCTTCCTCAATCGATGCGCTGTTGTCATCCTTGAATGAGGTATTTATGCCACTACTGCTCACTTATTCTCTCCTTGATCCGAATGCGGGGATCGATTAATCCGGCAAGTATATCCACAAGAAAATTAACAAGCACAAACGCCAGACCGATGATAAGCACCACCCCCATTACAGCATTAAAATCTTTTCGCAGTATAGCCCTGATGCCGTACTTAGCCAGACCGGGCCACCCAAAGACCTGCTCAACAAGAAAGGCATTCCCGAGCTCTGAGGCAAAGGTGAGACCGAGTATTGTCAAAGGGGGAATGAAAGACGGTTTCAGCATATATTTGAAAGTTACGTGTCGGTCCGGAATACCGAGGGCCCGCGCAGATTCGATATAATCCTTGCCCAGGACATCGCACACACTGCTTCGCGTAAGGCGGGTGATCTGACCTATCCCCGTCATGGCAACGGCAAATGAGGGAAGTATTATGTGCTTTAGTGCGTCCCCAAGAGAGTGAAAGTTACCCGCTATCACACTATCGATTATTAAAAGTCCTGTCCTGGACGGCGGCGGGGCCGTAAGGAGGCTCAGCCTTCCTGTTGTAGGCAGAATGCCGAGCCCATAGGAGAAGATAAGCTGTCCAATGAGTCCTGCAACAAAGGGAGGAACAGCCACGCCTATAAACGCGACTACACGGCTGATGTTGTCGATCCAGCTATCTTTGAAGCGTCCGGCAAGCACCCCAAAGGGGACCCCAAGCACAAGTATCCATATGACCGCCATGAGAACCAACTCTATTGTTGCAGGTAAGAAGTGGATAATGTCGAGGGTTACGCTTCTCCTCGTTTGAAATGAGAGGCCGAGGTCACCATGGAACGCCCCCTTGATAAAGACGAAGTACTGTACGTGAAGGGGCTTATCCATCCCCATATCGTGCCTCAGGTCCTGGACCTGCTCTGCCTTGGCAAACGGTCCAAGCGCAAGACGCGCGGGATCACCTGGGAGCATGCGAGCGATGATGAATATCAAAACTGAAAGGCCGAATAACACAAGAAGAGAGTGCAATACTCTATAGGCAAGAAAATGCGAGAATTTCACTGCGGCGTCTGAGGCGAGGAAGGGTTATTGTAATAAAGAAAACCTGCCCTATTATTCCAAGGGTACTACCACAGCCCCAAAAAGTCTCTCCCGGGTTGTATGAAACAAATATAAATTCTTAAAAGGCCTTCTCTCCCTCTTTCCTCCTCCTACAATTATATAATATAATTCCCCTCTTACCTAAGCTTATTATTACTTTGTACGTCCCTGTCCGAGCGGGTTTTCCCCTCTTCAGGGTACTCGAGGGTAAATAACTACTCATACGGCATCCAAACAGCATCTGCTGCTCTATTGTGATGTCATCCTACTAAGGCTTTACATTACATCTCCATCTCTATGTGCTGCAGTGAAGCATAAAAGATGCTGAACCAGAAGACCGCCCGGTGAGGCTATCACCACACAGGGCGGTCTTGTTTCATCTGGGTGCGTTACTTCTCATACCACCAGTCGTGGTAGTAGTAGTAGAAGCTCATGACCGGTCGGGGTGTAAATCCTTCCAGGTAATCCTGCACCGCCGCACGCAGAGGCATGACATAGACGTATATATCGGGGCAGAGATCAACGATCATGTGCTGGAGCTCGTTCATGATCTTTCCCCGCTCTCCCGGATCGAGCGTTACCCTCTCCTTTTCTATCAGCCGGTCGACCTGGGGATTCTGCAGCCACTCGCTTGACATCCACGTTCCAGCAGCCTTCGAATGGTACATACAGTAAAGGTATGTGTCGGGGTCTGGATAGTTCGCCGATACAGAGGTAACCATGATATTGGGGGTAGTTTCAGCGGTGGTTGCCATATCGGTCATCCGCCCCCACAGCTCCTGATTGATATTGAGCTTTACACCGATCGACGAGAGGTTTTCCTGCAATCTCAAGGCCATCTTTCGGCGGTTCTCAAGCCCACTAGGCAGAACAAGTTCGATGGGGGGTATGTTTGGATAGTATTTACTCTTGCTCATCTCCTCTTTGGCCTTTTTCAGATCCATCGTGTACTGGAACACCGTCGGATCGTGTCCTGGAATAACCTTTGGTATGGGGCCTTTGGCAGGGCCTGAGCCCGGCTCGAGGACATTCAGTACAGCATCGTAATCCATTGCCCAGCAGAGCATTTTCCTGATGTGAACATCGTCGGTAGGCGGCTTCTTGGTGTTTATCTTGAAGCTAAGCTCCTCTGGAGAGATGAATGAAACAACCTTCACGTTGGGGTATCCATCCATCTCCTCGTAATCGGAGTAGGTTCGCCAGTGCTCCACAACGGTCAGCTCGCCTGCTCTCGACATGGTCCTTACAGTCGAGTTTTCATATATGAGCATGACATGGACTTCATCTATGGATTTTTCACCGTGAGGCCAGCCCTCGAAGTAACCGGGAAAGCGTTCAAAGACGATCTCCCGTCCACGGTCCCAGGATTTCAACATATAGGGACCTGATCCTACATCCTCTGTTGTGGTCACGCTGAGCCACTCTGCTCCGTAATCGCCGAATTCACCGAAGTCCCCAGGTTGTTTATTCTCGAGGACGAGGTCCTTGTTCGCAATAAAAAGCCAGGCGAGTGTAGAGACAAAAGGGGCAAAGGGCTTGTTGAGCCTGAATGTCACGGTATATTTGCCATCGACAGACACATCCTCTATAACATCCGACCATAGCCACGAGTAGCCCTCGTTGAGATCGAGCGCTCTGTTCATGGAAAAGGCCACATCCTCTGCCGTTATCTCAGAGCCGTCGTGAAACTCTACTCCCTTTCTCATCGTAAAGGTGTAGCTCAGGCCATCGGGAGAGGCATCCCAGCTTGTTGCGAGCTTCGGCTCCATATCCCCGGCGGAGCTCGGAAAGACCAGCGCATCGTACACGTTGACCATTGCCATTGACTCCGTCCAGTCTGTTCCGCGCTGCGGGTCGATCGTTCCGAACTCCTGGTTGCAGCTCATAGTCAGGATGTTTCGCTCCGCAGACGGTACAGCTTCCTTCTCTCCTGTCGCAAATGCTACCGTTGCAACGGCAAAGACAAACAGCACAGTGATTAAGAAGATTCTTTTCATACCGTCCTCCTTTAAATAGTTTTTTTATTAGGCTTCAGCTTCGACGTAGAGATTTTGCTTAATCGGGTTGATGAAATGCATTGCATGATTTTTCAACATCTGCCCGCATTCTTCCATGCTTCTCTTTTCAAGTGATTCTATGATCTTCTCAAAATTTTTTGGAATTTGCTTTTAGTAGTCTTCATACTCTCTGGCAAAAAACCAGAGGCTTCCTATTCTGTTTCGTAGCCTTTCCAGCTCCTCGGCAAGAGTCCTTTTTTTTGTCGTTTTGTTGATCATATTATGCAGCTCAGCATCCATTCGTATGAGACGTTTCCTGTCTTTTTCCTTTTTTAATGTTTTAAAAAAATTCTTTATCTCGGACAACTCATGGTCGGTGATTCTCTGCGCTGCAAGCTTCCCGGCGAGCCCGATTAAATAGAAGCGCACCTCGAGCACATCCTTGAGCTCCTGAAAGCTGATGTCAGTAACGTAAATACCGCTGTTTGGTATTACAAGAACAAGCTTTTCAGACATGAGAAGAATAAGCGCTTCACGTATTGGAATAGGGCTTACACAGAAATCTTTTGCCAGTGTTTTGACTGATATAACCTCATGAGGGCGATAATCCAGAAAAACTATGCGTCGTTTGAGCGCCGAATAGATTTCATAGTTTGTTCTAAATATTATTAATATATCAATAATATAATAATAATATCTAATTTATCTCATGAAATCGAATAATTGTCAATAGCTATTACAATAAAATATATTAAAAAAGCGAAAAATAACATAAAAGAGGAAA
>CBFDDP010000052.1:0-20551 GCA_965603595.1 uncultured bacterium
TGAGGGGATTGGCATTCTATACGGATATATTTCAGAGAGGGGCCTTCCTGTGGCTGCCGAATTGGAGTTTTTGTTAAGGTTCTCGCTATTCCCGAATAACCCTCACCACTTCCTCGAGAGTCGTGACTCCGTTTACTACATTCTCTATTCCGTCGTCAAGCATGGTGCGCATCCCCATTTCGATGCACCGGTCACGTATATAGGCCGCATCCCTCTTTTCGACGATCATCTTCCTGACGCTCTCGTCTACCGTTATCATCTCGTATATGCCGATTCGGTCGTAGAAGCCTGTTTTCTGGCACTTGGAACATCCCTCGGCACGATATACTTCCTTGTTTTCGAAGAGTGCCGGATCGACTCCCTCATTTACAAGAATCTCGGGATCAATGCTGATTTGCACCTTGCAGTGCGGACAGAGGACGCGTATGAGTCGCTGTGACAGAAAGGCAACGACGGTCGAGGATATGAGATAGGGCTCAATGCCCATGTCGAGCAGTCGGACCACGCCGCTTGCCGCGTCGTTGGTGTGTACCGTGGAAAACACCAGGTGGCCCGTCATGGCCGCCTGTATGGCGATCTCAGCCGTTTCCCGGTCACGGATCTCACCAACCATGATAACTTCCGGGTCCTGTCTGAGAATGGACCGGAGGCCCCGTGCAAAGGTGAGGTCGATCTTGGGGTTTACCTGAATCTGGCTGATTCCCTTTATACGGTACTCGACAGGATCCTCGATGGTGATGATATTCTTGTCCGGTGTGTTTATCTCATTCATGGCGGCGTACAGGGTGGTGGTCTTCCCCGATCCGGTGGGTCCGGAAACGATGATGATACCGTTGGTTGAGCGGAGCAGTTCCCGCGTTTTTGCGATCATCTCCTCCTTCAGACCGAGCTTTGTAATGTTCAGGTGGCGTTCGTCCTTGACAAGCAGGCGCATCACGACACGTTCCCCGACAACAGAGGGTATAATGGATACGCGGATGTCCACATCAGTGGTCCCGTATTTCACCTTGATGCGGCCGTCCTGGGGTAGCCGGTTTTCCGCGATGTTCAGGTGGGCCATGATCTTCACGCGGGAGATGATTGCCTGTTGATAATTCTTTGGCGGTGAAAGAACGCTGTAGAGCACACCGTCAATGCGGTAGCGGACGGTAATGCCCTCTTCTGACGGCTCGATGTGGATGTCGCTTGCCCTGGACTTGAGCGCTTCGGTTATCATGAGGTTCACGAGTTTGATAACGGGCGCCTCATTGGCGAGATCGAGAACGTCCTCGCCCATCTCATCTATCTCACCCAGTATTTCGATATTGTCGGTTCCCTCACGAAGGTCCTCAATGAGCTGGTCCGCGCTTTCACCCTCCTCCCCGGCTAGCATGTCGGAGAGCTTCAAGATGTCCAGCTTCTTGGCAAGGACAAGCTTTACCTTCTTGCCCGTGAACACCTTGATATTCTCGATCACGTTGAGCTGAAAGGGGTCATTGATGGCCAGATGTACGGTTTCATCGTCTTCACGGAGAATGATGACGTTGTAACGCTTAATGAAAGATCGTGAGAGATTCTTTGAGATGACCATGCTCGAGCTTTTCAGCAGGTCGTCGTTGTATTCGAGGCCAAGCTGAAGGGCGAGAGCTTGCATAAACTCGTCTTCGGTAATGATGTTCTTTTGTAAAAGTAACTCGCCGATTCTTGCGGTATTGCTCTTCGGGCTCAAGAGAATGTTTTCCAGCTCTTCAGGGGTTATCTTCCCCATCTCCACGAGAATCTCACCCATCTCTTTCCCGAGCATTGTTTCATTTTTAATCATGATTTCACAGAGCGGCCTTTAGCAGGCTTCCGCCATTACCACGGGCACTTACCCAAAGGGATTCCCTCCCTGCGGTCGGTCACCTCGCTCCGCTCAGTCGTACCGCAGGCACTCTCCCTGAAGGGACTTCCTCGCTCCGCTCGGTCGCCTTCGGTCGCATGGCTCCGCCTGCACTTGTACTTCCATGTACTTCGGCCGCAACCAAACATAAAAATATAAACTCGCGCTGCACTTTATTAAAGCTTCTCGTACCGCAGGAAATACCTGCGGTGCGAGACTTTCAGAGGAATAGCATTCCCATCCTTTGGTTCAGGTGACTCCGGTTCCCATTAAAATCGGATGAGTGATTCCTGTGTATCTATAATATACCATGCAGGACTGTATTTTGTACTGAAATTTTAATTGCTCATGGGCCCTATCATTGAGGTATCTTGTGCTCTGTTCGGGATTCTCATACACTATTCGGGCATTTCAATCTTGTTTCCCCGTTTCCAGTCCTGTTCGAGCTCTACCTGAGATGCCCTCCGCTCCTCTGTGGCCTGTGTGATTTTATCGTCCTCGGTGATAATGGTCGGTGTGATGAACACCATCAAATTGGTCCGAAGCTTCTGTTTCTTCGTTCTCCTGAAGAAGAGGCCGAGAAGGGGAATGTCACCGAGAATGGGCACCTTCTGCTCCACGAATTGGGTGTCGTCACGGATAAGACCACCGATCACGATGGTTCGAGAATCCTTTACAGTGACTTTGGAGGTAATCTCTCGGTTGAATACAGAAGGGCTGGCCAGTTCCCGGGTCTCCTCTATGATCTTCTGGATCGTCTGGTTGATGTCCATAGTGATGTAGCCCTTCTCGTTGATGTGGGGCGTCAGCTTGAGCAGTATGCCTACATCGCGGTACTCGATGGTCTCAATGACGTTGTTTTGGTCGTCCACCCGGGAGCCGGTTACAAAGGGTATCTGTTCTGTTATATTTATGATGGCCTCGTGATTCTCGAGGGTGACAATCTGCGGGGTTGACAGGATCTTGATGTTCGTATTTTCACGGTTTGCAGCCAGTATGGCGTACATGTCGAAATCACCCTTGAGAAGGCCAATGGTCAGACCTGGAACGCCGCCCGTTTGAACGCTTTCCTGCGCAATACCGGAGTTGAATGCCACAATGCTGTCTGCACCGTAGCCTATATCGATGAGTGCACGCAAATCGAAACCCAGGTCCTGATCATCCTCCAGGTCAATCTCCACAATCATTGCCTCGACGAGCACCTGCTGCCGTTTCTTGTCGAGCTGTTTGATGATGCGTTCGATTTTCTCCCAATCCTGGGGCGCGCCGATGACGATGAGGGAGTTTGTTTCCACGTTTGCAACGACCCTGAAACGCTCCCGAAAGAAACCCGCCTCCGGAGACGCCGCCTGCTGCTGATCCTTGCGGGCAGGAATGCCGCTCGACATGCTCTGCAGGGTCTGAGCCATGGTTGTTGCGTCAGAGTTTTCCAAATGATAGATATGTATATCGGACTGCTCCTGGGCTATTTCCGTGTCGAGAAAACTGATCATACTGAGCAGCAGGTTGATGGTGCGCACATTGCCATTTGCAATAACAGCGTTGGTTCGCTGGTATGCGGTGATGAGCAGGTCGGTGGAGAAGACAGGCCGCACCACGTTCACCACGGTGTTAGCGACCGCAAATTTGAGGGGTATGATCTGTGTAATGATGCCCTCGACCTTCTCTTCATGGAGGTCACTTCCGTAGAAGATGCGGCCGCTCATCTTGAGCGCCTCCTGGGCAGGATAGATATGTACAATGTTGTTTTCACCCGGAACAGCGTAGAACCCGCTTGCCATGAGCATTGCAAGCACCACATCGTACACCTTGTTCTGGGGAACGTCCTGGGAAGAGACGAAACTGATCTTTCCCTTCACCTTGTCGCTGACGACAAAGCTTTTTCCCGTTACCTCGCTCATGGTTTTCAGAAAGATGCTGATGTCGACCTCGTCGAAGTTCATGGCCACCTTGGTCTGTTTTGCAAAGGCGGGGTTTACGAGGACGATGCTCAGCTGAAGGAGGATGAGTGGGACAAGGCAGAGTTTTACTCTAGGGCCATGCATGCGCATATACCTCGTGCTCTCGTTTACTTCATATATCGGTTGATATCACAGAAAACGAGAGCGGAGGCGCCAAAAATTCCTGCCTTTGATCCCAGTTTTGCGAGCACGATCTCAACCCCTTCCCGAGAATCGGGGAGGGACCACGAAGGGATGTGGGTCTTGATCGCGTTGAGGTAGATGTCGCCTGCCTCGGCGATGCCGCCGCCGATGATGAGCATGTCGGGGTCGAATATATTGATGAGGCTGCCGAGTCCGACTGCGGTGTTTCTGCCGATTTCATCAACGATACCGAGTGCAAGGTGATCCCCCTCGCGGGCAGCGTCAAACACGATGCGGGGTGTGAGTTCCCCCTCCTGATCGAGTGTACTGAAGATGGAGCTTTTGCGTTTTGCATCACGGTCAAGGTGCTCCTGCGCGGTACGGAGTATTCCCCGCAGTGCTGCATACTCCTCCCAGCAGCCTTTCACACCGCAGTTGCAGGTATGCCCACCGGCAAATGTCACAATGTGGCCAATTTCACCGGCGTACCCGGTTGCCCCTTCATATAGTCTGCCGTCAATGATGATACCGCCGCCGATGCCTGTTCCCACAGAAGCCATGACCACGTGCTTCCGCCCGACACCTGCTCCATAGGTCGCTTCGCCGAGAGCCGTTGCGGTCACATCGTTGTGTGCGAATACGGGGATGTGAAACTCCTCGTAGAGGTCCTTCATGAAAGGGGTGTTCTGCCAGCCCGGGAGGTTGACAGCCCCGCCTGTAAGGCCGCCGAAGTCTGTGTCGATGATGCCGGGTGTGGAAACACCAATGCCCTCTATGTGAATCGAATCCTTTTCAGCCTCCCTGAGGAGCATGCCTGTCATACGTATGAGGTTCTGCAGAATCCGTGCCGGGCCCTGTTCTACCTCTGCCGGTAGGTTTCGGTGTTTGCTGAGCTCCCCCTTCCGTGACACGATACCGCCCTTGAGATTGGTTCCTCCCAGGTCGAGGCATACAGCGTGTCTTTCCATGGCTATTTCCAGTGGCAGGATAACAATGTATTATAGGCCACCTGCCGGAGAATTATCAATCACTTTGGGAATATCTGATTTTGGGACACGGGGGACACATCGCTTAGTTATGTGAATTAAGTGATGTGTCCACATAATTCTGGTTTACAGGCTAGGGGCGTGATGCTATTTTACCATGGGTGTTGTCCGTATTCATACGTCATGGTTTCGGGAAAGGAATGCCGTGCAGATTTACGATGACCTTATTCGGTACAGCAGTGAGGGGAGGGACATCCGGGTCGGCCTTGTGGGAGCGGGATTTATGGGCAGGGGCATTGTTGAAGTACTCGAGATGACCCCGGGCATGACAGTCTCCGTGGTTTCGGACATCGAGGTAGAGCGGGCACAGGCATGCTTTGAGCTGGTCGGAATCTCCAGCATCCGTGGGATTGAACGTCCGGGGGATGCAGCCAAACTGGACTTGGGCAGGGAGCGGATTGTCTGTTCCGACCATCGAGTAGTGACGGCTCTCGATGGGATCGACATGGTGATTGAGGCAACAGGAAAACCCGATGTGGGTGCTGAGGTTGCCCATGCGGCATTGATGCAGGGAAAGCATGTAGGAATGCTCAACGTGGAGACCGATGCAACGGCAGGGTATTATCTGAACAGCCTGGCGCGGGAACGGGGCCTCGTGTACACTGTGTGCGCCGGTGATGAACCCGCGGCAGTGAAGGAGCTTATCGATTTTGCACGGACATGCGGATTTACAGTTGTTGCTGCAGGCAAGGGTAAGAACAATCCTCTCGACCGGACCGCCACTCCAGAAAGCCTTTCGGGGCGAGCCCGGTCCATGGGGCTCAATCCCTATATATTGACCGAGTTCGTGGATGGATCTAAAACCATGGTGGAGATGGCCTGTGTCGCCAATGCAGCAGGCCTTACGGTGGACGTTCGCAACATGCACGGACCGTCTGCGAATATTGACACACTCACGAATGTGTTTCGCCTCAGAGAGAATAATGGTATACTGGAGAGGGAGGGGGTCGTCGACTTTGTTATCGGCGACCTAGCGCCCGGGGTATTTGCCGTTGTGCGCCATGACGGGCCCATTGCCAACGAAACATTGCGATACCTGAAGGTTGGCGACGGTCCACATTTTCTTCTGTACCGGCCCTATCACCTCACCAACCTGGAGGTTCCCGATTCGGTGGGATGGGCAGTCTTACACGGCAAGCCCACCCTGGCAACCGTCACTATACCCTCAACCGAGGTGATCACCATTGCGAAGCGTGATTTGAAGCGTGGTGAAGTGATCGACAGCTTCGGCGGATACACCGTGTATGGCGGTATAGAGAACGTTGAGCAGGCCAGAAGGGAAAATCTCCTTCCCCTTGGTCTGTCGATCGGGTCGGAGCTGCTTGAAGATGTGGAGATGGGCAGGATGATCACCTACGATCAGGTGAGGCTGAAGGACTCGTCACTGCTCAAGTTCAGAAGGATTCAGGACGGGATGCATGGCAGGAATTCCTGATGTGAAGGGTGTATTTTTGGATTATGGGGGTGTTGTGGAGGATGTACGTCCTGACGAAGATCAGTTTCGCAGGGGCGTATCCATAATCTCGGACATGCTGGGGGATGCGGGTATAGCTATAGACCGGGAATCCCTTGCGGATGCCCTGCGATCCGGACAGGGGGCGTATGATGCCTGGTACCGTGAGAACGACTATCGGGAGCTGCCCAATGAGGAGATCTGGACCACCTTCTTTCTGGAAGAATGCTGCAGGGACACAGGCGCAAAGAAAAGAATCTGGGAGAGAGCGGAGGAGTTGAGCAGCATCTATGAGTATTATCTGTATAAGCGTCGCCCCGTGGAGGAAATGCTGAATGTACTGAAAAACCTCTTTAAGAATCGATATGTCATCGCTCTGGTGAGCAATACCATGTCGCGGACCCTTATACCAGAGAGACTTAAAAAGTATGGAGTCGACCGATACTTCACGACAGTGGTGCTCTCTGCCGAGGAGGGTGTGCGGAAACCGAACGAGGCCATCTTTCAGCCTGCCTTCAGGCAGACCGGGCTTTCTCCGGAACAGTGTGTCTACATCGGCGATACATTGAGCAGGGATGTGGAGGGGAGCAAAAGGGCCGGTTTCAGGAGTTCCATACTTGTTCACTCCGGTCTTACCGATGTAAAGGATCGGGACTACAGGGGGAACGCGAAACCTGACCACATTCTGAAGAAGCTCAGAGACCTGAAGCCTCTTTTAACTGGCTAGATGTTGGGGTATGAGCGCAACAATGGAGTACTCGTGTCATTCATGTCACCCGATCCTGCCGATAGTGAAAGATACCGTCAGACAATTCATCAGCTCGACCTCACTACGGTGCATCGAAGAGAAACCATTCCTGTGCATGTGGGCGATCTTGTTATAGGCGGCAACAACCCGGTTGTCGTTCAGGAGATGACCTCCACTTCCACCACAGACATTGCAAAAACCATAAAGCAGATACAGGCGCTTACAGATGTCGGCTGCAGGCTGATCAGGGTTGCCGTACCGAGTGAAGACGCTGCCGCTGCTCTGCAGGTGCTGAAGCGGGAGACTGATGTTCCACTGGTTGCTGACATACACTTCGATTACCGTCTCGCGCTGCTCTCAATCGAGAGTGGGATAGACAAGCTCAGGCTCAATCCCGGCAATATCGGTTCGGAGCGCAAGGTACGGGAAGTCGTCGCATCTGCCAGGGAACATGCAATCCCGATCAGGGTCGGGGTGAACAGCGGTTCCCTGCAGCGCGATCTGCTTAATGCGTATGGAGGTGTGACCGCCGAGGGGCTCGTGGAGAGTGCTCTTCAGGAGGTGCTGCTGCTTGAACGGGCCGGTTTTCAGTGGATAGTCATCTCCATCAAAGCACCAGATATCGACCTCACTGTGCGTGCAAACAGGCTGCTTTCCGAAAGAGTACAGTATCCCATTCACATAGGGATCACCGAGTCAGGATACGCAGAAGCGGGAATCACACGTTCTGTTGTGGGGCTTGGCACGCTCCTGCTCGGCGGCATTGGCGATACGGTTCGTGTGTCGCTCACCAGTCATGACCGTACAGAAAATATTCGCGTGTGCAGGAAAATCCTCCGAGAGCTCTCCATTCCCTTCACGTAAGCTGTTTCGATTTCAGAAACAGGGAATATCCAGGTATGCTTGGGTAGGAATGAAAGGGTTTTACCCGTGGATATTCATTCCAATAAATGGTACAATGTCCCCCAACGCATGGGTAACTGGCCATGATGCATCGATTAAATATCATATTCAGAAAGTACATTCTTCTCTGGGCTTTTCTGGCCATGGTGGTGGGGTATCTGGCTGGAAGGTTCAATCCGCAGCGGGTGGAATCGCTACAGGGTCTCATTACACCGCTTCTCTTTGCCATGATCTTCATCATGGTATTTCCCACGAGCATGCCCAGCCTGCGCATGCTCAAATTCTATACCTTTCCACTGATCCTCTCTTTCATTTTTACCGTACTTTCCCCCCTGGGCGGCATACTCGTTGCACGGATCATTCCGGCACATTTTATGTACCTGAGAACGGGCCTCGTTATTTCCACGACTGTTCCCCCTGACGCGATGCTCTCCGCATGGACTTCCTTTCTGGAGGGCGACCTGCTGCTCGCCCTGATCATACAGTCATTCACCTTCGTGGTCTATCTTTTACTGGTTCCCTTCGGGCTCAAGCTTCTTCTCGTCAACACTTTGAGTTTTTCCTCACTCATACTCATGAAAAACCTTCTCATACTCATCGTCATTCCCTACATTTTGGCAGGAGTTATAAAGCTGCTGTTCAGGAAACACCT
Organism: uncultured bacterium; assembly: GCA_965603595.1. Lineage (GTDB taxonomy): Bacteria > Spirochaetota > B62-G9 > B62-G9 > DRHN01 > JAGLSF01. The sequence goes on from CBFDDP010000052.1 coordinate 8,748, forward strand.
CAGCAGAGACCTTCTGAAGAGGATGAAGCCCTCACTCACATCGCTGTCGGGTATTATCGAGATCGTTGTCATACTCATATCGATCGCGCTCAGGGCGGAGATCATTACACGCTACCCCGTTATCATATGGTGGGGAGTGCTTTCCGCAGCACTCTTCTATGCTCTGGCTTTCATCACGGCCTTTTATATCACCCGGCTGTTCCGGTTTAATCGAGAGACCTCTGTACCGCTCATCTATCAGAACGGCTCGAAGAACCTTCCAATAGCCATGGTCATCGCGATCACAACCTTCGAGAGCAGGACCATTCTTGGTGTTGCGGCCTGTATACTTGCACAATTCCCCATATCAGCACTCTTCTACTCTCTATTTGCCCGCAGGTGGAGCACGGATCAGACGATCGAAACGGTATAGGCTGGTCATCGTCAACGTGAAAAAAAATAAAAAGACTTGTCCTATGAAAACTCTCCGTATACAATAGAGCAACGACCTGCCTGTTGCGGAATCAGTAGTGTAAGTTATTGCATGAATACATACCACTAAAAGGGAGGTACTTTATGTCCAATGGAAGGAAGTTATTCGATCTGGAAAAAAGCGGTACAAACGTCGGAACCGAGGTAATCTCCGGTATTGCCACCTTTCTCGCCATGGCCTACATCATTGTGGTGAACCCGGCAATTATCTCACAGACGGGCATGCCCTTCAACGGTGTGCTCTTTGCAACAATTCTCGTCAGTGCATTCTCCTCGATTGCAATGGGGCTGTATGCGAATCTGCCCTTTGCCCTTGCACCCGGTATGGGAATAAACGCCTTCTTCACCTATACCCTGGTGCTCGGTATGGGTATCCCCTGGGAGACGGCGCTCGGTGCCGTATTTCTCTCAGGCGTGCTGTTCATCATCCTCTCCATATTCAAGGTGCGGGTAACGATCGTGAAAGCGGTTCCCGCATCCCTCAGGTACGCTGTTGCGGCCGGAATCGGGCTCTTTCTCACCTTTATCGGATTTCAGCAGGTTGGATTCATCGTCACGAATCCCGCGACCCTCGTGTCATTCGGAGGTATCAACCACACCGTTATTATCTTTCTCGTGGGGCTCTTCATCACCTCGATTTTAGTGATCAAAAAGGTGAGGGGAAACCTTGTTCTCGGAATCATCATCACCTCGATTATCGCCCTGATCGTAAGCCTCATTGGCGTGAAATCGGGCAGGATGGAGGCTCCGATCGTGACCCTGCCCAAAGCGGTGTTCGCGCTGCCCTCGCTGGACATGTTATTCAAGCTCGACATTGTTGGTGCTCTGAAGTTCAGCATGCTCGGCCCGATATTCGCACTTCTGTTCACAGACATGTTTGATTCGATCTCGACCTTCCTGGGCGTGGCACAGGTAGCCGGCCTGATCGACAAGGACGGACAGCCCGTACGTGTGGGACGGGCGCTGCTGGTGGACGCGGGGGCAACAACCATTTCGGGTCTGTTTGGCACCTCTTCCGGCACCACCTACATAGAGAGTGCTGCCGGCGTCGAGGAGGGAGGAAAAACAGGACTTACCGCAGTCATCTCAGGGCTTCTCTTCCTCCCCTTCATGTTCATGAGCCCGCTCCTCTCCTTCATCCCGGCGGTAGCCACTGCACCGGTGCTCGTTCTCGTTGGTGTTTTCATGATGAAGCCGATTACCAAACTGGACTGGAACCAGATGGATGAGGCCATTCCGGCGTTCGTTGCAATGATCCTCATTCCCCTGACCTACAGCATTACGCAGGGTATCGTCTGGGGATTTCTCTCCTACACGGTGATCAAGCTTCTCATCGGCAAGGGGAAGGACATTCACTGGATGCTGTACATTATCGACGCATTTGCGATTCTGTCGCTCGCCCTGCCTTTCATAAAGTAGTCCGAGCGTGGAATGACACACTGAGAGACGAAAAGCCCCCGTATTCGGGTGAACGGGGGCTTTTTCTGTCTCGAAGCACGCACCTGGAAAGATCAGAATATCATGCGGTCCGCGGCCACCACTCGTGCGAAGAGCTGTATGTGCCCCTGCTGACATTCCTCCGAACCGGTTGACATAAATCATCACACGAAGTATTTTTTCACAGAAATAACAGTTTCCCTTTCGGAGGTCGAGCTGAGCAGCATGGAAATGGACAAGAAGTACGATCCGAAGAAGGTCGAGGAGAAGTGGTATCGGTTCTGGGAGGAGAAGGGCTTCTTTCACTCCGAGGTTGATCGAAACCGGACCCCCTACACCATTGTTATTCCCCCGCCCAATGTGACCGGTGTCCTGCACATGGGACACGGCCTCAACAACACCATTCAGGACACAATTATTCGCTGGAAACGCATGCAGGGCTTCAATGCACTCTGGCTTCCGGGTACCGACCATGCGGGAATCGCCACACAGAACATGGTGGAGAAGCAGCTCGCCCGGGAAGGGAAGACCCGCCAGGAGGTGGGTCGGGAGCGGTTCATCGAACTCGTCTGGGAGTGGAAGCAGAAGTTCGGCTCCACCATTATCAATCAGCTCAAGAAGCTGGGCGCCAGCTGCGACTGGCGGCGTGAACGCTTCACCATGGACGAGGGGCTGTCCCGGGCTGTACGGGAGGTTTTTGTACGCCTCTTCAACGAGGGTCTCATATACAAGGGCCAGTACATCATTAACTGGTGCCCCCGTTGTCAGACGGCCCTTTCCGACGAAGAGGTGGACCATGAACCGGAACAGGGATTCCTCTATCACATCCTCTACCCATTCAAGGATGAGAGGGGAGGGCTCGTAGTGGCAACAACACGGCCCGAGACCATGCTCGGCGATACGGCAGTTGCGGTGAACCCTGATGACAAACGCTACAATAAACAGATCGGTAGGACGGTTGTACTCCCACTGGTGGAGCGTGAGCTCACAGTCATCGGTGACTCCTACGTGGATCCTGCATTCGGAACCGGTGCGCTGAAGATCACACCAGCGCACGATCCCAATGACTTTGATATTGGAGAACGGCATGGTCTCGACCGCGTGAACGTGTTCAATGAGGATGCAACCATCAATGAGAATGGCATACCCGACTGTATCGGTCTCGACCGGTATGAAGCGCGCGAGGTGATACTCGAAGAGCTCCGAAAACTGGAACTCCTGGTCAAGCAGGAACCGCACATGCATGAAATCGGACACTGCTACCGCTGTCACTGTGTTATCGAGCCCTATCTCTCGGAGCAGTGGTTCGTTCACATGAAACCACTAGCCAAGCCGGCAATAGAGGCGGTTGAAAAGGGGGAAATCCTCTTCCATCCGAAGCGTTGGGAAAAGGTGTACATGAACTGGATGACGCAGATCAGGGACTGGTGCATATCCAGGCAGATCTGGTGGGGACATCGCATACCGGTGTACTACTGCCAGGCCTGCGGTGAGGTGTTCGCATCCGTGGATGAACCGGAAAGCTGCCCGAAATGCAGGGGTGCAGAACTGAAACAGGATGAGGATGTGCTCGACACCTGGTTTTCATCACAGCTCTGGCCCTTCTCGACCCTCGGGTGGCCTGAGGAGAACGAGGACCAGGAGTACTACTACCCAACCAGCCTGCTCGTTACCGATCCGGGCATTCTCTTTTTCTGGGTTGCACGGATGATCATGAGCGGCCTCAAGTTCAAGAATGACAGCCCCTTCAGAGATGTCTATATACACGGCATTGTCATGGACGACAAGGGACGCAAGATGAGCAAGACCCTGGGAAACGGCATTGACCCGCTCGAAGTGGTCGAAAAATACGGTGCCGATGCCATGCGCTACACGATTGTGAACATAACACCCCTGGGACAGAATCTTCTGCTGTCCATGGATAAGTTCAACACAGGTGCGCGCTTTGCAAACAAGGTATGGAACGCTTCACGTTATATACTCATGAACATTGAGGGAATACCGCGTCAACAGATCGCCAGCCTGCAGGACATTGACCCGGACCAGCTCGATATGGTTGACAGATGGATTCTTACCCTGTTCGGGGAAACGGTGCAGAAGATGAACCGCTGCCTCGAAGAATATGATCTCATGGAGGCGTCGTCTCTCATCTATGAGTTCTTCTGGCATGAGTTCTGCGACTGGTACATCGAGATGTCCAAGGTAAAACTCTACGGTGACGATGATGAGCGTAAATCCCAGGTGGCCGGAATGCTGATCGGAATACTCGAGGCTTGTCTCAGGCTTCTTCATCCGCTCATGCCCTTCATCACCGAGGAGATCTGGCAGAGGCTGCCGGTGAAGAGAAGTACTGAGAGTATCATGCTCGCCGAGTATCCACGGGAAGGTTTACCTGAATATGGGGAAAGTGTGCGTACCGTGAACCTTTTAAAGGAGATCGTGTACAATATACGTAACATTCGCGGTGAGATGCATGTGCCGCCCGAGATCAAGGCCAAGGTGCTCGTCAAGGAGCTGCATGACGGCATTGGAGATATTGTGCATGAGCATAGTCACATCATTCTCTTTCTCGCCGGGCTCGATTCAGTGGAGTGCACGCATGATGCGGTGAAACCCTCGGGCAGTGCCGCCGCAGTCGGTACCGGCTATGAGATCTATCTGCCACTCAAAGGGCTGATTGATTTCGAACGGGAGCGGGAGCGGCTGGCGAAGGAGGAGAAGCGGCTCGAAACAGAGATCGACCGTTCAAGATCGAAGCTCGAGAATGGAAGCTTCGTCGACAAAGCGCCTGCTGATATTGTGCAGCGTGAGAAGGAGCGGCTCCATTCCTTCGAGGAGAATAGAGAGCGGGTCATACATCTCATAAAATCACTCGATTAGGGAAAGAAGATCACAAGATGTGATGATCTCATCACGGAACGGGAAGTGTACATTACCACGTATAGAGACCCGCAGACGAGAAAGTTCATACACAAAACCTATTACAGAGATGACGGCAGTGTCTGCAAGCAGGTGCTTTATCGACAACCCTGCGGAATCATGTAATTCGGTGAGGGCAACCTGCGCCTGGTACCGAAGAGGGTCGCTGTTCAGTTCCTTGATGCCATCCAGGAAGGGAAGAGTCCCGTCATCGAGTTTCATGATGTAGAAGGAATACAGAGGATTATGCCAAGGATTCTCCCGAAAGGTAAGAGGTTGCACAATTTATTACCAGGTGCATGTACCCTGCTCGTCATGTTCAATATCTTCACCCTTTCCCTGGCACAGACCATCCCTGTCAAGACCGGTGACGTTAACGATAGCCTCACGCTGGATGTGGAGTCTCATAGCGGCACGCCTCCCGTGCTCGAGTTCGTTCTCAAGGGGCCAGAGGGAACGGTTCGGTTCTTGTCCTTCGACTTTGAATCAGACGGTACACATGATCTCCTCATAGATGAGATACACGGGGAAGTCGTCTTTCGAGGGGTACCTTTCCGGAAGCCAGGACTCTATCATACAACCGTGTATCTCTACACTGGCGAGGGCAGATTTACGCGTGAATTCAACATTGCATACACCGATTTCGTGTGGGGACGGGACAACTTTCAGTTTGCCAATGACGGAAAGTTCGAGGATGCAGGCGATTTCGTTTCCGAAACGCTCGTTGAATGGGCCGAGGACCGGTTCGGACCGCTCTCACAGGAGCAGCAGGTCCTTCTGCTCTCGGTTATGTACGATATCTATAAGGGCTCGATCGGACGATGCTATGGGTTTACCGGTGAACAGTTATACTATATCAACAATCCTGAGTGTATCCCTTCACAGTATGGAAGCATCTACTGGATTGGTGAGAAGAATAGTGAGCTCTTCAGAAACATGGACTACGTGCAGAACGATATCGTTTTCTCGAACTTTCTGTCGGGTAAGATCAATGTGACGGAACCGCAGGACAGGGAGGGCCTTTTACGGGAACTTGACATTATCAAGAGGAGTATCGAACAGGGTGAATCGATCATAATCGGCTATCTGAGTAACAAGATGCATCATTCCATGGTGGTATACGGTTACTTTGAAAACCTGTTCAGAAACAAAATAACCCTTCTTACGGCAAATAACTGGGAGCGAGAACAGGAAAACAACACGTACAGTGAAGATGCTGAGAACATCGTAATCGAACTTCACCAAAACAAGCCCCGTTTGAGCTGGTATGATCTCACAAAAAAACGTTACCGCTACCCCAAAAGCATCTTCGCTGTGCGGAGGGAGGCGCAGTACGAACTGCCATTCAAAGACCTGGAGAATCTTTTGGGCAGTGCTGCGAGGGAGATCATCGAGAGCGACCGTGCAGTAATCATGGTGGAAAAGACTGAAACTGCTTACATGACCGACGGAGAGGGTAACAAGCGGGGTTACAGTAAGCCCAAATATTACAGAGAGATTGACGAGGTAATGTTCAAGAAAATCGATTATAATTTTATTTTCGAGTACTCTGCCGGTGAAGAGTACAGGCTCGTACTGAAAAAAAGGCGTTACAATAAGGAGCGGGACGAATACAAGAAGGTCAACCTCTTCGCCCTTGTGCCGAGAGGCGACAGTCTGCAAACAATGGTTATGAAGGACGTTCCTGTACAGGATGAGACCGACCTGGTGTTTTTAGTGAGCAGGGACGGGGTGCGTCCCGAGTAGCGGCCTCAGGCCTGGTTTCCTATCTGGACCATCAATTACTTTTCGTTGCTTTTCCATGCAGCCAGATGCTATATTTCCTTTGCGGTTTGAGGAGAGATGTCCGAGAGGCCGAAGGAGCACGCTTGGAAAGCGTGTGTACCTTAACCGGGTACCGAGGGTTCGAATCCCTCTCTCTCCGAAATAGCATGTGGACCGATTGTTTCGTGTCTGCGTTGATAGCCGGGTGCGGTTCAAGAAACAGACGCCCAACTCCGCCAGGTCCGGAAGGAAGCAACGGTAAGTGATCTGTTGCTGTGAATGCGGATACTCGACTGGAGCAGACACGGAGCAATCGGTCCCTTTGTGCACAGGGATATGCACGCAGGGACTTCAAAGGCTCACGCCCGCATAGCGCTTGAAAAAAGCCCTGATTTGAAGTATGTTATTTTTATTCAGCGCAGCGTTGAGAGTGAGATGTCATACATTGTATCTGCCCGCAAATACCGTCCCCAGACCTTCGAGGAACTCATCGGTCAGGAACACATAGCAAGCACCCTCCGCAATGCCATTGCAAGGGACAGAGTCGGTCACGCCTATCTCTTCTCGGGACCGCGTGGTGTGGGGAAGACTTCTGCAGCACGTATCTTCGCCAAGGCACTCAACTGCGAGAAGGGGCCGACAGGAACGCCTTGCGGTGCCTGCACCTTCTGCCGGGAGATCACTGAAGGCCGATCCCTAGATCTGGTCGAGATTGATGGTGCCTCCAACAGGCGTATCGATGAGGTGCGCCAGATCAGGGAGAATATCCGGTTCGTGCCCTCCTCGTCACGGTTCAAGATCTACATCATAGATGAGGTGCACATGCTCACCACCGAGGCTTTCAATGCCCTGCTTAAAACCCTGGAGGAGCCTCCCGGGCACGTGATTTTTATCTTTGCAACCACGGAACTGCAGAAGGTGCCGCAGACGATCCGGTCGAGGTGCCAGCAATTCGTGTTCAAGCGTATACCCATACCGCTCATCGTGCAGATGCTGATGCGTATCATCGGGGATTTACAGGTTGAAGCGGATGAGAGGGCGCTGTTCTGGATTGCCCGGAGCGCTTCGGGCTCAATGCGTGACGCCGAGTCCATACTTGACCAGATGATCTCCTACTCCGAAGGTCCTATCAACACCGATGATGTGTTCTATGTCCTCGGATTGCCGGGTTATGATATCTATCACCGGTTCGCAGGATTTATCGCCGAGGGGGACTTCAATGCCAGTTATCGCCTTCTTGACGAGCTCATAAGAGGGGGCATGGAAATACCGGTACTCGTATCAGGGCTTCTCGAGTATTACAGAAATCTCTACGTGCTTTCCGTTGATGATGGGGCACATGAGCTCATCGATCTTCCCGGGGAGGATGTGGAGGAAATGCGTAAATGCCTCGATTCTTACGGGCCCGAGGATGTGCACAATATCCTTATCCTGCTCTCGCGGCTCTACATGGATACGCGAGGCAGCGAGGTTGCCCGACAACTCCTGGAGGTCGTGCTTATCAAGCTTGTGCGGTATCGTGATATCGTGCATCCGGCATCCCTCCTCCAGAGGCTAGAGGAGCTGAAGAGCGAAATTGATAGAGGCGGACCCAGTCCTGGAAAAACCCCATTGCCAGGCAATACTGCTCAGGGCATTTCCCTCAAGCCCGTTGAAACCGGGAAAGGCCCCGTTGAAACCGGGAAGGGCAGCCCTTCCGGGTTGCCTGAGCAGGTAGGGCAGGCGAGACATGGGACGCCGGCTGCCTCGGAGGGAGAGCAGGGCCAGGCTGATCTTTCGGAGCGTATTATTCGCCATTTTTCCCAAAAGAGGAGGGCGCTGGCTGAGTTTTTGAAGAGGGCAAAGCTCTATACCCTGGAAGACAATCTTCTCACCATCACCTATGACGGAAGTGAAAAGTACAGTTATGATCACGTTCATGAATCCTCGGCAAAACGCTACCTTGAGAAGGAGATCCGTACTTTTCTCCAGAAGGACATACGCCTGAACGTGGCCATCGAAGGAGACAAAAAGCAATCCGGGAAGGAGCATAGTTATTCGGAAGATGTCTCCAAGGTCATGAAGGTCTTCAAGGGTGAAATCGTCCCGAACAGTACAAAATCCATTCGCGGAGGTAAGTAATGGGATTGAATATGAATTTTCTAAAGCAGGCCCAGGAACTGCAGGGGAAAATAAAAAAGATGCAGGAGGATCTCGTCAACAAGCAGGCATCGGGAAGCTCCGGCGGAGACATGGTAAAGGCGACCGTCAATGGAAAGCACGAGCTCGTGGATATCACTATTGCAAAGGAGGTCGTCAATCCCGATGATATCGAGATGCTCGAGGACCTAGTCGTTGCTGCGGTCACGGACGCTATGCACAAGATGGACGAGGTTATTAAATCCGAGATGGCAAAGGTGACCGGCGGTCTGAACATTCCGGGATTAGAGGTACCCTTTTAATTGAACGAGCAGAGCGCCATAACAAGGCTTGTCGGCGAATTCAGCAAGCTTCCCGGCATTGGGAGGAAAACTGCCGAGAGGCTTGCCTATCACATCCTGAAGGAGGATGATTCCTTCGGTCAGAACCTGGCACGGGCAATAAAAGAGGTCAAGGAGAAGATCGTTTTCTGCTCTATCTGTGGGAATATGTCCGAGGAGGACCCCTGCAGGATATGTGAAAATCACCATCGAAACAAAAAACTCATCTGTGTGGTGGAGGAAGCGAAGGATATATGGGCCATTGAGAAGATCGGGACCTATAACGGAGTATATCATGTGCTGATGGGAGCCCTCTCGCCGCTTGACGGCATCGGCCCGGAGAAGCTGCGTATACAGGAGCTCCTACAGAGGGTTCAGAAGGAGCAGGCTGAAGAAGTCATCGTTGCCACCGATCCCAACGTGGAAGGCGATGCTACTGCCCTGTACCTGTCGAGGCTGCTGAACCCTCTCGGTGTCATGGTGACCAGAATTGCCTCCGGATTGCCCGTAGGAGGTGATCTGGAGTATGCTGATTCCATTACCCTTTCCAAAGCCCTTATGGGCCGCAGGCCACTGTAGCTGACGGAAGAAAATCGATACGTTTTGGGAAAATGGATAAGAAACTGCTTGCTATACACGGAAGCCCCCGCAAGGGGGGCAACACGGATACTCTTCTTGACTGCTTCCTGCATGGGGCATCCGATTCATCCGCAACCGCTGAGAGGGTTTCCCTCAGAGACCTAGACTTTGCTCCCTGCACCGAATGCAATGGCTGTAAAAAGACGGGACAATGCGTCATCGATGATATGCTCAACCCCCTTTTTGACAAGCTCCTGACATATGAGCGTGTCGTATTCGCATACCCCCTCTTCTTTCTTGGACCTCCGGCCATAACCAAGGCATTCATAGATAGGGGACAGTTTCTCTGGATCCGGAAATATGTGCTGGGCATTGATCCAATGAAACAGGGAGTGGAACGTAAGGCCTATTTGCTTTCAGTCGGCGGTTTTCAGGGAGGGGAAAAGGTCTTTCGATGCAACCGGTCCATTCTCAAGTCTTTTCTTCCCGTCTGCGGGCTCACCTATGCAGGAGACCTCTTCCGGGGCGGCATTGAGGACAGGGAAGACGTAAAAAATGAGAGGGAGCTCTGCAACCGTGCACGGGAAGCCGGACGTGTTTTTACAGGGTGAGGCCTATCTATTCGAACCGGTAATAGCCGACCTTTTCCAGTTCTTCGGGAAGTGTGATCTCGTTTCCCTTGTAGGTTTTGAGTATGTCGGCACTGAACACCTTGAAGAAATCACCATTGGTAAGGTTCAGGATGTCCTCATAGGTGATGTTCTTGAAGTAGAATTCCTGTGTACTGCCATATGGTATGACCTCGGGTTTTTCCGTAATGAGAAAGCTGTCCCCCTCCTTTGTCTCGTAGAGCTTGATCGATTTACTCGACCCGATGAGGACCTCTTTCGTCTGCAAATCGATTCTGAGGATGAGGTTGTTGGTATACAGGATTGAGTCGCTGATCACGAGTGTTATATACTCGGGGCCATATTCGGTTATAAAGGCGGAGAAAAGCTTGTTCAGTTTGAGACCGAAATTGGGCTTTTCACTGGGAAATGAATGCTTATTGAATTTCATGATACTGCTGCGCTTCGGCTGGTTACCCTTTCTCACGGCCGGAAGTTCTCCGGAGCTGAATATCGAAGAACCTTCTGCCTCTGTTGGTCCATCCATTTTCTTCCGAATGTTCCTAGGCCTCTCCGATACGTTTTCTACCGTGCTGTTGAAATCCAGAAACAGTGTATTGAGTGTATCTAAAAGCTTCTCATCCTCCTTCTGTGTGATAAGAGCTTCCTCGAGCAGGGTGTATACACGCTTCACTTCCTCCTGGCTCAAATGTTCGACCAGTGAGAAGAGAGGAGTGATGCGTTCCTTCATACTCCTGCCCAAGCGATACCTCTTAATAAGATCTGCAACCTTTCGCTCGAACTCGTGTGTAGTCATATGGAATATGAGATTTAACTATACAACAAATATATCATAGATCAGTAAAAAAAACAAAAGTAATACCGGTTTCGAATTTCTCTTACCGAGAATTGCTGCCGGATTGGTTACTATGGTCTCATAGAAACAGTCCTTTTGCAATACTTTTTGATTCCCATGTACAGGAGGCATGGGTAAAAAGTACTTTTCCCTTTAATTGCGCCTGCTGTATCTTTCAGTTAGTTTTGACATTACAGAAGTGGGAGGAAATGAGATGGGTGAAGCCGAACATGAGGTGAGCTACAGGGATGAGAAAGCCCCGCTCTTACGGAAAGTTATTGCACACCGGATGCTCGAGAGTAAACAGACAGTGCCGCATTTTTATTTGACCGTTGATATGGATGTGAAAAACCTCATTGCTTTCAGGAGCGAGTTGAATGAGGGGCGTGACCGGAAGATCAGTTTCAATGACATCATCATCAAGGCTATTGCGATGATGCTCACAAAACATCCGGACTGCAATGTCTCGTATATAGATGACAATATACGTTACTATGATGCGGCCAATGTCTGTCTCGCCGTGGCCATCGACGGCGGCCTGCTCACACCTGCAATTTGGAACTGCGAGAGCAAGAGCATCGAAGAGATCAGCGATGATGCAGAAGCTCTCGTCGAGAAGGCCCGAAACAAAAAACTCAGGCCCAGGGAGAGCATGGGGGGGACCTTTACGCTGTCAAATCTGGGCATGTTCGGCATCGAGGAGTTCATTGC
>CBFDDP010000053.1:0-20123 GCA_965603595.1 uncultured bacterium
TTAGTGCGCGGCGAATAATACGTTTTATTAATGAATTCTATGCTGTTTGTTACACAACACCCTGCAGTATGGAGAGATAAACACTAACTCTGTGTGACAGAATTTGGAAGGATTAAAAATGGCGGGTACATGGTGCGTCCCGTCGGGCACAACAGGATTGTTTTTTTATGTTTCTGTACAACCTGCAGTATCTATACCAGTGCCGGCTTGTGCTCAGGTTTTGGAGGAGATTCAGTATGATCAATATGCATTGAAGCTTCCCCCTCTTCCCCTTTTTTCCAACAGTTCAGACAGATCCTTTTCTGATTTGAAATCATGACGCTGCGATCGAATTCCCCACCACAGATGGGGCATTCAAACCAGCCTTTAAGTATTCCGGGCATACCGTACTACCTCCGGTTTTAAGCGATTCGGGATATATGAATCACAAGCAGAACCTCTGTTATAATTTTCGGCATTTTCCGAATAATCGATAGAACCAGCAGGCTTTCAAAACTGAGGGTACGCATACACCTGTCTTCCAAGGCGGGCAAAGCTGTCATAGCCTATAGCATACCGATAAAATTCTGAATGCACTTCTCGACTCCCCTCGCTTCAACTTCAGGTTCCAACGACACGATCCTGTTGCCCCTGTCCCTTTTAATGCACCTGTACAGGTTTTTATATCCTACATCACCCTCTCCGAAAATGGCATGCAGGAACCCTATCCCTGTTTTCCTGTAATCCTTGAAGTGAAAGTACTTCACTCTTTCCCTTATGCGCACATATTCATCGATAAGGGATGCCTGTGCGAACCGGTCCGGGCAGGGAAGCTGCCCAGCTATGAAGCTGTTTCCAATATCATACAGAAGCATGAAGCTTCTGCTGTTGATACGTTCTGCAAGCTCAAAGGTCATGCTCCCTCTCGGCATATATGAATGGGGACAGTTCTCCAGTATGAGACAGCTGCCTTCACTTTCAGCGAGGGCCGCTGCATCACAGAACCGCTCCTCCATGGCTGCTGCCAAAGAGGAAAAATCCTCCTCAACCCCTTTTTCCAGGCGAAATGGAAATATCCTGATATACTCCGTGTTAAACCGTCTGCTCATGCCCATGCATCTTTTCAAGCAGTCCATGTGATCCTTAAAATCTCCGGTGAAAACCTTAAAGGTATCGCTGAAGGGCTCCAGCGATTGAACAGTGGTATAGAGGGGGCACATCAAGAACAGTGTGGTCGAGAGGCAGGATACGCGCATCTGGTATTTTCGCAGGAGAGATTCAACCTCCCGTGCCTCATCATCATCCAGCTCCTCCACTGTTTTATTCCAGAGTGCATGAATCTCAACGTACTCGAAACGGTCTTTTATGCTAAAGAGAGCCTCCTCAAAATCCATGCTCAACTGATCGCTTATGATCGCTGTTCTCACGGCTACCATTCACCTCCATTCACAAAGATCGCCTGACCGGTAATGAATCCGGCATTGTCAGACAACAGGAACTCAGTCACGTCTGCAACGTCCTGCACGTCGGTAAACCTACCCATGGGAACCCTCTTTTTCCTCTCCGCCACGAATTCTTCATAGGATATGCCTTCATTTTTCAAGAGTCTTTCAGTGAGACTCCTGTGCAATGGCGTCATGGTAACGCCGGGGCAGATCGCATTTACGGTGATTCCGAAAGGAGCAGCATGCAGAGCGAGTGACCGGGCAAGCATGATGAGAGCAGCCTTGGAAGCTCTATACGCAATGACATGTTCTCCCGGTTTGACCCCGTTTGTCGAGGCATTGAAGACAATCCTTCCCGATTTGTTCTTTTTCATGTGTGGAAGCGCATGCTTCGCACAGAGAAAGCCCCCCTTTGCGTTCACCGCAAACACCCTGTCCCACTCATCAGCCGATGTATCCTCGAAATCATAGGGGCCAACAATTCCAGCATTGCTCACAAGGAAATCGATCTTTGCATAGGAGCCCAAGCAGGTATCCGTCATCCGCTTCACTTCATCCTCTACAGCAACATCCGCTTGAACCGCAATTGCCCGACCACCCTTTTCAGTAATTTCATCACAACTTTCACAAAGGGATTCATAATTGAGATCTGCTAACAGGACCTCTGCACCATCGTACGCCAACCTCCCTGCTATCTCTCTGCCCATGCCCCCACCTGCACCCGTAATGATGCCAGCCTTTCCCTCCAGATTCAGTGTAAGCCTGTTTGACATATAAGGTCCGTCCCCACGCTCAATCACTCTCGCGTTGTCATATTTTCTGGAAACCAAACAACATGCTAGGAAGATATCCTCACGTACATATCCTTCAAGGTTCCGAACAAATCTCTGTATATCTCGATGAACTTCAGATACTTTCTGTCTTCACACGGCGTCGGATCCACCTTTACCCTGGTTTTCACAATGCCCTGTATGGTGGTCTCAATATCAGAAAAATACCCTGTTGCATGAGCTGCAAGAAACGCACTACCGAGCGTTGCCAGATCGCTTCTGAACAGATTCTGATAGGGGACCTGCAGAATATCCGCCTTTAACTGCATCCAGAATCTGCTGTTTGCCCCGCTTCCAAGGGCCGTCACGGCCTTGGGGTCAAGCTCCGGAACGAGCTCCTGTATGATCCCCTTTGTAATAAAGTGATCATAGGCTATGGACTCGAGAATCGACCGATAGAAATGATACTTGTTGTGTGCCCATGTATGCCCGATAAAGAGGCCCCGTATGCTGGGAACGGGTGGGAAAAACCTACCCTGCAGATAATCGATCGCAATAAGACCACCTGACCCGGGCGGCAGGGAAGCGGCCTTTTCATCCAGATAGGCGTAGATATCCCCGCCCTGTTTCTCCACCCTCTCCCTCTCCTCGGAGCAGAATTCGTCGACAAACCACCTGTGTGTCCTTCCACCCAGTACGACGGAGAGTAAATAGTAACTGTCCCCACAGGCTGATTTCATACAGGCAACGGTTTTATGCTTCATATCATGGGTAAACCGGTCCACATTGGCAGAAAATATACATGCCGTTCCGGAGACATCGGCCATTTGGCCGGTGGTGAGAATACCTGCGCCGAATAGGCCTGCCGCCTGATCCCCACAGCCGGCACAGATAGGAATTCCTGCCGGAAGACCGGTATCCTCTGCCGCCTCACGCGTTGTTTCCCCGATGATCTGATTTGACTTTACGATTCTGGGCAGTTTCCCGTCATCAACATCCAGCTTGCCGCACAATTCATCGGACCATTCGGATGAAGCCAGATCACTCAATCCGGAAAAACAGAGGAAGCTCTCATCGATATAGGCATCATCCCCCGAAAGTCCTGCAAGCTTTCCGGCGACAAACCCGGCGGGCTGTATGAATTTGTGTATATCCTGCCATTCAGATTTCTTCTTCCAGTAGAGAATCTTGTTCCCGTAGGTGGAGATCGAGCCATTCTTCTCTATAATGAGGTCCCCGTACCTCTGATGCATGTGCCTGTTCTCTTCAGCACTGCGGCTGTCTAGCGGTGTGTCATAATAGGTGACGGGATCGTACTTCCTGTCGATCGACATGATGCCACCCATCTGACTGTCAATCCCGAGAGCAGCAATATCTCCGATGTGTATATCTGCGTTTCCCAGGCATTGTTTTATGAGCTCACAGGAAACCCTATAAAAAGCATATGCATCCTGCTCAGCTTCTCCAGACCTTGGATAGAGTATCTCCATCTCCTTCTGCGCCTCTGCAACTACCCTGCCTGTTTCTTCATATATAGCGCACTTTGCCGCCGTGGTACCAAGATCTATGCCGATGAAATATTTCATGCTGTATTGTACCGCCTCACAGTGCTGTTAGATGCTTGTTTGCACATATTTTCCCCATGCGCTCCTGTCATTTCTGAATGTTCCTGTATCTGATATCCGTGTAGAACTTGCGTAAACTCTCATCCGAATCAATACGAACAACCGGAATTCCCCACATCCTGCAGACGAGCTCGACCTCTCCCGACACATCACCCAGGGTAGCACTGAGGTGATTCCCGCCGATCACCTTTACGAGATTATTCGCCTCTACGCCGAGATTGATAACCACCTTCCCCCATGCCTGCCCCAAATGAGTATGCACCTCTTCGCCGAGCAGTTTCTGCAAGAAATCCTCCGCATCATAGGCGCTTCCAGTTCCCAGCTGCATGTAATACTGTCCCCCTATTCGGGTTAGTCGTGCTGCGGTGACCCGGTCAGCCGCTTTCCCATAATAACTGAAGGCCGCACCTGAAACACCGTGTATATTTCCGACTGCAGATGTATGCGCAAAGGCCTCATCGGGATCAGAGGAGTTGGCCGCCCAGAACAGGGAACCCGCCCCGCAATTTGCAAACTCGATATGATCATCACCGACCGATATGAGATCACCAAAAGCGGGCGGCACTGGGGGATTCAACAGGTGGAGCAGTACCGAAGACAGGAGGCCCTTGATGTCACCCTCACACACCGTGGGGTAGATGCGCTGCGAAGCCTCTTCGTTATGTGCAAAGGGGAGGAAGGCGGGGAGCGTGCAGGCATTGACGCCATACTCGTAATAGATTTCGGGCTGGCATTTTATCGACACCCCCACAACCTTCTCGCCCTGCAGCTCTGACAGCCTGTCCCGCGCTGCAAGGAGCAATGCCACCTGTTTGTGCAAGGATTCTTCACTCACCATCCTTTGATCGTATGTAATATCCAAACCCTTCTCCGTGATCCACTTCAGAAAGGATTGAATTCTCTCCGGCCGGGTATTGATGATCTTCTCCGCCCTGCTCACCAAGACCAGCTGATCCTCACTGAGAATCTCCCGTATCATGAAGGATTTGAGCCGTGGAATGTCATCCTGGAGCTGCTCCATCTTTACAGCATACGTGCCACCCCAGAGCAGGAGGGCGCCTTCCCGCATCCGGGCACATGCCCTTACAGCCCTCACCCAGGTGAGGAGCTCTTCTCTGTCTCCAAAACATCTGTCGTGTGTGAGCGCATACCTGTTGACGCCCCACTCCATGAGGCTCGAGCAGGCCGCGCTCAGCTGTGAAAGTGAACCGGAGCTCGGGTCATTCTCCGTGTAATACAACACCGGTTTTGCCAGCCTTCTGACAAAATCCATGATAAGCATGGGAGGTGACCAATTCCACGAACCGATAACTATACCGTCAATGTTCTGACCCAACAAAATCGCCAGGGCCCTGTCAATATCCCTCAGGTTTCGAATACCGTAGGGCAATTCATGTTTGCCTCGAATTTCATCAAGGGGGTCAATGACTTCAACATCTCGATTCGTGAGAAATGCCTTCAATCCTGACTGCCTCTTTCGAATGCGGTTCTCCACGTCCTTTGAATAGAGTCCGACATCCCTGTCGTCGGTGAATGTAATGACTGCAATCCTTGGTTTATCAACATACATACCTGGCTCCAAAAGCGTTTGCCTGTGTGGCGAATCTAACCCTGTACAGATTAACCCGGGGTCCCCCTGCCTGTAGCCCGTCTCCATACCCTATTGCAGTATAAACCATGAGCCTCATCACGGCAAACATGCTTTTTGCCCTATCCATCAAACCGATATATAATAAAAGACATATCTAAACTGTATGGGGCAGCATATGGACTATGTGGTTGGCATAGATGTGGGTACCACAGGGACGAAGAGTGCACTCTTTTCCGGTGATGGCGAGCTCGTAGATATCGAATACACATCATACCCAATTGCCTATCCGGAGGAGGGCTGGGCTGAGCAGGACCCGCAACACTGGTGGGAGGCACTGTCAAAAACCACCCGGACAGTGGTGGAAAGGACCGGGAAGGGAAGCGCTATCAGATCTCTCTCTCTGTCCACCCAGGGAGGATGCCTTGTACTCCTGGACAGAAATTTTTCACCTGCACGCCCTGCAGTGAGCTGGATGGACAGGCGAGCGAGTGCGGTTTCAGGCCAGCTTGTGCAGAGGATCAGCGTGAGCGAACTGTATCACATTTGCGGGTGGCCGGTATTGGACAGCCTCAACTTTCCCACCATGTTCTGGTTCAGGCAAAAAGCCCCTAGGCTTCTGCAGAATGTCCAATACTATGCTTCCACCATCGATTATCTCAACTACCTGCTTACCGGCAGGCTAGCAATTGACTACACAAATCTTGCCCTGACCGGATTTCTCGATTTGAAGGGAAAGAATTATGCAGAGAAAACCATGCACATTGCCGGCATAACTGCCGAGAACCTGCCTGAGATCGTTCCCTCGGGTAAAGTAATAGGCAACCTTTGTGCAGGAGCAGCCGAGAAGCTCGGCCTGTCTGAGAAGGTGCTGGTGGTCTCTGGCGCCCACGACCGTTACTGCGAGAGCATGGGAGCGGGTGCCATACACCCCGGCGACTGCGTGCTGGGTGCCGGCACTTCCTGGGTGCTGCTGGCAACCTCCGACGGCCTGCTGTTCCACAAGCCCAGGTCGACCGACCGCGGTTTTGTGCGATCAATGTTTCCGGGGCCCCATCCGGTTGAGGGAAAGTATGGTCTCATGACTGTCGTACCCTATGGCGGCAATTCGCTCAGGTGGTTCAGGGACGTGATGAGACCGGCATCCTCCTTCGAACAGCTGAACGACGATGCAGCTCAAATGGATATTGGCGCAGAGGGGCTCATGTTCATTCCCATCTCAAGTTCAACGAGCGGGAAGGGCTCGTTTCAAGGCATTGATAGTATTCACAATATCAACCATTTCACCAGGGCAGTCTTCGAGGGTGTGGCCTTTGTGAACAGGATACACTTCGATCTGTTCCGGCAGGCAGGACTGCGTGTCGATAAACTGATCATGATCGGCGGTGGGACGAAGAGTACCATATGGCCGCATATCGTGGCAGATGTGTGCAACGTCCCTGTTGAGCTCCCCCGGATTCAGGAGGCTGCGTGTGCAGGGGCCGCAGTTTTGGCAGCATCGGGCTGTGGCCTCTTCTCCTCAATAGAAGAGGGAAGCGCAACTTTCAAAGGTGAAAGCTCGAGAATTTTTCCCTCTGAGAAAAGAGCGGAACACTACGCAGAAAGGTTCGAATCTTTTCTCCGATTTCTCGATCGCGTGTAGCTCCTTTCACTTGAGATACAATCGCAGCTTCCCCAAATTGATGAACGGACAGACGCTCTCACTTCGGCTTCAAGACCAGTTTTTCCTTTGACCCCTTTTCCACCTCATCCCTCTCCCAGCGTGCGGAATGATATTCGACAAAGCGCCACCGGTCTATGAAATCGTCGTAGTGATGGTGCCCCGGATGCCCGCTCTGACCTGTTGTAATTATCATCTCTGATTTCGAGAGATCGCTCAGGTCATAGATCGCGCGCATCGACGAAACATGATGAACATCAAATGCGTTCTCAACACTGTAGTCCGCCCTGTTGACCTGGTGAAAACCGCCCGAAACTGCCACAGGGCCGCGGTTGAATATCTTCTCTATCAGCTTGATCCCGGACTGCCCGAATGTCTGGTTGCGGAAGGTGGCGGTGTGAATCTCCCCCCACTCCCAATTATCCAGACTCTCACCCAGCTCTTCAACTCCTTTATTGTATCCCTTTTCAAAAGCACGGGCCAGTATCTCATCCGGTGTCTCGACCGTATCCAGTGTGGTGATGTCATCCCACCAGCCGTTATTTGGGTCGCCAAGAATATTGTTTACACATCTCAGAAGGCTCGAACGTGCGCCGAGCGCTTTGTCCTTGTTCCAGAGAGTTTCGTGTATCTGATCTTTAAATATTTCTTCCACAAGCGAAGCCCAAAAAAAACCGTACAGAGCAGCCTCGGGGCTTTCCATGTCCATCCTGCCGTCCCATTCAAACAGCCTGTCTCGCGCGGCCACGACTGCCTCATCCTCAAAACTGATACCTTTCAAAAAGGGCAGGATCTCAGCAGCCGAAATGCACAGATTATCTCCCTGCATGGCCTTCATGTCCTCAACAGTAAAGTCAGTTCCTCCCTGATCGATCATTTCCTTAATACGGCGCGCCCTGTAGCCGAGGTCGGAATCCGGGTCGATCACATAGGGGTAGTTCGAGCTGACCGTCGCGTTGTTGGTCGCGTTTATGTAGCCTTTTCGGGGATTTTTGACCCGGGGCAGGTCCTCGAAAGGAACAAAGCCTGACCATTCATTATCATCCGTCCATCCTCGCACTGGAACAAGACCGCTGTGGGGCCTGATGGGGATAAGACCCACTGCCTGAAACCCGATGTTGCCGTCGACATCGGCGTATGTCATCTGTATATTCGGGGCTTCCAAATAGCTCACGGCCTCACGGAACTCCTCGTAGTTACGGGCCCGGCCTAACCAAAGGAGCATCCTGTTGATCTCCATCGGCTGAAGGGCCGTCCAGCGCAGCGAAAGCGCGCTGAGTTCCAGGTTCTCCGGAAAACTTTTCTGGGGGATTATGTCAAAGCTGTTCGCGCTCATCATCGACCCGTGGTCCGTTACGATGGGCCCGTGCCGTGTGCTGCGCACCAGCAGAACATAGGGCTCGTCCTCTTCTTTAATAACGATCTCCTCCCTGCGGATATCCATTTCCACCCACCTCCCGTTGACCTCGTACTGGTTCGGGTCGTGAGGGTTTATCCTTTCTATGTAAAGGTCCTGCACGTCCGGGCTCATGAAGCACATTCCCCAGGCGATGCGGTCGTTGTTCCCCAATATGATCCAGGGAACACCCGCAAAGGAATAACCGCGCAGGTTAAAAGGCTCGGTTCCGTCAGGCCCCCCGCCTGTCTTGCTGTGCAGGCCGACCTCGTACCATATCGAGGGCATCTGGATACCGAGGTGAGGGTCGTTTGCCAGTATAGGCTTGCCGGTCGCTGTCATGTCACCTGACAGGACCCAGGCATTTGACCCTACACCTTCTCCCTTTCCCAGCGCCATCGGAGTGTAAGGGTCAAATGCCCCTACCAGCCCGGTGTTGAGACTCAGAAGCAGGGAAATGTCCTCATCCGTCAGTGCAGCAATGCCGTCAGTTTCGAGTTTTTTACCTGAAAACGTGATCTCGTCGTCATTCACGACAATAGGATCGTTCACATAATCGTATTCCGGGAAGTAATCCTGCGCAAGTTCAATACCCACTGTCCTGATAATGTCAATTCTGTAGAGCTCTTCTCTCATGTTGCCCTGGGCGTCCTCGGCCATGACCTTGAACCACGTGAGCGTGTTTACCGGAGTCCACGGTTCTATCTCAAGGTCCAGCCCCTGAAGCTTCAGTAATCTGAACTCGAGTCCCAGATGTCGAGGCTTTTTGTCGAGTATGTACGCGTTTACCCCGGCCGAGTAGGACTCCAGATACCTTCTGGTCTCGTCGTCCATGATTTCGTACTCCTCCTCGGCAAGCCCCCTGAAATTCACCGTCCTGATGTAAATATCCACTCCCAGAACGGCTTCTCCGAAAAGCTCCGAAAGCCTCCCCGAACCGATGCGCCTCCAGAACTCCATCTGCCAGAACCGGTCCTGCGCATGCACGTAGCCCTGGGCGAAGAGGAGGTCCTCCATGGTGTCTGCATAGATATGAGGGACACCGTCCCTATCACGATAAATCTCAACAGGCGCATGCAATCCCTCCACCTTTACAGCACCCTTCGTTTTGGGAAAGGCCCTGCGCATGAAAACCATTCGAGTGAGGCCTAAAGACACCACAATGACAACAACAACTGCAGCAACAATGATCCATGCTCGAGCTTTTTTCTTCATGACCGCCTCCTTTACCGTTGCCGTGTACTCATAAAATAGGTTCTTATTGAAACACAGGTTCGAGTTTGCGCCATTTTGCATGCCCCTCTACTCGTTCCTGTTCAGCAATACGCAGATCATCCACCGTGTTCACATGAACATACCCTGAACCAATGACAAAGAGCTTCACAGGATAGCCATCATCGATGACGCACTGAACCAGATCGGGAAGCTCTCCTCCCTGCCGCGGCTTACGCATGGATGTCTGGTCCAGGTACTCAAGTATTTCATTCCTGAACACACAGATACCCGTCCCCATGTAACTATTGGTGGGTCTCCTCGGTTTGTCCACTATCCTGTATATTCGATAGTCATAGGGATCGTATATGACGCCATAGGTATTCCCGATCTCCTGTGTGTCCAACACCTGCACCACACCGCACTCGACAAAGAGGTCCTGCTCGTAGAAGTTCTCAATCATTTCATAGGGATGGGGGTCACACACAATCTCATCACCCTTAAGGAGAATGAAATCGTCATCTTCGAGCGCCTCCCGGGCCTGCCCAATGGCATCTATGGACCCACACAGCTCCTTCTGCAGCACATACTTGACTCTGATGTCCCTGTAGGTGATGCCAAAGGCATTGATGATGGTTTCAGCCCCATATCCGACGACGATGAGTATCTCCTCTACCTTGCTCAGGATTGCGGCATCGAGGCTGTACTGAATTAGATGCTTACCCTTGAATATACGCATGCAGCTATTGAGGGGTTCTTCCTCATCTTGAAATCCTTCTTCCTTATCGGAAGCCAGTATAAGTGCTTTCATGATACACCTCCTTGCCTTAACGGTTTGTACTCTCAATCCCATTAAAGCAATTACCATGCCAGGAAAAGCAAAATGCCTAACTCCTTTATCTCTAAACAGTTGGAGAAAAGGTGCGGTATTTCCGTACCTTCAACCCCTAGAAACTTTCGTCCCGTTACGCGTATACTCCCCACAGGTATTTCCTTGTATGACAAGCAATTGATTCGGTATGCGGTCGCATATGCAGAGAAAGGTTTACAGGGATCCGAAACATAGTTTTACCGTCGATTTCACCCAATCCTCTCTCTTCACGCACAGGAGCTACTGTTAGAATTTGCCTTCAGTCATCGCCGCTTTTGCATGTTACCCCGAGTCCCTGCGCTGAAGCCTCTTCCCCAGGGCCTGAGGGGTAATACCCAGAAGCGTTGCGGCGGTAGACTTGACCTCCTTGGCCCTCTTCATGGCCTCTTCTATCAGAAGCTCCTGTGCCTGTGACAGGGTGGGCAGTCTCTCCTTGAAAACTATGAGCTCCTCCTGCTGCTCCCTGCTGAGCATCTGAGCATCCCGACCCATTGCCTCTCTGAAGGACTTCAGTGACAGCATCTTCTCAGACTGTCTGCTCACGGCATCAAAGACCATTGACCGAAGCTCTCTGACATTTCCGGGAAAGTCATAGGTCTCGAGAAAGGGTATCAGCTCGGAGGGAACCGCCAGCTTTTTCTTCGAGAGCTTTTGAGATGCCTCTTCCATGAAATGGAGTACCAACAGGGGCAAATCTCTCTTTCTTTCCCGGAGATGTGGCAGCCGCACTTCATGCGCCGAAAGCCGGTAGTACAGATCCTTGCGAAACTCTCCGGACCCCACGGCCTCACGCAGGTTCTTGTTGGTGGCAACCACGATCCGGGCATCGGTTATCATGGCCAGATCAGACCCGAGTGGATAGTACTCGCGGGTCTCCAGCAGCCTCAGAAGCTTCACCTGCGAGGCAGGCGTGAGGTCACCGATCTCATCCAGCAGTATGGTCCCTCCCGACGCCTGCTGGAGAAAACCCTTTCTCGACTCCGTTGCCCCTGTGTAGGCTCCCTTCCTGTGCCCGAAGAGGCTGTCGGAGAACATGGTGTCATCGAGCCCCGCCACATTTACAGCCACAAAGGGCCTGTCCCTGCGGCTGAGCTCATGTATGGTTTTCGCGATGAGTTCCTTGCCGGTCCCGGTTTCACCCACAATGAGCATGGTTTCGTCGGTCCCGGCTATGGACTCAAGATAGAGAAAGATGGAGTGCATCTTCCGGTCCTGGGTAATGATATGGGAAAAAGCCTCCGGATTGCTCAGCCTGTCGCTCAAAAGCCGACTTCTGAGGTCAGAGTACTCACGCTTGAGTTCCCGCAGCTCTATGGCTCGCTTCACACCGCTCACAAGCCTGTTCTCTTCAACCGGTTTTACCATGTAATCGATCGCCCCGCCCCGCATACACTGTACAGCCACCTCGATCTCGGCGCTTCCCGTGACGATGATGACCGGTACCTGGGGGTATTCGTCCCGTATCAGAGCGAGGATCTCCTCACCCTGCACATGGGGCATACGAAGATCGAGGAGAACCAGCTCCACCTCATTCCCGCTGAGGATGCCGGCCACCTCTCTGCTGTCCGTCGTGCTTATGAGGTTGATTATCCCATGAGACTTCAGAACGTCCTCCTGGCTCGCCACCACATGCTCCTCATCGTCAATGATCAGTACAGGATAATCGGGGTAGTGCTTGGAACTCATGTGAATACTCCTTCTGGGAAATTGACCGTTACCACCGTCCCTTTTCCGGGTTGGGATTGAAAGTTCATGCTTCCGCCGTGCTCATCAACGATGCGTGATGATATGGAGAGTCCGAGCCCGGTCCCCCCGGCCTCCCTCTTGGTGGTGAAGAAGGGTTCTGTGACCCGTGCGAGCACCTCCTCAGGCATACCTTCGCCCTCATCCCGCACCTCAATCGTTACGACGCACCTGTCCCTGTTGTAGTACGTGGCAATGGACAGGCCCCTGCTGCGGTCCGTCAGTGACTGACATCCATTCTGTATCAGGTTCAGGAGCACCTGTTCTATCTTCTGCGCATTACCCCGCACCTTGGGAAGATTCTCCTCCAGCTGTATGGAAAAATGGTCCGTGCTCTTTTTTATGAAGGGTGTGCCCAGGAGAATTGCTGACTGCACCGTAACGTTCACGTCCACCGGCTCCGAAATGTCCTCTGGTTCGGGCCTGGCAAAGGATTTCATCTCCTTCACGATGACGCCTATCCTCCTGGCACACTCGTCGATACGCTTGACCGAATCCTCAAAGGTCTTTCTGAACTGTTTATACTCGAGACCTCCGAAGCGTACGTCCTCCAACTCCTCACTGTACTCATCCAGTACATGTAGAATATCGGGATAGGTCTTGAGCAGAAGTCCCGTGTTGAGCAGTATGGAATGATTGGGGTTGTTGATCTCATGGGCAACACCTGCTGAGAGCTCCCCCATCATGGCGAGCCTGTCAGACCTCATCAGGTGAAGCTCCTGCACCTTTGCATGTTCCTCCACCTTCCGCTGTTCTGTTATGTCGCGTTCAAGAATAGCTATACGGACGACCCGTCCCCCAGGATCGACCACGGGATAAATCACGTTGTCGCTGACCTTTCCCCCCTGCTCATCCACCACCCGTACAGCCCTGACTGAACGAACGGCGCGCTCAACGAGGCTTCGCCTGCGCTCGGCCACCTCGGGCGTATACAGGTCCCAGAGGCATACGCCCACAATCCGCTCAGGCTTCATCCTCAGACTTCTGGCGGTGGTTGTATTCAGGCTAAGGACAATTCCCTCCGTGTCGATGAGCACGAGGGAGTCCCTCAATGCATCGAGCAGGGAAGTGGCCATCTGCTCACTGCTGCGAAGTTCTGCCTCAACGGCCTTGCGTCTCTCAATGTCTACCAGAAGCGACTGATACAGCCTGGCATTCTCAAGGGATATGGCAGCTTGAGACGCGACCAGCTGCACGATCTCCACCCTCTCTTCGGAAAAGGCACCGCCGGTCAAATTATTCTCCAGGTATATGAGGCCCTTTATCAGTCCCTGATGGATAATGGGTGCGCAGAGAAGGGACCTGAGCCTGTTTCGCTCTATATAGGGATCAGTCCTGAAGAGCTCATCCTCACATGCCTCTTTCTGCACGATGTTCTGCTTCGTACGGATCACATAGTTGAACACAGCCTGTGAGAGCTTATCACTGCTCACAGCCTCTATATTCTCAAGAAGCTCTATCTTTCCGGTTCCCGCGTCCCCCTCGGCTTCAATGAGATAGGTACCCTCATTCTCGAGTATCAGAAGCCCCCGTTCGGCCCCCGAGGATTCCAGAACCATCTGCATGATCTTTTGGAGAAGTGAGTCGAGCATAATCTCTCCCGATATCACCTGTGAAACCTTGAGCATGGTGGCCAAATCGAGCTCCCCCGGACTTATACTCACATCATGCCGCAGGGGAGACAGGGGCCTCTCAACCACTGTCTTCACCTCGTGCGGGGAGATGATGAGGTCCCTGTACTTCTCCTCCAGGCTCCGCATCTTGGCATATGCACCCCATCTTCCATAACAAAGATGAGCCTCCCTCATATAGGCTGCAGCAATCTGCTGTTTTTCACGCCCAAGATAGAACTTTGCGGCAAGCTCGCTGGCCAGCGCCTCATCCTGCGTGTATGCATGTGCCCTGGCCCCCTGAATTGCCTGATCGTAATACCCCATCGCCCTGAGATCCCTCCCCAGGACCCGTTCCCGTTCCGCTTCAACCAGATGCCACTTGTGCAGATAATTCATGGGGGCGTCATCGGCGCCCCTCTTCATCATCCTCTGATAGGACGTCACCAGATTCATACAGCGCCTTCGCTCCGTCTTGTGCAGGGTCGGTATGACTGAGAGCAGGATGAGCGCATAGTAGAACCGTACCTCGAGCAGGAAGCCAAATTGACCCTTGGTTTCCCCATGCCGCTCCACCTCTAAAAAGCCCTCATAGGCACTCCGGTGATCTTCAAAAAGGTAACAGAGCATGCTCCTGAAAAACCGTATACCGGCAATTGTGTCTGTATCCTTTGCCTCGATCAGTACTGGAACCATCTCCTCGTCGTCGAAGCTTTCACCTCTCAGGCACATGCTGTCAGCAGCTTTTCCCATCAAATTCAACACCGCCTGCCTCACCAGCATGATAGTGTGAAAGGTGTTGTGTTGCTTTATCCTCTTCAGCGTTTCACCGTACTTTGCCGTTTCATCCCTCAACCCCTCTATATTGGCACCGATGAAAAACTGCTGTAAACAGAAACTTCGCGCAGCATATGCGGCCCATTCCAAATCCCCGGTTTCCAGGCCTGTGTTATAGGCCTCGACAAGGGGTTCCGATGCCTCACGTAAATGAGATTTCCACTTTTTCATGAGAGCGTACACCACGTTGTACATCTTTGCGGTAAGCTCTTTCGAGTGATATTTCTCAAAAAGGTCCAGAGCAAAGTTGCCGAATAGATACCCCTGCTCGACTTCGCCGATCAGCCCAAGAAGGAGACCATAGAGCGCATAGGCGAAGGGAGAAAAGTTGGAGTTGCCGTACTTGTATGAGAGAATCACCATCCTGAATGCAATGCTGGGAAACATCTCACGTATCGATCCGTAAAAGGGATTGAACACGCCCATCAGTATGCGCATGGCGGCAACTTTGTAGGGGTCGGTCATTGGGGGAAGGTTCTGCAGATCACGAAGATTTACGCCGTAAAGGAGAATCTTGGTCCTGAGAAGGCCGAGCAGAATGCGCAATCTGCCGGGATTTTTCGGCAGGAATACGCCGAGTTGATTCAATATTTTCGATGCCCCATCCACAGCATCCTCATATCTGTTCTGGGCAATGAGAGAGTGTATGGAAATTTCGTATGCCCGCACCCTGTCGAGCAGTGTCCCGGCATGCAAAAACACGGATCGATTCAAGCTTTCTGCAACTGCAAAATCAGCGCTCAAATATGCAGCTTCTGCCCCTTCGACATGCAGCGACAGCATCAGTTCATAGCGGTACTGCCAGCTGTCATCCGTCAGCATATCGATACCTGCTGTTATATACCGAAGGGCCGATTCATAGGCTATGGACGCCTTGGCCCTCTTCCCTGCAGCCAGGTTGAGCTCAACAAGCCTGAACTTTTCTTCCTGATCGGTAACAAGGTTGTGCCCCCGGTTCATGTGATCGGCAATCTCACAGACATGCTCATCCAGCTGTTCCTGTGCGGTATGTTCGAGCACAACTCTTCCGATTCCAAGATGAAGACGTTGCTTCTGCCCTGAGGTGAGAAGTGAATAGGCAGCCTGCTGAACCCGGTCATGCAAAAATTTAAAAACCCCGCTCGAAACCCCCGACGCATACTCCTCATCGGCATGGGTGGCAGCTACCCTCTCGTCCACCGGCAGCACAAGCCCAGCCAGCACGCACTCCCGCAGCTCCTGCAGGCACACATCGGGGGAAACATCATGTACTGCTGCCAGGGTCTTAACTGTGAACCGGTTCCCGATACAGGCAGCGCGCATCAACACTCGCTGGGACGCTTCGGACAGGCCCTGAATTTTTTCGGTCATGAGACCGATGAGATCATCGGCGATGTCGGCCTGCAGGATTTCGTCCACATCCCAGACCCATCGCCCCGTTGAAAAGTCAAAACGCGTGTGTTCCTTCTGATGAAGGTTCCTGAGGAACTCATTCACAAAGAAGGGGTTACCCCCCGTTTTATCGTGTACCAGTTGGGTGAGGGATTGTGCTTCGTCTCTCTCACATTTCAGCGTGTTTGAAACCATGTGTCCCACATATTCCCTGTTCAACGGCCTCAATGCAATTGTAATGACCTCCCCCTCCGATGGTCCCAGACCATCGATCATGCGCTGCAGCGGATGTTGGGCGTTCACCTCATCGTCCCTGTAGGCACCCAGTATGAAAATATTCCGCATAACCGGGCTGCCTATCAGAATCCGTAAGAGCTTCAGACTGGCAGTATCTGCCCAGTGCAGGTTATCGAGAAAGATTATCATCGGATTCTCAACCCGGCTGAAGGCCCCCACAAAGTCTTGAAATACGGTCTGAAAGCGGTTCTGTGACTGTGCAGGGGGGAGTTTGGCAACCGGTTTCTGCTCTCCCAGTATAAGCTCCACCTGGGGGATCACATCAACAATGATCTGCCCATTGGGTTCCACTGCGCTCAGTATGCGTTCCCTCCAGATGGCCACCCGGTCCTTGCTCGTCATCAGAATCTGGTCCACAAGCGAACTGAAGGCCTGAATAAACCCTCTGTAGGGGATCTCCCACTGAAGCCGCTCAAAGGTACCAGAAACATAGGTCATCTTTTCATGGACGAGAGATCGGTGAAACTCACGAACAAGCGAGGTCTTTCCTATCCCTGACCGCCCTTTTATGAGCGCAAACACCCCCTCACCCCTTTGTGTTCTGCTGAAGGCATCAACTAAGGCATCCAACTCGGTTCCACGGCCATACAGGTTTTGAGATATCTCGAACAGGGGGGACGGGTCATGTTCTCCAGGCTCGAAGCGGCTTATCTTTCCGGAGGACTGAAGCTCTGACAGACAGCGCTTCAAATCGATCCCCAGTCCGTAGGTACTCTGATACCGTTCCTCCGGTGCCTTGGAGAGAAGCTTCATGACAATCTCTGATATCGCCTCAGGTACTTCACTATTCACCTGATGGGGCGGAACAGGATTCCTTGCCATCTGTGCATGCACAAGTGCAAGAGGATCCTCTTCCCGAAATGGAGGGCCGCCTGTGAGCATTTCATAGAAGACCGTGCCCAGGGCATAGAGATCACTCCTGTAATCGATGACCCTGTTCATGCGGCCCGTCTGCTCGGGTGACATGTAGGCAAGCGTCCCCTCGACGGTATCCGCACCCTGGGTGGCGCTTTCCCCGGAATACAGCGAGGCAATGTCGAAACCGGTGAGCTTTGTCTGCCAGGTGAAGGTATCGATGAGGATGTTCTGAGGCTTTATATTTTTATGAATGATCTTCTTGCCGTGCAACTCGCCTAGAATATCAGAGAGCCGGACCACTATTCTCAGCATGTGCGAAAGCGCCACGTCGCCGGAATCGATAAGGTTCGAGAGAGGTGTTGCATTGAAATCTTCAAATATCAGGGCGAGCCTCGAGTCCTGTGTAAAGAGCTCAAGGGGTTTTAACACACTTTCCGTGTCCAGGTCTTTCGTTACTTCATACTCGTTCTGCAGCTTCGCTCTATCTTTGACGTCGGGATCATCTCTCTTGGGTGTTCTGATAATGACAGTTTCAGGATCCAAAGAGCTCTGTTCGCGCACAGCTCGATAATAGAAACTTATCGAGTCCTCGGTCAGTTTCTCCTTGATTCTGTAGCCCGAAATTTCGATCATACCAGCATCCTGACCAAAATTGACGAGGCGCTCCCGCTGTGTCCGGGTCTGGCTGGCAGGTTACAGTACGATCACGTCGTCGTCTCAAAACGATGCAACGGATTCTTACCACCTACCTACCATTGTATTCAACTATGGCTACTCTGTACAATACATATTTTTCCTTGAATACCTTGCCAGCTCATCCAAAATGTGTATTAAATAGATCAGGAGGGAATACATGGAATGGCTGAGGTTTTCCAGTCTCGCCATCGGGTCCTTTCCCACAGGTGTTCTCATGTGCGTGCTCACCATCTTTCTTCTCACCATTAAGAAAAAATCATTGTCCACCTGGATGCTGATCGTTTACTACTGCGTGCTCTCCATTCTGCTTCTGTCATATATTATTCGGTATTCGGTCCTATCCGTCTTTGCGACCCATACCGGGCAGGCATCCAATCTGATAGTATTCGGTATCGCATCCTACGTGCTATTTGCCTATATCTTTCTGGGCAACTACTATCCCCTGGAATCGAAAATTATTACCTCACTGTTCTCATTGGCCGCCCTGTACGTTTATTTCTCAATCTTTGTGAAGTACCCACAGTTGAGCCTGGTCTATGATTTCCAGGCACATTACTTCACGTACCTCTACGGGCTGCGGGTAGGGCTTACAGTCGGCCTGGGGTATATGTGGATCATGGTTATTTTCTTACGCAAAACATTTCGTGTGTCCGAATACACAGGCTCATTACGAGGCAAAAACCTGGCAGGTCGTTTTCTCATTGCCATCATCAAGGTGGTTCGGCCCGGAGGAAGGGAGGCAAAGACCTTTCTGGCACTGGCACTGCTCACGGCAGGCATGTTCTCCATCTCCTTCATGTACCTTCTCATGTCAGCCGAAATCATCAGCCGTGGAACCTACGGGTTATTCTTCAACGCTGTCGGCCTTCTGACCACCTTTTCAATCTTTCTCGTGTTCACCAACAGCACCTTCGAGCCCTCGAGCTTTCGCTGGAAACTGATCGGCCTTTCCCTGGCACCGACCATGCTCGTACTGGGAATAGTCTCGAGTATCATCCTCTCCGACGCAGACACCTCTTTTAACAAGGCGAGAAAACTTGAGGCAGATAATATCAAAACCATGCTGATAGCCAATGATATATCAGACATCCCCCAGTATATTGTCTATATAGCATCACGCCCAAAGAAAGGTCTCTTCTCCAGGTCCTATAGGATTGAACACTCCAGCATGGAAGAGTTACGGGTCATGGATTTCATCAGGAATGATATGAGGGAGCGAGATAGGGAACTATCCAGGGCTATGCAGGATGTAATGAAGAGGGATTACATCGTTGACAGCGCGCAGGTCCGTAAACTTGTCAGCACCGATATTGACCAAATGTCACCTCCACAGCTTGAACGCCGGTTCCGGCACTTCGTTCTGCATGACACGGATTCCTTCTATATTCATTATGATTTCATCTACGAAAACCGGCTGTACGAGATCGGGTACAGTTACAAGTGGTACCGCCTGGCCATTCATAAAACCGCTGTCAAGCTCTTCTACATCATCATTGGAACGGGGGTTGTCATACTGGTTCTGTTTCCGCTCTTCTTCTACCGGAACCTTTTCAAGATAGATCTCAAAATCTTTTAATACATAGATTAGGAACAAGGAGATGCATGTATGCATGAACAGTTATATGAAAAGGCAAAGGGCAAAATCCAACTGGCAGTCTACTTTGCAAAGGAGATGATTGAAGAGCTTGGTAAAGAAAGGGCGCTCGAGATCATTGGAAAGGCCTATCAGAAATTCTCCAATGACACCTTTCCGGAACCCTATCTCGATATCCCCATGGAAAAAAGATTTCAAAAGTTCAGGGAGGATTTGAAGGCAAAGGCCGAGCAGGAGGCACACCTTACCATTGTGGAAGATTCAGACAGGCATATCAAAGTGAGATTCGACCGCTGCCCCACCTATGAGGTCTATGCGGACTATGGCATTCCCGAGGTATGTCAGAAATACTGCGACGGTGATTTCGAGGCCTTTCGCCATGTCCATCCCAACATAAAAGTAACCCGTGAGCATGAGATTGCCTACGGCGATGCCTATTGTGACCACTGCTGGACCCTGGAAGAGTGAAGCATTGACAGAACCCGCTTCATGCCCCAGGTTACGGTGAAAGGAAGGAGTGAATCATGCCTGAAGGAAAAGCACTCGTCCTGTTTTGGACCAAGAATGGAAA
>CBFDDP010000054.1:0-19316 GCA_965603595.1 uncultured bacterium
AGTGAACACAAAGTATACCTATAAGGAGGAGATCATACTATGTCTACTCGACAAATCAGAACGTTAGTTTGTATTGTCGTCATATGTTTAATCGTCATATCCGCTGTTCTTGCGAATGCTGACGACTATGACTGGCCACGGTGGCGTGGTCCTAATGGGGATGGCATATCAATGGAAACTGATTGGGACCCTGAAGCATTGGCAAGAGGTCCTAAAATAATATGGAAAGTGAATGTAGGAATGGGGCATTCAAATTTTGCTATTAAAGAAAACCGCCTCTATACAATAGGAATTAAGGGTGTGTATTGCCTTAATGCTGAAACCGGCGAGGAGATTTGGCGAAGACCTTTAGAAGATAGTTTCCGTGACACATACACAACACCTACTGTTGAGGGCAAGTATCTTTATGCACTGAGTAGTGAAGGGGTTTTATATTGCTTAAAAGTGAAGAATGGTAAAGTTCGGTGGGAAAGGGATCTTATTTCCGAATATGATGTTCTGGTACCGTTTTATGGTATATCAGGATCTCCCGTTATTGAAGATGATCTTGTAATTTTGAACTTAAACCTTTCGGGAATAGCACTGAATAAAAATAAGGGTGAGATGGTGTGGGTCAGTGAAAAATACCACCCGTCAATGATTTGTCATCAAAGCAAAGATTTGAGTGGCTATGCAACACCTGTATTATATGAAGGTAAGGGTAAACGGTGTGCCCTTATGTATCATTGCACGGGGCTATTCTCAGTGGATGTTCACACAGGAAAACAGCAATGGTTTTTTGAATTTATGAATCCTGGGGCAAACGCTTCGGATCCAATTTTATTTTCTAATCAGGTATTTTTATCAACTGGCTGGGCTTATGCTCGGTGCACTCTCGTAGAAATAACGGGAAATCAACCTAAGGAAGTATGGCAGAATAAAAATATGAGAAATGAGTTTAGTTCATGTGTATATATTGATGGATATTTATATGGGAGCGATGGGGATCATGGCACACGGGCAAGGCTTCGTTGTATTGATGTGGCATCAGGGGATGTAGTGTGGGAAAAAGAAATGAAAATGGCATCGCTAATTTCAGCAGATGGAAAACTCATAGTTCTTGAGGAAGATGGCACTCTGCATATTGCAGAGGCAACCCCATCATCATATAAGGAAATATCCAGCTGTGATGTACTTGAGGGTGAGAGGAAGGGAAGACTTTTTTACACACCACCTGTTCTGTGTAAAGGGAAGATATACTGCCGTAACTATGCCGGCGATCTGATTTGTATAGATATCAGCAAGTGAAAGGTGTATGCGTTTATTCATTTCGGAGAGCGGTCAAGAGATTACCCCTGGTTGCAAGGAGAGAGGAAAGATAGATCCAGAGCCCGCCGTTCAGGGCAAGCGTGGTGAGTATCGCAGCAATCAGACCTAATGGGAGTGTGGATACCGGGGACAGGAAATATGGAAGTGTTGCGATAAAGGCTGCGAGGGTGCCGGAGCCAATCCCCACACCAAGTACCATTGCATGCTCCAGAAGGAGCAACCAGTGGATCAACCGCCTGTTGTAGCCAACGGCCCGCATGATTCCCAATTCTTGCCGCCGGGAAAGTATGTTCCTGTACACCATAACACCGAGCCCGATGGTCCCGAAGATCAGACCGAGGCCGCCAAGAAAGAGAAATATCGAAAGATAGGTGTTGGTTACCCTGTTGAAGCTATTGAGCCGATGCGTTGTGGTGTTCAACATGATACCGAGATTCCTGAAGGTTTGATTCAGTTTGTCTGATATCTCCTGTAGTCGCTCTGGGGGGCAGTCGACGAGAATAATGTGGCTCCCACTTATTGATGGGAAGTGCTCGAGTAAGGCCTGCTCCGAGATGAGTATATACCCCTGAAAGATTGAATTTTCGAGCCCTGCAACGAGCTTCAGCTTTATCGATTCACCTCCCTCTCCCACATACTCGAGTGAATCGCCAAGGGATCTCTTCAATCCCCAGGTAATAACGGTTTGATCAGCAATAGCAGGAACAGTGTTGTCATCAATGTGCCTCTCGAGCAGAAGCCAGGGATTCTCCTGTTTTCCCTCATTGAGCGTCTTCACAAATGAGAAGGAGTTTCTCCTGGCGAGAACATCAGGTTGCACACCAAGGATACTCGGGTTTTCAATGCGGTTGAGGTTTAAACAGCTGGCATCATCCCCATTATACAGTCGCAACTGTATAAATCTGATGGATTCAGGATCATCCAGCTCTAGCCGGTAATGCTTTCGCCCCTGCTCGGTATTCATATCATGGAGAATGGGGAGCGTTGTCTCACCGAAGAGCGTGAATCCACCTGTTCCCGATTCTCTTGCCCCTGTATCACTGAAAGAAGAAGGACGGTTCGACCCTACGGCAATAACGATAAATATTCCGCACGAGAGAATACCTGCTGTTGCGAGATTTCGCCACCTGTTTTGGGAGAAACTCCGCAGTGCGAGCCACCCCAAGCCGATACGCTTCGAATTGGTTTTCTTTTTATTTTTTACTATGACTGCATTCAGAATTCCCATGTTGCTGAGTAGCATGAGAAATCCGACAATGAAAAATTGTCCAGGATTGTACTGAGCCTGGCCAATACCTGTTACTGCGAACAAGACAATTACACCAAACAAACAGACAGCAGCCAGTACGAGGTTCACATTGTAGGTACGGCGCATACGAGTCGGCCCGATTGAAATGGCAGATCCACGAAGCTGTGCGAGGGGTTTTCTGAACAGACGTTTCGTTGCGACCCAAAGAACGAGTATGACAAGTGCCATACTTGATACGTACCCTATGAGCAGAGAGGGAACCGAAAGGAAGGGTAATAATGTTGTCATGCCCACTGCTCCCCGCCAGACCGTGTTGAGGCCGTACAGCACTACCCTGTTATAGAGAATACCGAGCGCAGTTCCTGCAGCGCAGCCGATAAGGGCAAGGAATAAACCCTCGGCTATGAGAAGTGCCCTGACTGTGGATGGAGGTATTCCCAATGAGAGGAGGGTACCTGTTTCTTCAGACCTTTGCTCTATATTAAGGGCAAAGAGCAGACCGGTGAGCAGGAGTGCTGCCGCGATGATGAACATGCTAAGCCCAAGGAAGAGCTGCCCGAAGTCAACGGCCCCGTGCCCCGCCCGAAGGCCCTGCTGCAAAACAGGCTCAAATGACAGATCGAGAGAGGAGGGGTCGAGATGGTCCATGATGCGTCGGGCAAGTTCATCTGCAGTGAATGGTGAATCCTGAAAACGAATCGCCGTAAGCCTGCCGAAACGGTTCACCCACATCTGCTGAGCAGCCTCCAGCGTTACAAATGCTTTGGGCGTCCCCCGAAACTGATCCCAGTAATCCTGATCCTTTGCCCGTATTCGATCAAGATCAATGGGAATGCCCGGGTTCCAGTCTCTACAGTCGTCAACCTCCGCCAGACCGTGAAAAGGGGGCATTAATGCTCGGAGCGCCGCACTATGGGAGTTTGGTATCACCGAGTGTACTGTAAAGGTAGTCTCCCTTTCTTCGAGATGGCCCCCTGGCACGGGTATGAGATAGGACAGGGAAATCACATCACCCGGTGCTGCACTGAGATCATCCGCGAGCCACCTGGTCAGTATGATTTCATCCTTCGACATGGTATCTGGAACGATAGGGCTGCCCGGAGCTGAGATAAAGGAGTAGGGAGTTGTGCCCGATTCTCTATGAACCCCGTTGACAAAATAGGTGAGTATCCCTCGGGCATGTTCTGACGCCTGAAACGCAGCTTCTTCAATTGCAGGTTCGATGAATATGCGTTTTGAGCGAAGTTCGACGATGTTCTGGCCGTTAAGGGTACGTAATTCTAACCCGGCGTCTTGGGTGGTCCAGACCGCACGTATCGACCTGTTGATCTGGTCGATAGTCAATTTCTTTCCGGCACTCCCAGCCATCAGTATCGTGTTTGCATAATCCGGCTGATCGATTTCTGCTGCCAGCTGGGAAAATGAGAGAAAGGCAGTGGCAGGTGATACCTGATTCGCCCGCAGGCTGAACCTCCCCATCTGAGAGTCCGATACAATTGCACGTACCTTTAATCGAAATGAAACGGTTGATACGGTACTGGCCGAGAGAGGTGCATCAGTCGGCATGAGTTGAACCTTTGGAACACGAAGTATAAATTCGTCCCCCCTTTCCAATGCGATTCTTGCTGCGAGCGTATGGTTCAGGATTGCATAGTTTTCCTCGATACCTTTGATTGAGACAGGTTGTTGCCCAAATTGCCAGAACCGGTGGTCAATTCCCATGATCTGCACACTGTTTGCCCGCAGTTCTTTCTCACTGTTACTGGCTATTCCGCGAAGTAGAATGGCCGGTACAGCTTGAACGCCCAGTTTATCTGAAAGATCATCCGCCAGGCGGGAACTAAAGAACCGATCATTAGTCTGGAGTGCGAATTCGATTTTTCCCAGACGCTCGTACACAATCCTCTTCAGGCTTCCGCGTGCCGAATCGCCTGTGATGAGAGCACCTACAAGGATCGCGGTACTGACCATGGTCCCGAGGAGTATACCCAGGTTGGTACGACGGTAGTGTAGAAGGCTTCGAAAAACAAGTTTCAGGGGTTTCATACTGTCTATCTCATCCGACGAGTATACCGTGGTCAAGTTTGAGTTGCCGTTTCATGAATAACGCTATTGATGAGGCATGGGTTACCATAACGAGCGTCATCGCCTGTTTCTCATTAAGCTCAGTGAGTAGCTGCGCAAGTGCCAACGCCGAGTCTTCATCAAGTGACCCTGTGGGTTCGTCTGCAAGAAGAATCTTTGGCTGGTTTATCAACGCTCTGACCACAGCAGCACGCTGACGCTCTCCCCCGGAAAGTTGACCGGGACGATGATATACGTGTGATTCAAGACCCACCATCTCCAGGAGCTCAATTGCGCGCCCCACACTGTTCTGTGACTTTGACCCATCGTATTTTGGTATTGTCGGTACCAACACATTTTCGAGTACGGTACACTGCGGAAGAAGATGATGAAGCTGAAATACAAATCCCACTTCAAGATTTCTGATCATCGCCAGCTCTCTGTCAGAAAGACCGTGAAGATTTTTACCCGAAAGCACGACACTGCCCTTACATGGCTGATCAAGAGCTCCCATAACATTCAGGAGGGTTGTTTTACCTGAGCCGGAGGGCCCCGTAATGGCAAGCGATTCTCCCTGGTGCACAATGAGAGATATTCCCCGAAGAACCGGAATAACACCTTCTCCCCCGGGTTCATCATAATGCTTTTCGATATTTTGGAGCTCCAGTATGGGAGAAGTGTCAATTGAAATGTTTTCAGTGTTGTTCATTCCGGTCATGCGCTCACTTCAGAAAGGATTGGTAGACGTCCAACATATGTTCCGCCATGGTTTCGAGACTGAATTTTTCATGAACCGCTTTGCTGCCCTGTTTCCCGAGAGCAGCTGCCCTCTCCTGATTACAGAATAGAGATTTCAGCGCCGAAGTTAATGTATCGACATCATTCGGTGAGTAAACTATACCCCCGCCCGTTTCCTGCATCAACTCTGGAAAAGCGCCGAGCGCGGGCTGTACCACGGGGATGCCGAGTGCGAGTGCCTCGATCAGATATGAGCCGAATGCATGTTCCGATAGGACCGGAACACTGAGCACGGTCAGAGAGCTCAGAAACCTGATCCTGCTGTCTTTATCAAAATCGTGTACAATCTCCACATCTTTCAGTACACCTCTGGACTCGAAAAGTTTTGTCAAGTGTTTGATGAATTTCCTGTCATCTCCCGTCTGTCCACCCGAAATATGGAGTTTGGTTTCCTTGAGGGAACTATCCTTCTTCAGGTTGATAAAAGCTTTAGCGAGCAATCCCATTCCCTGGGATTCTGAGATTCTCGAGAGGAAACCTATCACCGGGGGATTGAAAGAGAGTGGTACAGGTCTGTAACGCTCGAGGTCTAACCCGATGTATACAACATGGAGGCGTTCTTGGGGTATTCCCATCCTGTTCATCATCTTCAGAGCATAGTATCGGCTCACTGGAAAAAAGGCGTCTACTTCTAAGGCCCTTTCTGTCATCATGCGCCACGCGGTTTCTGTGTGCGTGTAATCCATTGCATCCACCCAGTTGTCCTCATCCTGCAGGGAGCAGGTTACCGGCACACCCAGCTCCTGTTTTATCCGTCGTACGAGACCAAGAAGCAGCGCATTTGACAGGTGTACAATGTCGGGCTGCACGTCATTATGCAATGTATAAACGAGTCGGTTGAGCTCATCAACATGCTCACCCTTTTCACCTCGAAGCAGGGATATGGTCATTTCTCCAAGCGTGGCAGCCCTCGTAGATCCCGCCTTTTTTGCTGCTACCTGAAGGAGGGCAGGGGAGTCGAAAATCCTTGTAAACCATACAGGGGCCTTTCTGAGAAGAGGTAACTTGAACTTGAGATAGACGTTTATCGCACCGTAAAATACCGGCAGGGCTGTGCCGGTTTCACTATCATCCGGGAACAGGGGTAAATACATGGGAACAACAATCACTTCATGACCGAGCCTGCGAATTGCGTTGACCATGTCTATATCTCTCAGGCAGTTTTCACAGTAGAAAGTACCGCCGGAACCCGGTATAATATACGCGATTTTCATTACCTATTTCCCAAACCCGTATACTCGTCCATCGTCCGCACCGATTATCACCATGCCATTCGCCACAGCCGGTGAGGATGTAATTCCTTCTCCAATTTCATAAGACCAGAGCTCAGCACCGTCCTCGAGACTCAGAAGATACAAGAATCCGTCGGCGGAACCGAATACGACTTTGTCGCCGCATATAACGGGAGAGCTGTCTACCT
This sequence comes from uncultured bacterium, assembly GCA_965603595.1. Lineage (GTDB taxonomy): Bacteria > Spirochaetota > B62-G9 > B62-G9 > DRHN01 > JAGLSF01. Next base: position 6,840 of record CBFDDP010000054.1, read on the forward strand.
CACCACCTGTGGTAAACGTCCATATTCTCCTGCCATTTTCCCTGCTGATGCAGTGCACCTTCCAGTCCTTTGATCCCACGATCACGCGATCCTCATTGACGGCCGGCGATGAAAAGAAGGCACCACCCTCATCGTCTCCGTACTCCCAGATGATGCTCCGATTTTCCAGATCCACGCTGATCAGCCTGTTCCCGTAATGTCCGAGGTAGGCGAACCCTTTGTAAATAGCGGCTGAAGCAGCGATGTACGACCCTGCATGTATCTTTGCAGACAGAGATCCTTTTTCGATAGAAACGACATGCAGGTGCTCATCGCAGCCGCCGAACACGACCTGCCGTTCTTTGAGAAGGTAGATTGAGGGTGCACCGTTGATGAAGTTGTCGGTCTCGTAGTACCATACGCGTTTGCCCGTTTGTGCATCAACACAGTGCAGTGTACTGTCGTAACTCCCGATAAGTATCCAGTACCCCTTTCCGCTCACCGATGATACCCAGTTGGCTGAGCCTGCGATTCTAAAAGCTGTCTCATAGGTCCAGCGTACCGTACCGTCGCGACTGTCGATTGCATAGAATAGTCCATCCAGTGAGCCCACATAGATCGTACTGTTCAGGATAAGGGGTGGTGCTTCAACTGCAGTGCCCGTGTCTACTTCCCAGATTTTCTTGCCATTCTTGAGGCGGAGAGCATACACCTTACCGTCGGTTGATCCGATGTACACGGTGTCCTTGTCCACAACAGGTGAGGAGATAATCGCATCATCCGTTTTAAACTTCCAGAGTAAGCGCATGTCGTCGGGCAGGTTTCCCCTTGCCACGCCGGTCAAGCCCCTATCACCGCGAAATATGGGCCATCGGTAGCTGTCCCAGCCTGCAAAACACAGTGCTGGAAAAAACAGTGTGGTGACAAACAGAAGACAGGCCACAACATTTATAGATCGTTTCATGGCATATTCCTGTTCCTGGTCTTCGTGGGCTCATGTTTTTCCGTCAGTGCTCCCGTCGGACATGCCCGGGCGCACCGTATCGCGCTTTTCTCGAGCCCCCTGGAAAGCGGCTCTCTGAAGGGAACCTCAACACGAAGATTGAAGCTGCGGCCGTTGAAGGAAAGGCCGTATGGCTCATCCTCTGCTTCCGAGATTCGGACACATCGCCCGCATTTGATGCACTTTGACGGTTCACATACAATGTGCGGATGCTCCACCATCCTCTCGTAGCGTACCCTCTCAATGGCGCTGTATCGATGTCCCGTTGCTCCATATTCATCGGCATACTGTCTGAGCAGGCATGTATCCTTACTGCCGCAGTCACAGTGAAGGCATCGTTCCGCCTCCCGCGCAGCCTCATCAATTGAAAAACCGGACATCACACCCGCAGAAGGGTGGATACGTGGACTTTCCGACACGCCCTTCAGAAACTCTTCAATTTCACCGTCACGCAGTGTACCCATACGGCAATCGAATTTCTTTTGTGGGACTGCGGTCTCGTTGTTGTTGAGATACCGGTGTACGCTGTAAGCAATAGATCGTCCGTCACTGGCGGCACGAGCTGCAATGCGGCATGGACGAACGACACTTCCTCCGGCGAACACGCCTCCCAAGGACGCTTTAAAAGTCTTACGGTGTATCTGAATACCCTGTTCCGTCATCTGTAAACCGAAGGTTTTCATCGAGTCAGGTCCCACCTTGCCGGCAGCTATAATCACCGCATTAAACCGGCGTCGCAACTCTTCCAAATCGATGTCGCAGCCGACCTCCCTATTCATGCGAAACGATACGCCGAGATCACGGATACGGTCAATCTCCTCATGGAGGATGCGCCTGGGGAGACGTTCCTCCGGTATCTCATAACGGAGAGCTCCGCCCGGCTCGGCGCGGTTGTCAAAAATTGTGCATGCATGACCGTACTGACTGAGATAATAGGCGGCAGACAGTCCTGCAGGCCCTGCTCCGATTATCGCCACCTTCGTTCCTGAAAAATGGGGACTGTTCGAGCGAGGTGCAAAATTCAGCTCGAAATCATGTGCAGCTGCCGTGCGCATGGCAAGGCGTATCGACACCGCCTCATCGTGGATTCGCCTTCGGCATGCCTTTTCGCACGGTGCGGGGCAGATATGGGCGAGCACCGAAATGAGGGGGACCCGGTTTGCATGCTCATCGTATATTTTATGCTCACTGTCTGCTCTGATTCTCTTCAGTATGACCGGTATGTCCAGATGAACCGGGCAGGCACGCATACAGGGTGATTCACAATCTCCGACATGCTCCCGAAGAAGAAGTTCCAGCATATCCCTTCTTGCCTCTCGGACTCTATTGTTGTTCGTTTCGATAACCATACCGTGGCTCACCGGTGCACTGCAGGACGGCAGGAGCCTTTCCGAAACCGATTCCTCCACCAGGCACACCATGCAGGATGTGAAGACGCCGAACCCCTCCATATGACACAGGGTCGGTATCTCTATACCGAGTTTGCGGGCTGCTTCAAGGATAGTGCTTCCGGCCGCAACTCGAACCTCTCGATTGTCAATCCTGATCGTGGGCATCCTGGCTTTGATCCCCCTACCCAACGATGACCGCATCGGACGGGCACACGAGCATGCAGGTCCCGCACCGTATGCATGTATCCGTATCGATCTCGTGCCTTTGATAAGGTGTGCTTTGTATCGCGCCTGCAGGACAGTTCTGGGCACAGCGTGTACAGCCGATGCAGTCATCGGTGATCGAATAGGATATAAGCGCTCTGCATTTCTTCGCAGGACAGTGCCCGCGTGCATGGGCCTCGTACTCTTCCCGGAAGTAGCGCAGGGTCGAAAGCACGGGATTGGATGCGGTGCGCCCAAGCCCGCAGAGACTTCCCAGCCGGGTCACCTGAGCGAGATGCTCAAGCTCTCCGATGTTTTTCTCATGTCCCGTTCCTGCACACAGTTTCTCCAGTATTTCCAGCATGCATTTGGTACCGATCCTGCAGCTCGTGCACTTCCCGCAGGACTCCCGCTGGGTGAAGGACATGAAGTAGCGTGCGATATCCACCATACAGTCGGTTTCGTCGAGCACGATCAGGCCTCCCGATCCCATGATTGCCCCGGCGGTTAGAAGCGCCTCATAATCCACCGGTGTGTCTGCAAGATCTGCAGGAACGCATCCGCCCGAAGGTCCTCCAACCTGAATGGCCTTGAGTTTATTTCCCTCTCTGATGCCGCCCCCGATGCTTTCGACGATTTCGCGAAGCGATATTCCCATGGGTACCTCGATCAGCCCCCCCCGTATCACTTTGCCCGCCAGAGCAAAGGTCTTTGTGCCGGAGCTGGATTCAGTTCCTATGCTGGAAAACTGTTCTGCCCCGTTGTTAAGTATCCACGGTATGAGTGCGAAGGTCTCGACATTGTTTACCAGGGTGGGTTTGTGCCAGAGGCCATCCCTGTCGGGGTAGGGAGGCCTGAAGCGGGGCATGCCGCGCCGTCCCTCGATGGCGGCTATAAGCGCTGTTTCTTCACCCGACACAAAAGCTCCCGCTCCCTCGACGAGTTCGAGTTGAAGATGCTTTCCCGTTCCCATGATGCTCTCACCGATAATGCCGTACTCTTCGCTGCTTCGGAGTGCCTCTCGAACACGCTTGATGGCAAGCGGATACTCGTCCCGGATGTATATGAATCCCCGATGTGTGCCCAGCGTCAACGCGGCAATGGCCATACCTTCAATGACACGGAAGGGGAAGGACTCGAGAATCATGCGGTCCATGAAGGCTCCGGGGTCGCCTTCATCTCCGTTACAGATCAGGTACTTCGTCTCATCCCTGGTTTTAAAAACACTCAACCATTTCTTTGCTGTGGGGTAGCCTGCGCCCCCACGCCCCCTGAGCCCGCTTTTATCAAGTGCATCGATAATGACATTCGGAGAAAGTGCTGCACATCTCTTGAGGGCTTCGAATCCGTGATGTTCGATATACCCCTGAAGATCGAGGGGATCCAGTGCTCCGCAATGCTCAGTCACGATGTGTTTCTGTCTGCCCCAGTAGAGAGAGTCGAATCCCTGTCTCGGTTCCGTCTGATACCGGGTCGGTGTTTCAAGGATTTCATCCTTGAGCAGCTTTTCCAGGAAAAGGGATGCGGCACCGGTAATTCTCCTCGTCAGAACGGTGGGTTTGAAGTGCCGTGTAAGTATATCCTGGGCATCTGCCGGCTTCACCCTGCCGTATTGAAAACTCTGCCCGCTAGAGAGGGAGATCTCAACGAGGGGTGCCTCGTATGAGATGCCGGTACAGCCCACGGTTTTCACCCTGGCGGGCATACCGCTATCAATGACAAATCGTGAGAAGGCTTTAAAAACATCAGCTGCACCTGCTGCGGAACAGCTCGAGCAGGTGCACATCCGTATCTCGCCAGTAATTTGGGCATGCTCAGGTCTGCGCTGTCTCTTTCTGTTTATCCCCGATGGGATCGATTCCTGCGAGACAAGAAAATCCTGGAGAACCTGCGGCACTTTCTGTGTATCGAGATACCCGTAGGTGACATCTTCGATCCGGACTACAGGAGCGAGCATGCAGCATCCGAGGCAGGCGACCTTCTCCACGGTAAACAGTCGATCTGTATCCGTGTCCTCACTCTCTGGTATGGACAGATGATGCTTGAAGGCATCAAAGACCTTTTCAGCCCCTTTAACGTGACAGGCTGTGCCGATACACACCCTGATCCTGTAGCGTCCCGCCGGACTGAAACGAAACTGGGCATAGAAGGTTGCCACTCCCTCGATATCTGCGGGACGCATCTCGGTGATTTCGCAGACCCTTCGCAGGATTGGCTCGGGAAGATAGTTGTATCGATTCTGTATTTCCTGTAGCACGGGGATGACAGCGCTCAGTTCACGGCCGTGTTGCTCCACGATCGCGTCTGCCGCATATATGTCAATATCATGGTTGGGAGTAGTATTGGTTTCAATGCTGCTGTTCGCCATATTATTTTCCGATACAGTAGAGATGGTCATCCCCTCGGATATAGATTCGATCTGCAACAAAGGCGGGTGTACAGGAGGAGGGTTCACCCAGTTGAGATTCGCCCAAGGATACGTACTCTTTATTCGCCTTGAAGATGTGCATGGTACCGGATCGGTCCATGAGGTATACTCGATCACCAGCTAAAATTGCTGAGGAGTAAAAGCCCTCCTCAAATTCCTGCTCCCAGTACACCTCACCCGTCTTTGCATCGAAGCAGGTTACCACACCGTAACTTGCGGCAAGGATTAGATACTCGTCCGTTGCAAGAGGGCTTGACGCATCGGGCAGGCCATCGTAGGCTTCCCAGACAATCCCCCTGGCCTCATAGCTGATGGCTGCAAGAATGGCGTACTGGTTCACGGAAAAAACCATGCCGTCGGCATATGCAGGTGATGGCCCGATTTCTCCCATCAGGCACTCTATTTGCCACAGTTTTCTGCCGTTTCGCGGATCGTAAGAGGTAGTAACGGGGGTTGCATTCACAATGAGCTCGGGCCGGCTCCCGGTATACACAAGGAGCGGTGACGACCACGACGCGGCTACGTTTCTCAGTTCTGTCCAGACGGTTTCCCCCGTTGCAGTATCAAGAGCGAGGAGCTTCGGTTCGCGCGCGTCATCGTACTGCACGAGAAGCAGCGTATCGTACACCATCAGCGAGGATGCATGCCCGTAATGGTTATCGGGAAGCCCGAGATTTCTTACCCATACCCTGTTCCCCTCATAATCAAAGCCTGCAAGGTCACCTGTGGCAAAGAGGACGTATACGCGGGTTCCATCCGTGGCCATGGTTGGTGCAGCGTATCCCGTGTCTTCACCGACCCCCAGCGGCTCTGTGGGTGAGCCGGGGATCCCTTTCACCGGCTTCTGCCACAGAATTGAACCGCTTTCAGTATCGAGGCAATACACTTCCTGATTGATTCCGTCGGAACCTGAGAGAAAGACCCTGTTCCCCCACACGATCGGCGAGTTGAATCCCGGTAAAGGTATTTCCGTGCGCCAGAGGACACCCTCACCGCTGATTCCGTTCCAGGCCATGGAGTAGTCACCTGGTACGGCCTGAGCGTTGCCGCCAGGTCCCCTGAAGCTGGGCCAGTTTGTTATTAGCTCTTGGGCGTCCAGTATATTCTCCACGATTTCAGTCTCATCGGTCCAGAAGGTCCCGAAATCGTCCGGTTCCGCAGCGTCACCTGCCGGTTCCTGCCCGGACAGTGTATCCAACTCCTCGAGGTGGCTCCTTGCAAGAAAGGACACGGTCACCGATGCAGCCATGATAAGCACTCCTCCGGCGAGTATAAGCCTTCGCGTAATGCGAGATGTTTTCTCCTGATCCGGAGATACAGCGGCACCTTCCGGAGCCGGTGGCTCTTTTCTGTAGATCGAGATAATCTTGAGGCAGATGAGCAGCACTGCCACGCCCCCCAGGACGAGAAAGCTGCCCACCCGTATCTGCCACAGTCCCGTGAAGAATGCCCTTCGTGCCAGCAGGTCGAGCGCCCGGATTTCTCTTCTCAGTGATTCATCTTCAGGGGTTTCTCTTAGTTTTTCCACGTAGGTGTCGACGAGGGTACTGTTTAGAGGATGGGAAGCCCGCAATCGGATGTAAGTGGTGACCATGAGTGCACAGACAATCAGGGAGAAGACTGCAGCAACGACTGCAGCCCCCCGCGCGAGGTGCAGAATCTTCTCGGGCGACCACCCAAATGATATTTTTTTATGGTTCATGGGCAATAATCCTACCCTTCTGAGATTTCCTGATGGACTGCTCCTTCGGACAGGCGGCAAAGCACCTTCCGCAGCTGAAGCATCCCGCCCTGTCGATCTCGTACTGGTCGCGTTTCTTTTTCACTGTAAGTTCGATGAGCCGCATGCTCAGCACAAACCCGAGAAAGCATCCAATGAAAAAACCGGCCCGCCCAAAATCACCCCTCAGCGCAAAGGCTTCGCTAAACAGGTCACTTTCAGGTTCACCCGATTGACGGAAGGTTTCGGTTTCAAGGGTTGTTTCGGTGGTTATTCCAGTATTCTCGCGAGCTATCTGCTCAGCCAGGAGCACCCTTCTGTTTATCCGGGAAAGCGGCACGTTCAGCCGAGATCCGACAACACCGCCCGATGCAATGAGTATGGGGACAAGGATGAGAAGTACCAGCAGACGCCTGGTATCCCTTTTCGCTATGCTTGTGGATTTTACCTCTGAGGGTGCGTGAATCAGGTCGAAGGGGCATGCATCCTCGCATAAACGGCACTGTACGCATTCATCGGGGGTGATGGTCACATGCCATTTGGAAAAGCGTGACATCCATCTTAGAAGAACACCGTAGGGGCAGAGAAACCGGCAGTAGGGCCTTCCGATGAATACACCGGCAAGGAGAAAGGCGGTGCTGTAGATGAGCCTGTTCAACGAACCGCTCCTGCGGAAGAAGCTGACGAAGGGATCATAACGACAGATAAAGAAGCCGGAACCGGTTGCAACGCCAAGGATGATGAATCCAAGGTAAACAGCGGGGATCATACCCAGGGTTTGATTCAACCACGCCGGTAATTTGACAGGTTTCAGAAGGAACACATCCTGCAGAGCGCCCAGGGGACAGACCGCAGCACAAAAGGTCCTTCCGAAGAAGAGTGCGAAGAGGAGCGGAATTGTGAAAAAGGCCACCACGGCAATGGGGATCTTGTAGAGAGGATCAAACAGCACCAGGGCGATATTCTGCGTTGCGCCCACGGGGCACACACAACCCTTTCTCCAGAATCCGAAGTAGAGGAGTGAAAAGAGCATAAGGAAAAAAATGCCGGTACGTGTTCTCTTTCTAAGGCCCAGATAGGACGCGAGGGACAGGCAGATGATGAGAACGGCAATATCAACGTATTCGAGAAAAGCAGCTCTCGGCGCCGGGGTAAAGGTATCCGGGATGGCGTAACCGGATTCGAACTCGGGATGGGGAAACCGTATGATGGCAAAGGCCTGATTGGCTCCCAGGCAGAGCAGTGTAAGCACACCGATAATGAACATGATCTTTCGAGTGTTTACGTGCAACGGTCATCCTTTATCGATGATATCATCCTTAAGCAGATACGGTTCGTCAGCCGAAATCCTTCGAAACGCGCCCGATGGGCACTTCTTTGCGATTGAACATTCATTGCAGTTCAGGCAGCGGTCGTGACGCACCTGGAGGAAAAGAGAGCCGTTGCCGAATGCCGTGCATGCCTTGACGCATTTTCCACAGGCGATGCAGAGGCTCTCATCGATTGTGTACTCCAAATAGGGATCTTCGATGAAATTTCGTTTGATGGCGCCGGTTGGGCAGAGCCGGTTTTCAGCGGCAGTATCGAGGGCAAGGGCATTTTGCCGAAAATAACCGCTGCATAGATCGCAGTATCCGCAGATGGCAAAGGCGTGTACGCATTTCACGGCCGACGGCTCGAGCACACAGTTTATTGCGCAGTTGCCGCACTGTATACAGATGTTTGGATCGATCTGCCAGACGGTTGCCTCTGTTCGGGACTTGGAGACAGCAAAGAGGGCACCGCCCCCGACTATTGCAGCCGTGACAATCCGCGTGCCTCTTCTGAAAAGCTCACGCCGGCTTATCTTTTCACTGTTATTGTCTCCTGCCATAATCGAACCTTATTTTCCCATATTGGTGCAGATTTCTTGCTGTTCATGGGCGTCGTATGGTTTTCTTCATGGACAGAGCAAGCGGGAGCGTGCAGTCTTCAAGCACCGAACAGTCCCTGCAAATACCCCGGTTGATGCATGTCTGTATGGGTTTGGAGGTTATCCTCCTCCGCCATAGTAGTATCCCACCGCCAGCAGAGAGAACCGCCAGCATGGTATATCGACCAATCCTTTTCAGGAACTCACGCCTGTTCATTTTACTTCCTGTTAAAGACACGGATGTGTCCCTTTCTGGGATCAAGTATAAGTATCTCTCCCCGCCCATTGACTGCGATGTCAAGCCCTACGGTGCCGGCCTCGAATTGATCGGGACCTGAAACCACCCCCACAAACTGTCCAAACGGGCTGTACACCTTGACACGCGGGATTCCCTTTTCACTGGTGACAAATGATCCGTCCGGAAGAAGGGCGAAATGGGATGGGTTGCAGCAGCCGCAAAAACCCTCTATGCTGACCGATGATTCTCCCCAGGATGAGATCATCGTACCGTCGGGTGCATAGTTCTCGAGCTGTCTGCGTCCCGTATTGGCGGCCCAGAGCGTGTTATCAGGACCAACAGCAACATCGAAGTAGGGACTCGGAATAATGAAGCCGGGAGCGCCTTTTTTTCTGTCTTTTTTCCCAACAATGGTCTCGAGCCTTCCTGTTTTGCTGAAACCCATGACGAGCCGGTTGCCAGCGTCCGCAACATACACCATGTCTGGGGAAACCGCAATGGAGGTAATGACTGCATTGCTCCCCAGGCTCACCCAGACATCCTTCTGTTCTCCGTTGGCATCGTACACCTCGACATGCTCGACCATACCAAGATAGAGAAGACCTCCTTCATCCGAGGCGATGCAGGTTGTCTCCCCCTCGAGATCGACTTTCTTTCTCAGCGAACCATCTGTGTCAAATATAATGAGTGCATTCTCTCCGGCTGCATACATACGGCCGTTCATACCGACCGTGATGCCGTTGCAGTGAATACCAAACAGATTTATGCGTCTTTTTTCTTCATATGATAAGAGGCTTGAATCTGTTTCCTGTGCTGACGTATCGGAAGCTGCTGCGGATAAATCTGCACATAGTTGCTTACAGGATTCGTTCTGTTCCTGTGCATGTATGGAAAAGAAAAAAAGAAATAGCGACAGCCCCATTGTAATAAGTGTGACGTGTATCTGTTTCGGGTGATTTTTCATCGCAATTTGATCCTTATAGAGGGCAAAATGGTTTATTCACGAGCACCTACGTTGATGCACACCATTCGCCGCGAGTCTCTCAACAGCATTCTCCCACCGGCAAGAGCCAGCGGTCCCCAGGAGTCCTGGCCATCAAGAACCTCTGCATGATCGAGCTGTATGTATTCCTCAGTACTTGCCTTCAGCATCGTGAGGACACCATCGTCACTCAGGATAAAGAACTTACCGTCAGCAGCAATGTATGGGCCGAGTCCGAAGCGGTTTGTTTTCCCGCTTGTCCATACAATGGTACCATCGGGATCGAAGCATACAAACTGATTTCTGAGGTCGCCTGCATCCTTCGGAAGAACGCCGAAGAGATAACCCTCATACAGAATGGGGGTTTGCTGCTCGCAGGCAAGACCTTCTTTGGGTGTGAGTCTGTATAGGGGCTCGATACTGAAAACACCGCTACTTTCGTGCAGCTGCAGCATCATGCTTCCGTAGCCATAACCGGCAGTTAGAAAGATCCGTCCGTCATCGAAGACAATGGGGGAGGGTACCGACACGTTGGGATCCCACGCAGAGGTATCCCAGAGTATCTCGCCCTGTTTTTCCCCCTCTGCGGCAACCCCCACAACCCCACCGAGCGCGCAGTACACGTACATCCTGATGCCGTGAAACGTCATGGTCATGACTGAGGCATGAGACATCTTCCATCCACGGGGGTTCGGCGTCTCCCAGAGCACTTCACCTGTTGCACAATTCACACCGACCAGCAGCGCCGTTCCGCCTATCGCAATAACTGCTGCCCCGCCGTCGATGAGGGGGCACTGACCCGTGTACCAGAGCGGGATCTCCGTTTCGTACTGTCTCTCCAGGTCGATACCCCAGAGGAAATCACCGGATTTGGCATCCACGCACATGACGTGGCACCGGGGGCCTATCGTCACAACGCATTGGTCAGTTACTGTGGGGATGGTCCTCGACATGCCGTGGTTTCGTTTTACATGCACCGTGTACCAGCGCCGCCAGATTTCTCTACCGTCATCCAGAGAGAAGCAGCGGAGGGCATCGGCCTGGCGTTCTTCATCGTAGTCAAGAATATAGACTCTCCCATTAAGTACTGCCGGTGCAGCATGACCCTCTCCGAGATCAACCGACCAGAGCACCTCCGGTCCCTCCGGTCCCCACCGGTCGGCAAGAGGCACTTCATCGGTGCCGATGTTGTCCGCTTTTGCACCCCTGAATCGCGGCCAGCTCCCGGTTATGCTTGAAGGAATGCCATCGAAAGTTTGCGAATACTGACCGATTTTGACGATTATCTCTGATATTGACTTCAAAGCCGGTCGGCCATCCATACCTGGAGCGAACTCAAATAAATGTGTAACCGGATCGTTGCCGAGCCACAGGTTCAGCGAAAACACACCGCCGGATATCAACAAACTAAGGACGATCCAATTGACAATTTTGAATTTCATTCTTTTCAATCGACCGAAAACATTGAAGCCGTCTATTTGCTCACATCAACGCATAAAATCTCCCCTTTATCGTTGCGGAGATAGAGTCTCCCGTTTGCAAAAGCGGGGGGTGTCCAGCACTTTCGTGGCAACATGTCCTCTGCCCTCGCTCTTTCCATATAGGCTTCAGGAGTTGCTTCAGCGATTATGAGATCTCCCGTCGAATTCAGTATGATCAGTTTGTCATCGACGCAGATGAGCGATCCAAATCCAAGATTAGCTGCCCACATCTCTTTGCCTGAATCAGCTTCGAGGCATCGAAATACTCCCCTGTCACTAAAAGCAGCTCCATCATTCCCATATATGTATCCATTTATAAAAATGAAGCTGCTGAAATGGCTGTTGAACTTACCATTTTTCCACAGCACATGGGGTTTGTTATCGTTGATTTCGAGCATGGCGCATCCCGATCTGTAGTTCGAAGAAATGAAGATCCTGTTGCCGGCGATAAGGGGATCTGCCGCATTTACATCGAAACTCGTTTTCCAGGGATAAAACCACAACCCTTTTCCCGTTTCCAGTTTAACTCCATAAAGTGCGGTCTTTCCAAAAATTGCAGCATAGAGCTTGCCGTTGATATTGAAAGGAACCGGTGCAGCATAGCCTCCGATACCAGGCCCGCTCACCCACACCTTCTTCCCGGTTTTCTTGTCCAGTGCGATACCAGAAACACCAGCATTCAGGACCAGCAAATCACCATCAACGATTGGTGATCCTGCAAACCCCCAGGTAGGCGATCTTACACCGAAATCCTTGACCAGATGAGCCTTCCATATTACCTTGCCGTTCTTTGCATTGAGGCAGAAGAGATGGCCCTCCTGGCTGAGTGTGTATACCCTGCCATCATCAACCGTTGGTGTTGCACGGGGCCCCGGGTGTTCCCCCAACCTGCAATCGTACGAGAATTTCCAGACGACTTCACCGTTCGTGACATCTAGGCAGTATACGGTGTCTTTTTTCCCGGAATTCCCCATTGTATAGAGATATTTGTCCTTAACCGCAATTGAAGAAAAACCGTAACCAACCGATGCCCGCCACACTATATTCGGTCTATCTGTGAGAGAGGCAGGATTCCAATCAGTCTCCGTTGAAATACCGTTACCGTTCGGACCCCGCCACCGAGGCCAATCTGTGTTTCC
>CBFDDP010000055.1:0-19223 GCA_965603595.1 uncultured bacterium
GATCCGGTTGACCAGTGGTTCGGGGGCCGTGATGCGGACGCCTGGAAAGTGATCGCTGACAAAATAACCGATAAGGATTCGGCGCGTGACTTCATCAGGCAGCGGCGGGTCGGGTGGATGAACCTGACGATTGCGCGGTACATGCTCACTGGTACGCAGAAGTACTTCCCGGCCCTGAATATGCTCAACAACGGGGTGATACCGAATCTTGACGATGACATTGTGGTTGAAGTGCCGGCACTCATCGGGCCCGATGGTTTCAAGGCATCTGCGGTTGGACCGCTTCCCGATCAGGTGGCGCCGATCTGCGCACTGCACGGCAAGATCACGAACATCGCCGCAGACGCTGCAGCTCTTGGTTCGAAGCAGCTTGCGCTCGAGGCACTGCTGCTCGATCCCTTTGTGCACAACCTCAAGCGCGCACAGGCATACCTCGACGATATTCTCACCTACTGCAAGAAGTACGAGACGAGGTTCTGAACATCCATCAGTATTGTACGAGGGTTGCTGTTAATATTGTGAGATAGGAAGTTGTGCAAGTCGCTCTTGCTGACATCATGTTCCTGTATTTCGGCATTCAGGGAAAGAGCAAAGAAATATGATCCACATTTCAGAGCAGATTGCCATTCCCGACAACGAGGTGGAGATCAGCGCTGTTCGTGCCCAGGGTGCGGGGGGACAGAATGTAAACAAGGTCTCCACTGCTGTGCATTTGCGGTTCAATATCAGGGCTTCATCGCTCCCGGATTTTGTAAAAGAACGGCTTCTGAAGCTCAAGGACCAGCGCATTACCAAAAAGGGGGTGGTCGTTATCAAGGCACAGCAGTACCGCACTCAGGAGAAAAACCGGGAGGAGGCGCTTCGAAGATGGCAGGAGCTTGTCATGAGCGTCGTCTCAACACCCAAGAAACGAAGGCCCACCAGACCGACCCAAAGCTCTCAGAAAAAGCGCCTCGAGACTAAGGCAAAACGGGGACACATCAAGACGCTGCGGAGCAAGGTCAACGATGATTGAGCTTTGAAAATCGGAGGATAGGGGAGAAGGGGTGAGTAAACACCGCTCATCTCTTTCGGACAGTGTCCAGTCCCACGGCAAACAGCAGCACTGCGCCCTTGATCACGAGCTGATAGAAATGGGGAATATTCAGAAGGATCATGCCGTTTGCCAGTATGCCGATAATCAGCACGCCCACAAAGACGCTCTCCAGTCTGCCCTTTCCGCCTGAGATGCTCACGCCGCCCAGAACAACTGCAGTCAACACATCCAGCTCCAACCCCTGAGCTGTCGCTGCCTGACCGCTGTCGAGTCTCGATGAGAGGATCGCTCCGCCGATACCTGCCATGAGTCCGCACAGAACGAAGACGATGATCTTCACCCTGTTTACATTGACCCCCGAGACGACCGCCGCTTCCTCATTGCTGCCTATGGCGTAGATATATCGCCCGAAACTCAACTTGTTCAGTATGATGAAGAATATGGCAAATATCACGATCATGATGAGAACGGGAATGGGGATGAAGCCGATATAGCTTCGCCCGAGCACACGGTAGGTAAGAGGCATACCAAAAATAGTGTGACCGCCCACAATGATGAACGCAAGGCCCCTGATTATGGTGAGTGTACCCAGCGTTACGATGATAGGCGGTATCTTCGCCTTTGTTGCCAGTGTGCCGTTGAGAAGCCCGCAGAGGGCGCCTGCGATGATCCCGACCATGAATGAGAGGGGTACCGGCACATTGAGAAACTTGGCAAGTGATGCCGCGATGACCCCGGAAAGTGCAACTGTTGAACCGACGGAGAGGTCAATGCCGCCTGCAATGACCACAAAGGTCTCGCCGAAGGCGCATATGCCGATAATGGCAATCTGCCTCAGTATCACGATTGCATTCCCGAAGGTGAGAAAGGCGCCGGTCATGAGAGAGAAGAAGGCTATGAGTGCAAGGAGAAAGACGTAGATACCGATACTCTCGATTGAAAAGACCCTCTTGACACCGCTTTTAAAAGTGAGCTTTTCCTGCTGTTTTGAAACTGCCTGTGTATCTTTCACCGTCTTTCCTTTCAATCAAACAGGATATCGTGGAGCACCTTCTCCTTGTCAAGGTCCCCTCTCTCGAAAATGTCGATGATTTTACCATTGCGCATAGTGGCCACACGGTCTGAAATGCTGATCACTTCCGATACGTCGGAGGTGCTGAATATGATGGACATGCCTTCTTTCGACAACTGGTTCATCAGCTTGTATATTTCTGTTTTTGCCAGAACGTCCACACCCCTGGTCGGTTCGTCCATCAGGAGTATGAGCTTCCGGGAGCTCAACCATCTCGAGAGGATCACTTTCTGCTGATTGCCGCCGCTTAAAAATTGCACCTGCTGGCTGATACTGCTCGCCTTTATATCAAGGTCCTGTATGTTCCTCTCGACCAGGCCGATTTCCTTTTTCCTGTTTACCCACGAGAGCCTGGTGAGGAACGGCAGGCTCGAGATCGAAATATTTTGAATGATATTCAGGTTGAGAAACAGTCCTTCTCTTTTTCTGTCTTCGGGAACAAAGCCGAAACCATCTGCATCGGAAGCGGTTTTTTGGCCGCTGTTTTTTCCGCTTGCAATTCGCCTGTTTTGCAGAATGATCTCGCCGTCGTCAAAGTCGTAGAGCCCGTAAATGCATTTCAGAAGTTCGGTTTTCCCGGCACCCACCAGTCCTGTAAGCCCGAATATTTCACCCTTTTTCACAGAAAAATTGATACCCTTCAACAGGTTTTTGTAGCTGAGGTTTCGTACCTCCAGCACGTTCTCTTCCTGTACAAGCCTGTTTGGATCATACACCAGCGATGCATCGTGGATGTTCTTTCCGCTCATCCTGGTGATGAGTTCGTTCTTTGTTATGCTCGAGACTTCCCTGGTTCCCATGTAGTTACCGTCCTTCAGGACGGTAACCCTGTCGGCGATACCGAATATTTCGTCTATACGGTGGGAGATGTAGAGCACGCTTATGTTCTTTTTCTTGATTTTCGCGATGAAGTTGAAGAGCCTTTCGACCTCATGCTCTCCGAGGGTCGCAGTGGGTTCATCCATGATGAAGAGTTTTGCCTCCTTCATCATGGATTTGACAATTGCCGTGATCTGCTGCATGCTGACGCTGAGTTTTTCAACAGGGGTTTTCGGGTTCACCTCTATGTCGAATTCCTTGAAGAAATCCGCCGCAGTCCTGTTCTGCTCGGTTTTGTTCAGGAAGCCGAATTGTTTTACCTCCTGGCCCAGGAAGATATTGTCCGCAATACTCAGCGAAGGGGCGAGGGGGAGTTCCTGATATATACTGGTGATTCCGAGGTCGAAGGCATCGTTTGGAGTCCTGATGTGGGGCTCTTCTCCGTCGACGAGTATCTGACCCTCATCCTTCTGTTCCACGCCTGAGAGTATCTTGATGAGCGTGGACTTGCCCGCACCGTTTTCTCCCACGAGCGCATGCACCTCACCTGTTTTAATCTCAAAGCTGACGTTGTTAAGTGCAACAACGCCCGGGAAGGCCTTGACAATATTTCTGAACTCTATGAGGTTTTCGTTTTTCATACGCTCACGTGCAAATCAACGGGTACAACTACATAAAGAAGGGTTGCAGGTTTCGTTTGGGGATACGCACGCTGCAACCCTTCTAATTTACAATCTGATGTGATTGGTATCAAACAGTTTGATTATTCACCCTGATACCAGTTGCCAAGGTTATCCGGGGTTACCTTGATCATGTCGATGTACATCATCTCGGGTACCTCTTCACCGTTGACCAGTTTCACCACCGCATTCAGAGCAACTTCGGCTGTTCCCCTGTGGTTGAGGTCAACACTTCCGAGGACTTCGCCCCTGTCAATGTAGGGCCAGGTTCCTTTGTTGTTACCGGCACCTGCAATACAGGCTTCTTTGAGAATATCAATGCCCTGTGACTGCATGGCACCCACTGCGCCGATGGCAGCGTCATCGTTGATGCCAACAACACATCTCAGGTCGGGATGCTGCTGCAGCGCACTCTCGATAACGTTGGTGGCCGTCTCAATGGTCGAGCCCATCACGTAATCGACCACAACTTCAACGTCTACGCCTGAAAGGCCCTTCATGAAGGCTTCCTTCGCTCCGCCCATTCGGATATCCGATGAAGCCCAGCCGGGGTCTCCCAGTACTGCCAGTTTTATGGATTTTGCATTCGGATACTTCTCCTTCACAGCAGCCGCTGCAATCTCACCGGTCAGGGTTCCCATCTGCTTTTCATCGTACCCGAAGTTTGCCGTAGACCAGGGAACCGTTGCTCTTTCCTGCCCCTGAATGAGAACGAAAATGCCTTTGTCCATGGCTTCCTCAACCGCAGCCTTGATGACCTGCGGATCGACCGGAGAGATCAGGATCGCGTCAACGCCCCGCTGCGTCATCTGCTCGATCATGTCAACCTGCGTTTGTGGGTTGGCATCCGGGTCAACTTGAATCAGTTCCATGTCCAGCTCATCTGCAACAGCCTTATAATTCTGTTCCAGAATGTAGAACCACTCTATTTCAGTGGTGTAGGTGATGGTTGCAACCGTAATCTTACCATCACCGTCGCCGGCCTTGCCTCTGTCGGTGCCAGCAAACGCTGATACGCCCACAAACAGTAAAGCCAGGACTACAAGCAACACGATAAGCTTCTTCATTGTGCCACTCCTTCATAAGATTTATGTCAACATCTGTTAACAGCCTGTGAGAAACAATAAAGTTTAAGTTTTGCTGCAGTTAAAACTCTTGAAAGATCAAAATATAACTATCTCCTGTCAAAGAGATTTTATAGTAACAGTAATATACAGCAAAGGAAAGTAGTTTGGAACGCTGTGCATTTGTAGATGAGATATGGTAATCCTCATCAGATGAGTTCGATCGGGAAAGGTTCACGTCTCATACACTGAAACTTGCCATGCCGTGTAAAATAAGATAGATTATATACCCATATCGCGGGATTATTTCGAGGAGATCTGTTGATGGACTGTGAGAACTACAAGAAGAACATGGCCATGTGCAACTGTACCTACAGCGGCTGTCCTCGCAAGGGCACCTGCTGCGAGTGCTTGCACTATCACCGCAAGATGGGGGAGCTTCCCGCTTGTTATTTCTCCAATTCCGCAGAGAGAACCTACGACCGCTCGATTGGTGCATTCATCAGGGACTATAAGGGCTGATCAAAATCAGCATCTTGCAGCCATTTGTACACATCTCGAAAGTGATCCGGGTGATCCAAAATTGTTAGTAGTTATGACGTACGCAAAGACCCCTCAGGGTGCAGGAAGTGCATTCCTGAGGGGTTTCTTTTTTCACACCTGACCGTTATTATGTATCAGTACAGGTGCTTTGTCCCATGTAAAAACATCAAGTTTTCAGGGGTGGTCAGGTGGGTCGAATCATAACCCTTCCCCAAGAAGTATCGATGAAGATCGCCGCCGGCGAGGTAATCGAGGGGCCTTTTTCTGTGGTGCGTGAGCTCATCGACAATGCTATCGATGCCGGGAGTACGCAGGTCCGGGTCACCATCACAAACGGCGGCAGGGACTTCATCCAGGTCATAGACAATGGCACGGGCATGCCGGAGCAGGATGCGAAGCTTTCGGTGCTGAAGCACACGACGAGCAAGATACGTCGTATCGATGACCTGAGCACTATTACCAGCATGGGATTCAGGGGTGAGGCGCTTGCGAGTATTTGTGCGGTAAGCGATTTCAGCATGGTTACGAAGGGTGAGGGGGATGAGCATGGTGTCAGGCTCCACTGTGTTTCTGGGGGAGAAGCGGCAACGGAGCCTGCGGCCTCGAACCAGGGCACATCGGCTACTGTCCGAAACCTCTTTCATAACCTCCCTGCTCGAAAAAAGTTTCTCAAGAGCAACCGTGCTGAAGCGGCCAGGGTGAAGGATGAGGTCGTGAAAAAGGCGGTCAGCTTTCACCAATGTGGCTTCACCTATAAGAATGATGATCGAGTGGTATTCAGCCTCGAGCCCCGGGGCGATCACGTGGGCAGACTCATGGACCTCTTTGGGGACCGCTTCGGTGAGAATCTTATCGAGACCCGCCACGAAGATGACCTGGTAACCATACACGGGTATGTATCGAACAGCAGGCTGTCCCTTTCAAACAGGAGCGGTCAGTATCTCTTCATTAACAGCCGCCCGGTGACGGATCGGTCCCTCCTCTTTGCGCTCAACAGTCCCTGCCGCGGCATTGTTCAGGCTGGACGATACGTGTACGCCTTTCTGTTTATCCGTATCGATCCGGAGCTCCTGGACATCAACGTGCACCCGGCGAAAAAGGAGGTGAAGATCAAACCGGCAGATCGGCTGTACTCGGCTGTGTATCATGCCGTGGAAAAGGCTCTGCAAATAGGATACTACGACATATCCGCAAGTCCGGACGGTTCAGGCAGAGAAATGGGCTATAGCCCCCCTCCGGTTTCTGAAACAGCAGGCCATGGGTATTCTCCTGAAGGGTTCGGGAAGCCCGAACCTGATACCACCGCATCGGGGGGAACCCTTCTTCGGGAGGATTCGGCACAGGGAGCTCAGATGACCGGGCTGTATGGTCGGGGAGCTGAGGACCGACTGGACTCACTTCCTTTCAGTGAGGCAGAGCCGTCCGATTCTCGAGACAGGCCTTTTGATATTCGTGAGGGAGGGCTCCAGTACCGGGGAAGTATCTTTAATACATTTCTCATTTTCGAATCCGGCAGGGATGTGGTGCTCATCGATCAGCACGCAGCCCATGAGCGGGTATACTATGAACAGTTCAGCAGGATGTATGAGAGCGGTGGAGCCGTGAAATCATTACTTGTACCCATCAATTTTACCCCACCTGCAGACAAATACGGTGATCTGGTCGATGCAATTGAAACTTTTCGGGAGGCTGGGATCGAGATCGAGCCATTCGGTGATGAGAGCTTCAACATACTGACACTCCCGGCTTTCATTACCGATAAACGGGAGAAGGCGTCGGTTTCCAAGTTTCTTGAAGAGCTGTACGCTGGGAACCTGGGCCTTTCAGCACATGAAATACGGGATGGGTTTATGAAGCTTGCCGCATGCAGGAGTGCGGTGAAAGAGGGCGATGCCTTGTCACGCGAAGAGGCACTGGCACTGATGAATGATCTGCTGGCCGCTGAGGTCCCCTTTGTGTGTCCCCACGGGAGGCCTACCATGGTGCGTTATTCGAGGGAGTATTTCGACAAACTCTTCAAGAGGAGGTAGCGGTGTGGTTTCAAGGAGAGAGCTCGAAAGTTGGCTGAACGACTATCTTCAGGTTGACCTTATTTCTGACTTCATTCCCAATGGCCTGCAGATTGAGGGGACAGACGAGATCGATACCATTATTGCGGCAGTGAGCATCAACCTAGAGGTTATCGAAGCTGCGGTGAAAGAACGGGCAGCTGCCATTATCGTGCATCACGGACTGTTCTGGAAAAACGATGAGCCGACCATCAGGGGCTACAGGAGAAAACGGTTCAAGCTCCTGCTCGAGCATGATATCAATCTCTTCAACTATCACCTGCCCCTCGATTTTCATCCTGAGATCGGCCACAACCGCCTGATTCTCGATGGGCTCGGCGCAGAGATGCGGAACACTCCGGAAGGAGAAAGAGCCATAGGACTGACAGGCATATTTAAAAATCCCGTGTCCTTTACTGAGTTGGCCGAAAAAGTGAACAGGGTTCTTGAGACGGAGGCACAGTACTTTCATTTCGGGAAGGACCAGATCGAATCACTCTTCGTCATCAGCGGAGGGGGAAGAAACGAGCTCGAGCAGGTGATCACCATGGACGTGGATGCCTATCTTACGGGGGATGCAAAGGAGAGTACCAGATACATTGCAGAGGAAGCGGGAATCAACTACATCTATGCCGGGCATTACAACACCGAAAGGCTCGGCATTATCGAACTCGGTAAGCGAATCGAAAAAAAGTATGATGTGAAGGTCCACTTCGTGGACGTGGGAAATCCACTCTAGGCTCTGCAGTATAAAAGAATTGTAATGGCTATCCCTATATACTACAATTTGAAATAGTTGGAACCAACAGCGAGGTTTTGCATGAAAAAAGAGTACAAACTTCGGCATCCCGTGGTGAGCGGCCTCTTCTATCCTGACCATGGAGAGGAGCTGCAAAAGGAGATTGACATATACATTGGAAAGATCGATCAAGGCGAGCTCAAGGGTAAGATTGGTGATCAGACAGGGATTGATGATTTTTCCTCTGTTCAACCGTGTGCAGTTATCGCACCCCATGCGGGTTATATATTCTCCGGGTCAGTACAGGCCCATTCTTACGCGATACTGCAGAACTTTGATATTAATACGGTTGTCATTGTCGGCCCTGCTCATCAGACAAGTTTTGAGGGGATTTCAGTCAGCCGGGATGATGCCTATCAGACACCCCTGGGAAAGGTTGAAGTGGATCAGGAATTCACTCAGAAACTCATCTCACAGGGGAGCTTCTTCAAGCTCCATGAGGATGCTGATCTGGGTGAACACGCAATCGAAGTGCAGGTTCCCTTTATACAGGTGGTGCTGCCAGAGGCCAGGATAGTGCCCGTGCTCTTTGGCGATCAGAACAAACAGAATGCGCTCGCTCTCAAGGACGCACTGCTGACGGTCGTTGAGAAAACCGGACGGAATGCAATAGTCGTTGCCAGCTCTGACCTGTCCCACTATCATTCCCATGTGGATGCTGAGGCCCTCGACAGTGTACTGATCGAGCATATACGCAACATGGATCCGGATTCGCTTTACTCCGATATACAGGACGGCAGAGCAGAAGCATGCGGTTTTGGCGGAATTCTCACCAGTATGTATTTCGCTCGTGAACAGGGCTTTGGAAAATCCGCGATTTTAGAGTACACCGATTCCGGCGAAGTATCGGGTGATCGGAGAAAAGTAGTCGGGTATCTATCAGCTGCCCTGTACTGATTGTTCATCCGGTAGGCTCGACATTTTACTCATGTACATAGCGGAATTCCAACGTTTTGTACATGCACATCTTGGAAGAAAATGGAGCAGCTGACATGCTGAGCACAGAAGAGAAAACATCGCTCCTCAAGCTTGCGCGTGATACCATACAGGGAAAGCTTCAACACAGAGTTACTGAAAACTACCAACCAGCCAGCGATACGTTGAAGGAACCCTGTGGTGCATTCGTGACCCTGCATAAAGGTGGAGCACTCAGGGGGTGTATAGGCCTCGTGGAGGCCATGAAACCTCTCTACAAGAGTATTCGTGAAATGGCCCTCGCTGCGGCTTTCGATGACCCTCGTTTTCCCCCGCTTGGCCGCGATGAGTTGGAAGAGATAGATATTGAGATATCGGTGATGTCACCCCTCAAGCGCATCAAAGACGTGAATGAGATTGAGGTGGGGAAGCACGGTATTATCATGAAACGCGGGTTTCATCAGGGTCTGCTCCTTCCCCAGGTAGCAACCGAGCAGGGGTGGGACCGTGACACCTTCCTCGAGCACACCTGCTACAAGGCCAACATGATGGGCGACTGCTGGAAGCAGCCTGATACCGAGATCTATATCTTCTCTGCCGAGGTGTTCGGCGAAAAAGATCTGTAATAGGTGTGCTCTCTTTCTGAAATGCTATCGCCAGTATTCCTCTTATGAACCTTTAATGCTGTCGAACACATCGCTGATGAATGCATGAATGCTATAATCGGAATTAAATAGCCTGTATAATGCACCGAGCATAGGGAATGCACTTTCAGTAGTGTTCTGAATGTACCTGGAATTGAATACAATATTGATGGTCCGTATTCCTTCGAGGATGATACTGTTTGACGTATCATTGTTCAAAAATCCCTTGCCGATAAGAAGACCCAGGGTCCTGTTTCGGCTCAGATCGTTCAGGGCGGTGAGGTTGAAATCGCCGAATCCGCAATACTTGTAGAGCGTTTCTTCTGATCCTCCAAATAGTAGCACAATGTTCTTCATCTCATGAAAGGCCTTTGTCAGGATCAGGAAACGTACGTTTGCCGAGTTGAAATGGGCGTCGATAATGCCAAGCAGAATCGCATAGATGTTTTTCAGGGCGCTTGCTATCTCTACACCAACGATGTCGTTGGAGTAGTCCAGATACATGGCTGTGCCCTTGAAAATACGGCGCATACTGTCGATTACCGACTCCTCAGCAGAGGCAGCGGTGAATGCCGAGGGATTGTTGTGGATGAGATCTGCTGCAAAGGTGGGCCCTTTCAGTGAGCAGATCGGGTTGGATACAATCTCTCGCAGGCTATCCACAATGGTCTTGTTGTTTTTTCCGAATCCTTTGGAGAGCACGACCATCACTGCTTCATTATCCATATACTTCTTGTTTTGCTGTACATACTCGATGACAGATGTTGAGGGCAGGGCAAGAAAAACAGTATTGGCTTTCTGGAGAACGGATTTGTCGGTTGAAACACGCAATCGATTGTCGAGTCTGAAATTGGGAAAATACCGATCATTGAAATGTTTTTTGTTGATTGCATGCTCGGTCTCTTTGTTCCGTGCGAGCAGCAATACACTCAGGTCATCTTTTTTTATGAGTACGTTTCCGAGAGCGGTGCCGAAGCTGCCCGCACCAACAATGACAATGTTCATGGCTTTACAATACCTTTGTACTTACAATGCATATATATTACCTTAACGGCATCCTATTATCTATAATAGTATATTTTCGTATAACATCCACATGAAACTTAAATGGAACCGCATACTAAGGTATAAAATACTGTTCAACACTTTTTGTGTATAACCATTGAGAAGGATTGATGAAAGCGATAATTCTGGCTGCCGGCGCATCGAAGCGTCTCAGGCCACTGACCGATGATATTCCCAAATGTTTGATTCAAATAGGGGAAAAACCAATACTCGAATATCAGCTCGATGCCGTTGATGCCGCAGGTATTAAGGAGGTCGTTATTGTTGTTGGGTATCTCAAACATATGATTCAGGAACATGTGGGCACTTCATACAGGAATATCAGCAGTATTACCTATATTGAAAATCCCGATTATGACACCACCAATACCATCTATTCACTGTATCTCGCCCGGGATGCGTTTCGCGGACATGATTTCATATATTTCAACGCCGATGTGCTGATGCATGCTGATATAGTTAACGGCCTTGTCCGGCATGAGGGGGGTAATGTGCTCGCCGTCGATTACGTTTCCTGCGGTGAAGAGGAGGTGAAGTTCGCCACCAATACTGAAAATCGCATTATCAAGCTTGGTAAGTATATTTCAAATGAGGAAGCTGAGGGTGAGTTCATCGGGGTAGCCAAGTTCGGCCAGGGCATTACTGGGTTTTTCATCGATCGCCTGAAACATTACAGTGAAAAAGGCCAAAAGAACCTCTTTTTCGAGAAGGCAGTGGAAGATGTGCTCATAGAGGATACCTTCTATCCGCTCGATGTGTCCCACATACCCAGCATAGAGATTGATTATCCCGAGGACCTGGAAAAGGCAAAGAATAAGATTTATTCTGAAATGATGAGATACGGAGTTTCTTCAGATGCAGTACAGCGTAAGATAGCACAGCGCGGCTTTAAGCCGCAACCAAACATAAAAAATAAACTCGCGCTGCACCCTATTAAAGATTTTCGTACCAAAGGCACTCCCGTTGGTCGCGCAAGGCGCAAAAGTAACAGCGGAATAGCATACTACCTCGATGCTTCGATCCATCAGATCCCGAGTATCGTGTATATCGCCTATGAAGCAGGGGGGACTATTTATACGGAGTCTGAGCTCACCTTTCAAATCATCAGAAGGGAGCATCCCTCTCTCGGTGTACAGCTATGCGGGACAGTTGACGAAATAGGGGAGAAGCTGGCAGCCGCAGGGATTAGGGTGATCGTGCATTCTGATTTCAGTTATAAATTTTTTAAAAAATTACCTGATGTTAAGCATGTGCAGGTCTTTCACGGGACATCGGACAAGAAGTACGACTACATGAGGTTTGTTGCAGATTACGACCTGTTTTTCATCTCAGGGAATGATGCATATGAGCGGTATAAAAAAAAGGGGCTGCTGAAAAAGGGGACGGGCATACTCATAGGGTATCCGAAACTTGACAGAATTTTCAGAAATGAGCTTCAACGGGATGAGGAGCTGCGGCGACTTGGGCTTGACCCCGGCTATAAAACGGTTTTGTATGCTCCCACGTGGACTGACAAGGAGTTAAACTCATCGTGGAAGAAGTTTCGGGAGGTTCTTGTGGAGAACAAACCCGATGACATGAATTTCATCGTGAAACTTCACCCGAATCTCACACGATACAGGGCTGACGAAGTGGATCGATTCAGAACAGTGTTGGAGTCCCGTAATAGAACGCTTTTTCTTGATAAAGTCCCCGATATTGTCCCTGTGATGGCAGCATCAGATCTGCTGCTCGGCGACATTTCCTCTGTAACGAGAGAGTACCTCGCCTTCAGAAGACCCCTCATCTTTCTCAGTACCAAACCAAGATGGCTCTGGAATAAGAAAAAGACGAAGCTGTGGGATTGCGGGAGGGTCGTCGGTGAACCGGACAAGGTCTGGGAGGTGGTGAGCGAAGTGCTCCAGAAACCGGATGAGTATCAACATCAGATCATCAGCCATTTACAAAAAACATTCTACAAACCTGACGGCAGGGCTGCACTCAGAGCAAAGGAAGCGATTTACCGCTTATTGCATGGGGCTTCGTAACAGCCAGGATGGGAAAAGGTAATTAACAGGTGGAAGAGTCTCTCAACGCGGTCATTGTGACCTACAACAACAAGGACCTGCTCGACATATGCATCTCTTCGGTTATACGTTCTCTTGAAAATACCCGGCTCAAGGGCCAGGTGGTGGTCATCGACAATAACTCTTCCGATGGAACCGACACGCTCATAGGCCATAAATATCCACAGGTGAAATATATCCGGAACAGGGAGAATTTCGGGCTGTCAAGGGCGTTGAATATGGGTATCAGGGAGGGTATGAGCTCGACTTTTACGCTGCTTATGAACGACGATGTGGAACTCTTCCCGGAAACAATCGGTGTGATGATTGATACATTGAACCACTATCCCAAGGCAAGCGGTATTCCATCGCTTCTCGTACATCCAGATGGCTCGCCTCAAAAGTTTAAGCTCAAGATATTCGGGTTGTCCGAAGTACATGATACCGAAATACGATTGGTGCACTTCCCCGGTACGACAGCCTGTCTCTATCGTACAGAAGTATTCAAAAAGGTCGGATTTTTTGATGAGTTCTATTTTTTCTACAATGAGGATCTCGATTTTGCGATAAGAGCAAAACGGAAAGGTCTGATATTCGTCTTTAATCCAAAAGCTCGGGTAATACATCATCGGGCACAGGGGAGGAAGAAGGGTGAACGATTTATAAGACCTTTTTTTTATGCAACGAACTACTATTTCTACCGGAAGAATTACGGTTTTCTCCCGGCACGGCTCTATCTTGCAAGTGCAAAGGGTCATATATATCGTATGAGGAAAAAATTCAAGAAGACCAACAACATAAAACAGGGTGAGCTGCTCGAGCAGGGAAGAGAGAAGCTTGAACACACGGTTCGTCAGTATCGCGATATCGTGAGTAAATCAGGGTAGTAACTTTTATCCGGTTTTTTGTTGATCATTCGTGTTGGGTTCCATAGGTAATCTTTCTCTGTACCTCTTCCGGGATACTTCGAATTTTTCGTTCTTCTTTATGGCCCCCCGTATTTTAAGTTTCATAGTCCATTTGTAGTAATTCCAGGTGAACCACCATTTGCCATCCTTCCATTTATTGCTCAGCATATGGTCCAATTCTTTATAGCTTCTTCTCCCCTTGTTACCGTACATTGGATTGGTTGTAAAATTCCCCAAATGGATAACACAGGGAGTTTCTGAGAGCGCCGATGCATATTTCTCCTTGAACCGTGCTATATAGGATCTTTCAAACTTATGGAAGGTTTCTGATACGTACTTATATTCTCTGCCGTATTGGGGGAATTCTCCCACATCCAGATAAGCCTGCTTCGACAGAAGCGCAGGATTGTTTGAATAGTTTTTAATCCCTGCTCCCAATTTGTACTTCACAATACCAAGGGGCAGGTTTACAGGGTGCTTTTCGACCTTTTCACCTTTGCGGTCATTCTCAAACATGAGCACACCCCGTTCAAGCCAGTTAGACCTGTAAAAGAAATACCAGTCATTCTCCAGGTTGAAGTAATACTCACCTTTTGCTACTTTGCGGGCCTGGTTCATGGCATGAGCGTGACCCATATTTTCCCTGTTTAATATTTTATTATCCATTAAGTCGAGAGAGTTTATATATGCAACAACATCCGGTTCTGATCCATTATCAACAATGACATATTCCAGATTGGGATAGGTACAGCACTGCCGAAAGGATTCCAGTGTTTCCTTCAACAAATTCAGTCTGTTGTAGTTAGTGATGCATACACTCACCAGTGGCCATTCTCTTCGCTCTGACATCCCCAGGACCTATTGGAAAAGTGATCGGGAGTTTACCCTCGTGTAATATATTCAAAATATACATGATCGCCAGCAAGAATAAATTTCTCCGCTCGAAAAAAATTGAAGATGCGATTGTGAGATTTCAATTAATCATTGTATATTAGATACACTACATGATTTGAAATCAGAAAGCATGCGATGACTGATACAGTGAAAAGAATCATCTCCCTAACCGTACTCCCCTCGCGTTTGGAGCATATTGGAGGCACTATCAGCAGCCTGCTCAATCAAAGTGAAACACCTGATGAAGTGTGTGTGTGGCTTCCAAAAAATACGAGAAGAGATAATAAAAAAATTGACGAGATTCCTGGATTTTTAAAACAAGATCTGATAAGAACAGAATTTGTTGAAGATGTTGGGCCTGCAACGAAACTGATACCTGCCTTGCGAAAATACTGGCATGATAAAGAAACCATAATTGTGACAGCGGATGATGATATTGAGTATCCAAGAGAGTGGTTTGGCGGACTGATAGAGTATTCAAACATATTGAAAGATGCAAGTCTCGGGTATCGAGGAAGAAAATTCTTTGGTATAGGGCCGTTAAAGCTGTACTTCTATGATCTGGCAAAACTGTACTTCGGCCATAAGCGTGACGAGCCGAAAAAGGTTGATCTGATTACCGCGAGCTGGGGGTGT
Organism: uncultured bacterium; assembly: GCA_965603595.1. Classification (GTDB taxonomy): domain Bacteria; phylum Spirochaetota; class B62-G9; order B62-G9; family DRHN01; genus JAGLSF01. The sequence goes on from CBFDDP010000055.1 coordinate 15,169, forward strand.
TTGTACAAGGTGAAATTCTTTACCGAGGAAGTTTTCAGCCTGGATTTGGACACACCCATGTTTTTAACCGATGATATCTGGTTCAACGGACAGCTTGCAAAAAATAGAGTTCACCGATTTGTCGTACCAATGAAGGAGAAGATAATTCCCATGGGTTATCGGCACACTCATAATCTCTGGAAGATAAACAAGAGAGATAAAAACAATGATTGGTCTATCAGGAAGTTTAAAAAATATCTCTAAGTTTGCATATGACCAGCATAAGAATCAGCCTTCATTTATTTATTTGACTGCCTGTTGAGTTGCGGGTATTGTTTCTCCATGTCTGTTGATATCCTAGTTCCTGTTCGAGATGGTTACGTTCATTTCAGGCAGTTGTATGAATCCATACGGCATACTATTCCGGATGAAGATATTGGAAACATCATTGTTGTGGATGATCATTCCTCTGATAAACTACTGAAAAAGTATACACAGTATCTTCAGCAAAATAGTTTCATAACCCTTGTACGAAATGGTATTCCTCTCCCATCCTATTATTCGGGTATTCCAATATCATTTTTGAAGAGTAAAGGCCACGGAGGATCACTCAATATTGGTTTGAAGCATGTAACTTCCGATTATGTTTTTACCATAGATCCGGATTGCATCGTATTGAGGGGAGATATTATTAAAAACTCGCTCCCGTGCTTTGAGCTGGATCCCCGGATCATGTCAGTCGGGCAGGTAGTGGGCGGGGTAACTGGTGTAAAGGTAATCGGTACGCAGGAGCGCAAAAACCCTGGACTGAATTCGGAGTATGTTCGAAAGAGACCACAGGATTATGGTTTTACGAATGCAGTGTGCATGCTCTCAAAAATGGATTCGTGGCACTCACATAACCTGGACCCCTTTTGCAATGCGGGTTGGGCACATGCAACGTATCTTAAATCACTGTTCGAACACGATTTTAAAACGTGCAATTTTGACTATTTTGTTGATAGGTATGTAATCCACCTGGGAAAGGCCATACTCAGTAAAATGAGATTTAAATGGATGAAGTACAGGCGAAAGAAGAAATTATCCCCCTACGGCATGTCGGTTGAAGATACGTCCTATAGTGCAAAGAATAGAGGGGAAACATATGCTGGATATCTGGAATTGAAAATTCCAAACGAAGAGTACGACGCCTACCTCAATGATACCTACATCGATCTTCCATTCGACAAAATGGCACCTCAAATTGATGGTTCGTTTTTCGGTCCCCCCGATCACAGTTCCAGTTGAGACAGTGATTTGCCCACGGAGAATTCAGTAAAGATATAGAAGACAATGTAGATAGTGAGTTCACAAAAGGTGCATAGTATCTATGAGTAATCGTTCACAATGTTAAGCAAGTTCTCTCTACAGATGAAAACATCATTACAGTCATAGGAGAATGGAATGGGAGGATACCGGTAGATCCGCTTGTGATATCGCTTGTAACTTCTTGGAGAGCGATTCTTCAGGTTGGATAATCTTTCTCCTTCATGTAATAGTAAATAAAGTCCAATATCTGCCTTCTTTAAATACCGGGCAGCGCGATAATCAATTAAGATGAATAGTTTGCAAAGCGGTGAGGGATTGAGTTCGCGTATAGTCTTTTTGGTATATCTTTCACCGTTTTCTCCCGTCAAATCATCGACCACATAAATCTGTTCTTTTTCAATTGACATGAATCCATTACGAATTATCTCCTTTGCGGTCGATGTTTTCCCTATTCCTGGGCTTCCGGTAATAATTAGAATGCACGTACCCTTTCTCTGTATTGTTTTCACAATTTTTTCATGAAGTACTGTCTTTGTGTTGGTATTTAGTATAGTTCCTCTTGTGGCAATTGTTTTTGCGTGTAGTCTATGGAGCATATAAGAATTATCCCTTTATGAAAAATATACCCATATAAAGGTATACCTTGCTATTGCTAAGAATTGATTTCATAACATTAGTGTAACACTGTATCTCACGATTTGCCTTTCTTTCTCATGGCATTATGAAGTTTAGTATCAATAGTAAAAAATAGAGATACGAAAAAAAAGAAAAGAAATATTTTAGTTTCGTGCACCTCTTTGATTATCCTCGGAAACATTTTCCTTAAGAAGTAAAACGTGTCCCAATTTTCTTGACGAAATCTTATGTATGATGATACCGTAACTGCAAAAAGTAAGCGATGGGTAAATGAAATGAAAATGGATATGATCAAATGAAATGTGTTTTTGTAGGTGTTTTCACCCCGAGATCCACTAATTATTCTCAAGCGCAATGTTTGGAAAATCAAGGTTGTGAGGTAATTAGGTTCCCCTATAGAGAAGTAAGAAAAGAAATTGGTAAAAGAGAGGCAGAGGAAGAACTGGGAAAACTCATTGCTTTGGAAAAGCCACAATTTGTTTTATTCTCAAAATGTAATGAAATCAAGATACATATTGTCAAGAAGTTCAAGGATAGAACAAAAATGTTACTCTGGTATATGGATCCTGTGAATAAGAGTTGGAATGTTCACCTCATAGCAAAGATCTGGCATTGCCACGCAACGGCCTGTGCTCTATGGCGTCCCTACAAGAAAGCGAAGAAATATAGCAGAAATGTATATTTTGTACATGAAGGTTTCGATCCTGAAGTTGATAAGCCATTCACTGTAAGAAAGAAATATGATGTTTCCTTTATTGGAAATCTGGATAAAAAACGGAGAAAGTATCAAGAAGCTATAAATTTAAAGCTTTTTCAGAATGTATTTCGTGAGGAGCATGCTAAAGCTGTTTCAGAATCGTATATTAATCTCAATTTCGTTCGAAATAATTCTGGGTGTAGTGACAGAGTCTATAAAGTCTTAGCTGCGAAAGGCTTCCTGTTAACTGAACCTTGGCCTCACCTGGAGGACGATTTCACTATAGGGAAGGATTTGGATATTTTTTCATCTGAAAAGGAGTTGAAGGAAAAGATATCCTATTATCTGTCACACGAGGATGTAAGAGAAAAGATAACGGTAAATGGTTGGCATACTGTTCAAAAATTTAACCGTAACAATTGGGCGAAAAATATTTTAAATATCTACACCACTGTTAAATAAGGCGTAAGAATTGGAAACTTAATACTTATGAAACAGTTTTTTATAATCCTTCCGTATCATCCTCTGTTTTGACTTTTGATGTCCAGCGTAATGGATAATGTATGAATCCAATCTGTCCTGGCTTCCATTCCATGATTCAGAAAAAATTCTTGTATGATTAAATCGAAAATCCAATTCATGAATTTCATAGTCGAATTTTTTTACTCTATAATTCAAAAGGTTTTGCTCTTTGGCCCCTGATAGTTTATTTATAATTATATGAATATCCTTATCTGTAATCTTAAACAATTCCTTGTGCTCTTTTGAAACAAGAACGACCCCACTATTAAAATAACCAGTTCTCCATTTGATATCACCCAATGCATTTTGCACATTCAGTATCTGTTTCCTTCTATGCGCTTTTCGCGAACCTATATCTTCATAAACAACACCAATTTTGTCTTGAGGAACAATAGTGAATACATTGGGACAAGTTGGTGTTATTAGTATATCTGTGTCAACTCGTAGAATCCTGTCGTATGTATCGAACAATTCATAGATTTGATTCTTTTCAAATGTGAGATAATTATAGTCATCTTGTCCTCGAATACCATACCTGACGTTCTCAATTATCTCTAATGCACAATTATACTTGCTACAGAAATATTCTAGGGATTTCAAACAATACTTAAAAACCAAATCCTTTCCAATATTGGTGACAGCAACAGCGGTATCATTGTATTTTTTCATGCAGATAATATATGGATATTGAATGTAATCGACGATGATGAAATAGATGACGTTGTTATACGCTACCGATTAACAATTCAAAATTGTTTATAAAAAACAATAATACATGTGTAAAAAGTGATACCATTGTCACAACGTCCTAGAAGACGGTGAAATAGCTGTGAAAACAATACATTTATTTAATCATTGTATTATTACGGCATCGTCCGAGCAGCAGGCAGGAAATTTTCGACGATTGATTGAT
>CBFDDP010000056.1:0-18648 GCA_965603595.1 uncultured bacterium
GCACTGAACTGCACAATTTTCATACCCCCCCCTGTCCCTTAGACTGGAAATTCAATCTTTGCAGTGTTACCATAAACTATTATGTTACTATATTAGTTCACTGTGGGGTTTTCGCAAGCAGATAAAAGTTGGGGGAAGCTCAGCAGCGAGGGGAGGTTGATCGATGAAGAGAATACTGATAGCGGTTCTGTTTCTCTTTGTGAGTACATCGGTTTTTGCCAAGAAGATCGACATCACCTTCTGGCACAGCCTCGGCTTTCATATAAAGGATGTGGTCGAGGACATGGTTGAGGAGTACAACGAGACACACTCCGGAGTCAAGGTCGATGCCGTTTTTCAGGGCCTCTACGAGGAGCTTCAAGTCAAGATGATGACCGCGGCGGTGACGAGGCAGCTTCCCGATATTGCACAGGCGCAGTACGAGTATCTCGAGACCTATATCGAAAATGATCTTGTTGAACCGATCGACAAATACCTGGATGAGCAGATGAAAGAGGATATACCAGAAGTCATGTGGAAGCTCGTGACCAGGGACAATCAGATATACGGAGTCCCCTTCTGTGTGAGTGCCACCATGTTCTATTACAATAAAAACGCCTTCGAGAGGGCAGGCCTGGACCCTGAGAGACCGCCATCGAACTGGAACGAGCTGATCGAGATGGGGAAGAAACTCACCGCTGATACGGACGGCGACGGCATAACCGATTCATATGCAATGATGTTCTGGACTGACGGTTTCTACGGTCTGGCACCCGTGCTCTGGGCATATGGGGGCGAGTTCTTCAACGAGGATAATACCCGCATCAACCTTACCTCCGATGAGATGGTGCAGGCCGTATCCATGCTCCGTGATCTGGTCTATACGCACCACATCATGCCCCAGAATTGGACTGACTGGGAAGGCGGGCAGGCATTCCTCACCGGGAACCTGGCAATGGGTTTTTTCAGCAGTGCCGGGATCTCCTATGGTGAACAGAACCTGCCCTGGGAACTGGGAATCGCTCCCATGCCCGAAATAAACGGCTCACGCCAAACTGCCATTGGCGGTTCCGGTCTTCTGAGCTTTGCGACGAAGTCGAAGAAGAAGAGGGCCGTTCATGAGTTCATCGAATGGATGGTGAACAAGGAAAACACGATACGGTTTCATGAAGCCATCGGGTACATTCCCGTACGAAAATCCGCATTGGGCTCGCTGACACTCAAGGCTTTTCACCGCGACAATCCGAACTACAGGGTAACGGTGGAGGCTCTCTCCTATGCACGGCCGCTTCCCCAGCACAGCGATTACTACAAGATCAACGTGAAGCTCAGGGAGATGCTCGAGCGCATATTCCTGCTGGGTGCGGAGCCCCTGGAGGAGCTTCGTAAAGCGGAGCGCGAGATCAACGAAATGCTTCAGTGACCTCTGTTTTTTCGACACACTCTGTGCGTTGCAGTATAATCCTGCCGATACTAGTGTAGGATACAATACGTCAAAGGTGCTGTTAAAGAGCAATGCAGATTATCAGGCAATTCCTCGGTTTTGACATCATTTCATTGGGTACATACGATATACAGATGTACGAAGCCCTCCTCATGATTCCCCTCATCCTTGCAGTCATCTTTATCATGAGGCTTTATACTCGCTTTATAAAAAAACGGAAGCGCAAAGGGAAAAAAACCCCCAGGGCCATTACGATTATCATTCGGTTCCTTCTGATCATTCTCGTTGTTTTCACTTCCCTGCGCATACTGGGTGTACAGCTGTTCAATTTTATTGATTTCGCAGGTGAGGTGCTCAGGTTCAAGCTGTTCACCATCGGTGATACCGATGTGAGCCTTCTCACCATCATTATTATGGCCGTTGTCGTTTACGTTTCAACCAAAATTGCGAAGCTGGCGCGTAACTACTTCAACAAAACCGTGTTTCCCCGATTCAAGATCGAACCGGGGCTGCAGTTTTCACTTTCCAAGTTTATAGGATACATAATTATCGTCATTGGAATACTCATAGCAATGCAGGGAATGGGTATACGTCTGTCAGCACTCACCGTATTCGCAGGTGTGCTTGGTGTTGGAATCGGTTTCGGCATGCAGAGCATCACTGCGAATTTCGTATCAGGAATCGCTATACTGTTTGAGCGACAGATCAAGGAAGGTGACATGGTCAAAGTGGGGACCATGATCGGTACAGTGATGAAGGTAAAACTGCGTTCCTCCATTATAAGAACTCTTGACAACGAACATCTCATTGTTCCCAATACAGAGTTCGTCAGTCACACTGTGGAGAACATGTCGCACAGTGACCCGAAACTGCGTCTTCACGTGGATGTTGGTGTGGCATATGGGACTGATCCCCGTCTGGTTCGTGAAGCTCTGCTCCAGGCGGCTCGTGTTACGGAGATTGTTCTCGATGATCCCGAGCCGGATGTGCTGTTTGTCTCATTCGGTGATTCGTCACTCAATTTCGTGCTCAGGGTGTGGGTGGCCGACCCTTTCATGCAGCTGAAGGTGAAGAGCGAGCTCCACTACGCCATTGCCGAGCAGTTCAGACGGAGAGAGATAACGATCCCCTTCCCGCAGCGTGATGTCTACATCAAACAGTTTCCCGGACAGGTACAGTAAAAAGGCGTTTACATGTATCTGGCACAGATCAACATGAAAATGAGAGGCAATGCGCCATGAGAAGCTTGGTCGGGCATACTGCTCTCGTGACCGGCAGCACCCGGGGTATAGGAAAGGCCATTGCCCTGCGGCTTGCCCGTGACGGCGCTTCGATCGGCATTGTTGGTTTGAGGAGCAGGGGTGAAGAGGTGGTGGCCCAGATTCAGGATCTCGGTGCACGGGCATTGTTCGTTCAGGCCGATATCTCCCACAGCGAGGATGTTGTGCGCATGGTTGAAGAAACAAGCGGTGTGCTCGGGACAATCGATATTCTGGTGAACAATGCGGCTATAACCGATTACGAGTACAGCTCTGCATGGGAATTGCGGGAGGAAAAGTGGGACCGAATATGTGAAGTGAACCTCAAGGGAACATTCCTGTGCTGTCGCGCTGTTCTGCCGCCTATGCTCGACCAGGACTGGGGGAGAATAATCAATATATCATCCACGTCAGGAATTAACGGCGGTACGTCGGGTGTTCACTATGCCGCATCCAAGGGAGGGGTCATCGCCCTGAGTAAGGCCCTTGCACGGGAGGTTGCGGGCCATGGCGTTACGGTGAACGTGGTTGCGCCGAGCAAGATCGATACGGATATGTTTCGAATGGCGGCTCCGGGTGCCAAAAGGGAGGAAACCATTGGCAGGATACCTGTCGGCCGCCTCGGCCAGCCTGAAGATATTGCCGAAGCGGTTGCCTATTTTGCCGGTGAAGAGGCGGCCTACACAACGGGCCAGGTGCTCGTCGTGTCCGGAGGGTACTGAGCCAGTTCCCCCATCATGCATGGTTTTGGGCAGGAACTCAGCCATCTGCCGTCCCTCCCTGTGCAGGTACTATAAGTTTTTATTATGGGTTTATCCTTCCTATAAAAACATTTTATCATTCCACACCTGAAAAGCGGTTCTCAACCCTCCTCAAAACATGTACTATTGTTCAAGGAGATAGAGCTCATGAAAAAGTATATTCTCAAGTGTACTGAATGCGGTGCGGAGTACGATGATGACAGTTTCAGACTCCGGTGTGACAATACACATGGTCCTGCCCTGCTGCGGTCTATATATAAAAACAAGGTACTGACTCCTCGTGATGATAATCCCGGCATGTTCAAATATGCCGATTTCCTGCCCGTCGAACGAATACTCGACGTTGAAGGCAGGCCGGTCACCTTCAAGAGCGAGGTCCTCGCCGGTGTCCTGGGATTGAAAAACCTTTACATCATCTTCAACGGCTACTGGCCCGAGAGGAATGCCCTGATGCGTACGGCTTCCTTCAAGGAACTGGAAGCACCATCGGTTTTGGCAAGAGCCCCCGAAAAACATAACGGCACGATTGTGGTCGCCTCAGCGGGAAATACGGGCAGGTCATTTGCCTATATTTGCTCTATGAATAATATTCCGCTTGTACTGGTGATACCGGAAGAGAGCAGAAAGGAAATCTGGTCACCCCAGCCCTACCGTGACTGTGTGAAGCTCCTCTTCGCCTCCGATGACAGCGATTACTTTGACGCCATTACTCTTGCGGGTAAGGTGACGAATATTCCGGGCTTCTTCCCAGAGGGAGGCGCGGCCAATGTGGCGCGGCGGGACGGCATGGCCACAACGGTGCTCGACGCTGCCACCTCTATCGGGAGCATACCCGATCACTACTTTCAAGCCGTCGGGTCGGGAACAGGCGGTATCGCTGCATGGGAGTCCTGCCTCCGCCTTCAGGAGGATGGATCCTACGATAGGGTAACTATGAAACTGCATCTGGCTCAGAATGCACCCTTCTATCCCATGACCGAGGCATGGAGTAAGGGGAAGCGGGACCTTCCGCCGCTCGACGAGAAGCAGTCAAAGGCTGAGATTCATCAGATCAAGGCAAAGGTCCTCTCCAACCGCAAGCCACCCTATTCGCTGACGGGCGGTGTGTTCGATGTGCTCTCCGCCTCGTCGGGAGCCATGTATGCCGTCGACAACGATGAGGTGGAGAGGGCCATGGATCTCTTCGAGAAGCATGAGAAGAGCGATATTCATCCCGCAGGCGGTGTCGCTCTTGGTGCACTCATGCAGGCAATTGAGAGAAAAACTGTGAAGAGCGATGACATCATCGCGCTCAACATAACCGGTGGAGGCGAAAAGAGAATCAATGCGGAAGGTCCTGTCCACTATCTCGAACCCTATGCACAGTTCAGCATCCACGAGATACACAGTGAGGGAATCGAGGAGAAGATTGAATCGGTGCTTCGCACCGGTTAACTGACAGAGTCCTGCCAGCATCATTTTTTCCATATTGCGTAACGGGGCGTTTTGTTGTATTATGTTAGTGATACAGTGGAGCGTCTTTCTCAGCACCTATAACGGTTGCGATCCGGCATATGAATACGAAGCAGATAAGACTGTTTCTCCTCATTGCAGACCTCAAGAGCTTTTCCAAAGCTGCGGAGCTTGAAGCCCTCACACAACCAGCCGTAACGCAGCAGATAAACCGCCTGGAGCGCGAGGTGGACTCAGTTCTCCTGCGGAGAAAGCACAAACGCATAGAGCTGACAAAGGAAGGTGAGCTCTTCTACAGATTTGCCAAGAACATGCTCAGCATGATGGATAACCTGACGCGTGATCTCAAGCTTGTGGATTCCAACGATGAGAGCATACTCCGTATCGGGTCGAGCCATATACCGACCTCGCATATACTGTACGAAAAGATCGCTGAATTCAAGCAGCAGCATCCCAATGTCTATATTATCTACGAGCTGAACGATACCGAGAATATTGCTTCCATGGTGGAAAATGAAATGCTCGATGTCGGCTTCGTGGGTGCGGTCATGAACAACGATCTCGATTACAAAAGCTTCTCCGGAGATGAACTGAAACTGGTGGCTCACAGGGACTTCAAGGTTGAGAGCAGTATTACCCTGCCGAAACTTAAAAACATACCCATGATCATCAATCAGAAGGAGTCGGGTGTACGTAAGTTCCTCGAGAGGAAGCTTGAGGAAAACGGTATACTGTTCGAGAACATGAACATCATTTCTGAGATCGGGCTTCCCGAAGCACTGATTAAAATTACACGTATGGGTATGGGATGCGCGTTTATACCCTCGATTATCCTTGACAGGGAAATGGAAAAGGGTGATCTTAAGGTCATCGAGATCAAGAACTTCTCAGCCTACCGAAACTACTATCTTGTCACGAAGAAGGGTGTGAAACTGCCTGGCCTTACTGTGACCTTCCTCGAGTCCTTTGTATCCGCTGTTGAGTAAGTCATGTAAAAAGTATTTCACGTTGCAGAGAGAATGATGAGGGGCTATATTTGTGATTATGTGGAAGAAATTTCTTTTCGTAATTGTCATTCTTGTTCCTCTCGGGCTCTACGGTTTTTCGCAGGAGCGTGAACTCTACTCGCAGGCCCAGAGCAGGTATCTGAGCAACAACTACACCGCTGCCTATGAAACCTTTGACGAGATCGTTCGGGTATACCCACTCTCAGATCTTGTTCCCGACGCGCAGTACTGGAAGGCCGTGTGCCTCTTCAGGCTCGGCAGACTCGACGAATCGATTGATCTCTTTGAGGTTGTTGAAAGCCGGTACAGGGCAACGAGGTTTATAGGTTTCGTGCCCTTCTGGAAGGGTGTTGCTCAATTTCAGCAGGGGGCATACATCGATGCTCTTGAGAACCTGGACGATTTCTTGCAGAGGGGTGAGGAAAGCTCTCTCATCGCCGAGGCACTGCTCTACAAGGCTATGGCTGAGGTTGAGATAGGACGGTTTCAGGATGCCCGGTCAACCATGGAGCGGCTGAGAGAGATTAAGGGAGACGAGCAGCTCAGCCCCTACGAAACCGTACTCTTCAGCTTTATTCTTCTCAATCTTGACCGCCACACTGACTTTCTTCAGTTTACCGACGGTATTGATATCGATCAGTATCCGCCCGAGTGGAGAGAGAAGATTACCCTGTTCAGGGCTGAGGTAAACCTGCGGTTCGGCAATACGGAAGCTGCTGAAATTGACTACACCAAGCTCATTGACTCCGATGTTGAAACGGCCGCGGTGGCGCTCAGAAGGCTCTACCACATTGCAAGCCTGGAACAGGACTTTTCCCGCATGGAGTGGGTTGTGCAGCACGCCGAGGAGAGGCTGCGTACATATCCTGAGGTGCTTCAGGATTTCTGGGTTCGAATCGGGATTGAAAGCTACAGGAGAGGTGAATACGATCTATCCGAGTATTTTCTCTCAAAGGTCTGGAACCTGAAGGTTGCGGGTGAGATACCCGAAGCGGTGCCGCTCTACCTGGCACAGCTCTATCTGAGAAAAGATCGGAAGGATGATGCACGGAAGCTCATGGAGGAGTATCTCTCCCTCGTGGAGGAGGATGAAAAGGCGATCATCTCATCCTTCAGCCTCGGAAACATCTACCTGCACGAGGGACGGTATCGGGACGCTTCACATCAGTACAGGAGGACCATGGAGCTCAATCCGGAGGGAGAGCTGGCGAAGAATGCTCGTTATCTCCTTGCCTATTCCAGTTACAAGCAGGAACTGCTGGAAGACTCTCTTCGCCAGTGTGATGAGTATCTTGACATGTCCGGGATTTCCGTTGAATCAGGATCATTAGTGGGTTTGAATGCAGAGGAGATGGAGCTGACAGGAAATGTGGTCCGTCTTAAATCGCGCATATTTCAGGCCCTCGATCGAAATGCGGAGGCGGGCATACTTCTCGGCAGCTTTACAAAGCAGTATCCCGATGCGGTACGTGCTCGGGTGGACCTCATCAAACTGAACTTTTCCATGAAGAACTTTGATGTGGTTGCAGTACAGTCTGAGGCGCTTCTGAGAGATAAGCCCCTGCTGCATAACGAGGACCCATATGCCTCCATCATCGTTCTGTATATGCATGGACTGGGGCAAATTGCCCTGAAGCAGTATCAGGGGGCTGCCGAATCGCTTGCGCAAATCGACGCGCGGCGTGTCAGTGAGACTGGGCTCTCACCCATCATCCCCTATGTGGTCTACTACAGTGCATGGTCGCGCTACCGAGTGAACAATCTCGACAGTGCGATCATCCTCACAAACCGGTTTATCTCCGAGTTCGAGGGACATGCGCTCTTTCCAGCTGCACTGTATCTCGGTGGTTGGTGCAGGTACAGCAGAGGCGAATACGCAGGAGCAGAAGAGCACTTTGCAAGACTGGCAAAACTGGATGAGGGTGAGCTCTCACAGAAGGCCCGTTTTCTTCAGGGCATGAGCCAGAAAAGCAGGGAGCAATACATAAAAGCCTCATACACCTTCTCGCGCATCTTCGAAGCTGACCCAGACTCGTCTTTTGCGGATGATGCACTCTTTGAATATGCGGATATTCTTCACACACAGGGCAAGTCGAGGGTGGCGGCGGTCTCTTACCTGCGGCTGTGGGAGTCCTATCCCAAAAGCCCCCTTACCGAAGAGGCACTCTTCCTTCGCGGTGAAATATACTTCGCCGAGAGAGACTACAGTGAGGCCCGTGAGGCCTTCCGAAAGTACCGTGTCCATTTTCCCTACGGCACACTCGTTGACGCTTCCCTCTACTGGGAGGGTATGAGTTCCAGCAGAATGGGGGAGGAGAGGGCATCGGCCCTGCTCTGGGAAGAGGTGATAGGATCATATCCGGAGAGTGCCTTCAGGCCGGATGCGATGCGGGGGGCAGCCGAGGCCTGCGTGGTCTTTGGGGAATACTCCCGGGCATACAATCTCTATGCAGATCTCATTCGACAGTACCCCGAGTACTCAAAGAATGTGCGGGCCGAGCAGCGCCTCGAAGAGATACAGTACCTCAAGTTCGGGCTTGGTGAACGGGAGGCGGAGCTCACTGCGCGCATCAGCAGGTCAGGAGGTATGGAAACCGAGGAGGGAAGAAGGGCCATGATCGAGCTCGCGCGGCTGTATATCTATGAGGAAAGGGACAAGCAGGATCGTGCTTATCAGCTCCTCAGCCAGGTGATGCAGCACCCCGATGCGGAAACCGCGGCTGCTGCCGGTGTGCTCCTCGGTGAATATTACTACCAGCAGGGGAACCTGGAGAGAGCTTCACAGGAATTCTTTCAGGCTTCTCTCAAGAACCCGTCCGACCGGGACCTCATGGCCTATGCCATCTATCGAGCCGCACAGTCAATGAAGGAGGCGGGAAACATGCGGGAGGCACGGGAGCTTGTGAAACGTCTCAGGGAAAACTTTCCCTCCTCGAGCTGGGCGGATGAGGGAGAAAAACTCCTGGAGGCCCGGGATGAATAGGACAGTACTGACATCATGTATATTCCTTCTCCTTCTCCTGCTCTGTCCGATGTACCTCTCCCTTGCCCAGGAGGCCGAGCCCGAGGAACCGGAAATAATTCTTCCCAGGGTCATTCTCGAAATCGAAGACCTCAGTGTGGAGGCAATCTCTGCAGGCATCCCCGAGGAGGAGCTCATACCGCAGGAACTGGAGGTTCCCCTTCCGGAACCCGAAGACCTTCAGATAGAAGAGCCGTCCATTATGCTCTCACTTCCACAGGCCGAGGGCTCCGCTCTTATGCAGGAGGAGGGAAAATACCTGAACTTCGAGGGAGTTCTCGGGGTCGGGTCGCGCAACTTTTTCATGGGCAGGTTTTCTCTGTATCAATTTGAGCGTGCACCCGAGGGCAAGCTCCTGTTCGGCCACGAGGTGTACGACGGACTGTCTGGGTTCGAGGAGGGGAGCGGCTATAACCTCAGACGTGACGATTTTGAGGGACTGGTCAGATTCAATATCAAAAAGCTCGGTGTCGATGTGGTGGGGGCATTCTACGATCATGAACGGGGGTTGCAGGGACTGGGGGAGTACTACTCAAAAATCAGCAGGCATGGAACTGCCCTGGGGGGGTTAAAATATCCCTTCGGCGATCGTTTCACCCTGGGATTCCTGCTCGGTGCGGACGTCACCACACAGCTGCTCACGGCCGCCGGGAGTACGGCGCCGGAACCTGACAAGGTAAACGAGTACCAAGCGCGTACCGCAATAAACGGGCGGTACAGTTTCGACCGTGGTCATGTGGGACTGGAACCGAGCATCTCCTATCGCGACGGGGGGGACGAGGGGTCCTACGGTCTGACACGATCGCGCATAAGAGGCTTCTTCGGCGTTGACCTGGGAAGTGTCACCCGCCTCGAGGGTGATGTGGCCTGGTTCTGGAGTGATGCAGCAGGACACCTCTTTCCCTTCTCGCTCACCCTATCGACCTATCCAACCGATCTGTTTTCCCTGAACCTATCGGCGGGATACAAACTTGAAGAGTACAATCTCAGCGGCGTCTTTGAGGGATACCCCTATGCCGATACCCCGGCAGCATTGTACGACAACTACGGCTGGTATTTTGACGTGAGCTCCCACATACACCTGGCCCACTCGTGGATCATTAACGTGGGGCTTTCCTTCATGGACTCGAGCGGAATGCTGACAACAACGGGTACAACCGATCCGGTGACCGGTCTCTTTCCCATCTCCCAGAAGGAGGCATTGCAGTTAGAGGCGGAAGCGGGACTTCGCTGGAATCCATCCATGCATTTCTCCGCCTATGTGAGCTGGATCTGGGATATGGGTGAGCGTCCCCAGTTCTATCCACAGCACAGCCTTAACCTCGAGCTGAACTGGTTCGGAAACACCGGGAAGTACGGTGTGGACCTCACCGCAATTCAGGAGATTGATGTGAACGATTTCGTGCAGGCGCCGATCGTGGATTTGAGCGCCTATTACAGGGTTGCCGAGTTCATCAGGCTTGCGGGCGAGTTGAACGACATCCTCTATCCTGCACTGGACGACCCACGCTATGACTGGTATCCCTACGTGGATGTGGGGTTTCAGGTTGCCTTCAAGGTATATATCAACTTTTAAGGAGTTGGCCATGCTGGACATAATGCTGAAGGGCGGTGTGATCATGTGGATCATCGCACTCTTCTCACTTATCGCTGCTATTATCATCATTGAACGACTGCTCTATTTAAGGAGAATCAGGACCGATGAGGAGAAGATGATCAACCGGTTGAAGTCGACGCTGGAAAAGGGGCACTTCGATGAAGCCCTTTCAATTTGTGAAACAAATCCCTCACCAATTACCAATCTCATGAGAGTCGGGATCGAGTACCGGGAGTACCCCCGCGAAACGATCAGGGAGGTGATTCTCGACGCCGCCAATCAGGAGGTGCCGAAGCTTGAAAAGCATCTCCCCGCGCTTGGTACCATCTCCAACATCGCACCCCTGTTGGGGCTGCTGGGAACGGTGATCGGCAACATCGAGGCATTCGGCGTGCTCGGCAGGTTCGGCGTAGTCGGTGACCCCGGTCTGCTCGCCAAGGGCATTGCTGAGGCTCTGCTCACCACTGCAGCCGGGATCGTTGTGGCCATTCCTGCGGTCATTTTCTACAACTACCTCGTGAGCAAGGTCAATCATCTGATCATCAGACTCGAGAACCGGGTAAATGAGCTCGTGCTTCTGTTGCGCGGCAAACCCGATGAGGCTGAAGCGGCGGGAGGTGGTGAGCAATGAGATTTCGGAGAGGGCTTACCACGAGAACGAACGTGGAACTCATCCCGCTCATCGATGTGGTGTTTCAGCTTGTGGTGTTCTTCATGGTGTCCACCACCTTCATACTTACCCCCGGTATAAGTCTTGTTCTGCCAAAATCTGAAACTTCTGAACCGGTTGTCATGTCTAAACTGATAGTGACCGTTGTTTCACGGAACGAGCTCTACCTCAACAAGGAACAGTACGACGTTGAAGGCCTCGACCAGCGGCTGGGGGCGATCACCGAGGAGGAACGAAGCGAGATCAAGACGGTGGTCGTTGAAGGGGATGAGAATGTTTCCTATAGCCTGATGGTCCAGGTGCTCGACGTTCTGAGAAGGAACGGGTTCACAGGCATCAATCTTAGAACAAAGGAAACAGAGGAACCGAAGTGAAAACGAAAGGTGAAAGACAGAGCAGAAGGCGCATGTTTGTCAGCATACTGATCGCCTTCGTGCTGCATGGACTGGTCTTTGTGGCGGTTCAGTACGGCATCACTGCAGATGAAGATGAACCTGAGGAACGGATCGGGCCCATAACCGTCACGCTTTACGAGCCGTCACAGGCGGAGTCGCTGCAGGCTGCAGCGGAACAGGAACCGGGTGCCCAACGCGAAAGGACGAAGTCTGAAACACCCACGAGACGTGAGCGAAGGCTGAAAGACAGGAAGGTGGATGCCGCCCGAGACCGGGAGCAGTTTGCCACTAAGCCGGCGCCCACGTCACCTCCTGAGACGGGTCATCCTGAAATTACGAAACAGGAACCGACCCCGCGTCTCGAGCGGCAGGACACCGGGTATGAGCCCTCAGAGGACCTGCGGCAGCGGGGCGGCGAGGTGGAGGAAAGCGAACTGGAGGCTCTCGAAGAGTACGGCAGGGTGGAGGAGTGGGTAGAGTCCGAAAAGGCCTTTGTCATTGATCAGGAATGGGAGCAGGAAGAAGATGTGCGTGAAACCGGTCCAGTGCTGCCCACCCGTTCGGACGAGGATGAGGAGCTTGCCTTCAACATGGAGAGCCTTGACAGGGCCATAGAAGAGGATGGTGAAGGTGACACAGGCGGGAGTGTCGCTGACAATAGAACAGGCGGGCAGCGTGACACCTCGCCTGATGAGGGTGTCCCGAGCATAACCTGGGACGAGGGGTCGCAGGGAAGAACGCTCCTCTCGTCGGGAGAGCTCCCTAAGATCCCCGATTGGGTGAAGCGCGAGGGGCTCGACCTCAAGGTTGAGGTCTCATTCTCGGTCACCCCGGAAGGCCACACCATTTCCCTGGTGGTCAACCGCTCTTCAGGCTACCCTGATGTTGACGCAGCGGTTCTGGAATCGATCCGCAAGCTGCGTTTCAACCCCATTCAAAGAGACCGCTACGCCCGGGGGAAAATCAGCTACCTCATCAGCACCAATTAACTGCTGTAGTGGAGCGTGTAATTCAATTCTACACCGAAGAGAATAACCAGCCAGGATAGAAAAACCCAGAGCAGAAAAACAGGAATAAAGGTGAGTGAGCCGTACAGGAGAGGCAGTTGTGGGAACCAGCGAACGTACACATTGAGGCCCAGCCGCAGCAGATACCAGCAGCTTCCGGCAAATACAGCCGCAATGAAGGTGTATGAGATACGGACCCGTTCGTGGGGCAAGAGACCCAGGAGGAGTGCGGTGAGAAGCCAGTGAAGCACAAGTGATACAAACTGAAACAGCCTAATCCGCTGTATGAATTGCAGGTATCCGGGAAGATGGGTGCTGATCAGCTCCTTCGAATAGAGGAGCAGGGAGGTGAAAATGACAAGTGCGGGTATAGTGAGGAGCATGACGACAAGCTTGATTGAGTAGCGGAGGAGGTTGGACCGCCTGTCCTTTCGCCATATCCTGTTGACAGTTCTGCTGAGCGAGCTCAGGAGACCTAGGACGATGAGCAGGGAAGCCAGGACTCCTATCACACCAAAGGACCTGGTTTTTTCAAGCATTGAATCAAAATATATCGAGATCTCGCTGGCCTTCTCCGGAAGAAAATAATCGGAGAGAATACTCATGAAGCTCTCTTGTAAAAGGGGATAGAAGAAGAGGTTTTTAAGTTGAAAGAGGACAATGACTGAAAGAGGTATGAGGGCAAGAATGGTCAGGTAGCTCAATGACCGTGCCTCCATGCTGCATCGGTCATGTAAGAAACGTCGTACCGCACTCCTCAGAGAATGGAAGAGTGATGATTTTGTCACTGTTGAGATCCAGTTCTGGTATTTACCATACAGCGTGTAGGATGAGTATTTCTATCTGTCATAGGCCTTTTCTCTAAGATTATAACAGTATATGTTTGTTTTCATGCTTACTTTTCAGTAAAATAGTAGATTTATTGTGTGGATTTTACATACTGTATGAATGGTAACAAACCACTGAAAGTACTTTTCCTGACCTGGGAGTTTCCACCTATTATTACAGGCGGGCTTGGCATGGCCTGTTACGGCATGGTGCGAGCGCTCCTCGAACAGGGTGTGGAGATTGTTCTCGTGCTGCCCACGGAAAAACCATGCTTTTTCGAAATGAAACGCCTCGAAGATGCTGACCTGCTTCCCTGCAGTGTATACAAAGAGGCTTCAGGGGAGTGGCATAGTGCAAAGTCTATCGAGGATATGGAAGAGTGGCATAGCACAAAGTTTGTTGTGGATATGGAAGCGTGGTCTGGAGCGGAGACGCTCGTACATGCAAAAGAGTGGCCTGGTAAAGAGACGCTCCTTGATACGAACGAGTGGCACCGTTTAAATCCGTATCAATCCAATGTCTTTTCACCCTCAAGGTATCGAGCCCTGGTTGAAGCGATCATTCCCCATGTGGATTTCGATGTCATCCATGCCCATGACTGGCTTACTTTCGAGGCGGGCCTGTATGCAAAAGAGGTCTCCGGAAGGCCGCTCGTGTGCCATGTCCATTCAACAGAGTATGACAGGGCATGCGGTCAAGGCAATGAGCGAATTCATCAGTTTGAGAGAATCGGCCTCGAGCTTGCTGACCGGGTGATTGCCGTTTCCCGGTTTACGGCCTCAGCTGTACGCGACCGCTACGGTATTCATCCGAATATGATTCGGGTCGTCCACAATGCCTACATCCTGGAAGAATCAGAATCATCCACAGAGAGGCTGTTCGATGAGCCGGTTGTTCTCTTCATGGGCCGGATGACCTGTCAGAAGGGGCCTGGCATCTTTCTCGAGGTTGCACGAAGAGTGCTCTCACGTTTCCCCGGAGTGCGGTTTATCATGGCAGGGAAGGGCGACATGCTGCACAATCTCATACACCGCTCAGCCTATTACGGAATGAAAAACCGGATCATCTTCACGGGTTTTCTGAACAGGGCTGAGGTGGACACTGTCCTCTCGATTTCAGATATTTTTATTGCCCCTTCAGTCTCCGATCCCTTCAACATCACGGTGCTCGAAGCCATGAGCAGGGGGCTTGCAGTGCTGGTTTCCCGGCAATCGGGCGTGACCGAAGTGGTACGCCATATCCTCACGGCTGATCACTGGGACGTGGATGCCATGTCTCATCAGATCGTCTCACTGCTAAAGAATCCGGCACGTATCAAGCGGCTGAGCCACCAGGGAAAGGCCGAGGCAGAGCAGAACAGCTGGCATGATCCGGCCTTAAAACTGAAAGAGGCGTACGGGGAGCTTCTATGCTCGACATAGTGCTGTGTTTCCATATACATCAGCCATACCGTTTGAGGACTGTGCGCCTAATCGATCGATCAGGAGATCTTTTCGACGATGTGCTGAACAGAGCGGTCGTTGAGAAAGCCGCCCGAACCTGTTATCTACCTGCATGTGATCTGCTCAAAGGCCTTATGGATCGGTACGGTTCCGAATTCAAGTGCGCATTTTCCATAACCGGGACGGCGGCAGAGCAGTTCAGCATATGGAAACCCGTTGTGATGGAGCGTCTTTGCGGGCTTGCGGCTACCCGCTGTGTTGAGTTCATTGGAGAGACCTATTACCATTCGCTCTTCTCCCATTTCGACCGCGGGGAGTTTATCGAGCAGGTACGCCAACACTCTGCGATGATGGAACATGAGTTTTTAGTACTGCCCAGGGTGTTCAGGAATACCGAACTCCTGTACGATGATCGGGTGTCCGATTATCTCAGCACATTCGATCAATTCCATGTTCTGCTCTGTGAAGATGCAGTCGCGGATCAGCCTGTAACACAGAAACTGTATAGGAGCTACAATGACCTGCATGCCCTCCTGCTCAGAAACCACCGGCTGACCGACGACATCGCCTTTCGGTTCTCGAACCGGGAATGGGCCGGGTATCCCCTCACAGCGGAAAAATTCGCCTCTCGGCTGGAAGAGTACGAGGGCACGGTGGATGATGGACACAACTCCTTTCTCCTGTTGTACATGGATTATGAAACCTTGGGCGAACATCATGCAAGGAGTACCGGTATTTTTCGGTTCTTCCAGGACCTGGCTGAGATTATATTAAACAGTACGCGTATGAGGTTCAGCTGGCCTTCAGATTCCCTGAGTCAACCTGAAGAACATTCGATGCGGGTCTCTGTGCAGAAACCGGTCTCCTGGGCGGATTCGGGGAAAGATCTTTCAGCGTGGCTTTCATCTGATCTTCAGAAAAATGCAATGCACACGCTGCTCGAGGTGTCTGCCAGAGTAAGGCGTAATGGTGAGGAGGCTCTTCTCGAAAGGGTGAGAAGGCTTTCCAGCTCCGATCACTTCTACTACATGTATCCGTGGGAAGGCGGAGCGGATGCAGAGGTGCACAGGCACTTCTCGCCGTATCATTCACCGGAAGACGCATACATACGTTATATAAATGCACTCACGGCCCTGGAGCTGAACCTTTCATAAGTCCAAAACGTATATGCTGCTTATTTTGTAGAAGATTGGCCCATCGGTGGCCTTAAATACAGGGTAAAGAAATGATTCTGAGAAATATTTTCGTCTATCCCAGATATCCTGAGCAGCTCAGACGGCTCTTCTACTTTGCATACAATCTCTGGTCCCTGTGGGATACCGAGGCTCTGCAGCTCTTTTACAGAATTGACCCGGGCCTTTTCAGACAACTAGACAAGAACCCTGTTAAGTTTCTCTACTCCGTGCCGCTGGAACGGCTGGAAGAGCTGTCAAAGGATGAGGGTTTCCTCCACGACCTTGACAAGATATGGAAGCGCTACGAACGCTACGCGGATACATCAACCGAGTTTCGCGAGCTGTTCAAGGATAAACTCATCGCCTATTTTTCCATGGAGTACGGGCTCCACCAGTCCGTACCCATATATGCGGGCGGTCTGGGCATGCTTTCGGGAGACCACCTGAAAGGTGCGTCGGACCTGGGATTACCGATTATAGGCGTCGGGCTTTTTTACCGTTACGGCTACTTTCATCAGAAGATCAACATAAACGGCTTCCAGGAAGAGGAGTACATCGACAGCAATGTGTATCACATGCCTGTCAAGGAGCTGAACACGATCGATGGTGAGTCGATCTACGTTGATCTAAAAATACTCGAAACGACAATCAAGATAAAGGTGTGGCTCGTTAACGTGGGAAGAGTAAAGCTCTTGCTCCTCGACACCAATCTCGAGGACAACCCGCCTGAGTACAGAAGAATTACCGAATACTTGTACGATGCCCGGCGGGATGTGCGGATCCTGCAGGAGCTCTTGTTGGGATTCGGGGGCATGAAGGTACTCGAGGCCATTCAGGTGAAGCCCGACGTGTTCCACCTCAATGAGGGGCATTCAGCCTTCCTTCTTATTCAGCGTCTGCGGAATCTCATGCTCAACGAGGGGTACAGTTATGAGCAGGCCCACACCCTCATCAAAAGTACAACTGTGTTTACTACCCACACACCGGTTGAGGCGGGAAACGAGAATTTCCCCACCGAAACGGTGGAGAAATACCTGAAGGACAAGATAGCCGATCTGGATGTGCCCCTGGAGAGGGTGCTCAAGCTCGGCATGTTGCACGACCATAAAACCTTCTGGCTCCCCGCCTTTGCCATACGGTGCGCTGCATACATAAACGGGGTTTCAAAGATTCATGCGGAAGTTTCGAGGAGTATGTGGCAGGGCCTCTTTCCACGGCGTCTGAAGTGCGAGCTTCCCATCAGGCATATTACCAACGGGGTGCATCATTCCTGGCTTTCGGAACACATGCGCTATCTGTTCGAGCGTTATCTCGGACCCGATTATCATATGTTGGGTGGCGGCGACAGGCAGCTTTCAAAAATATTAAAGATACCGGATGAAGAGGTGTGGGAGGCTCATGCAAAGCGCAAGCGCGAGATGATTGCCTTCCTGCGTACTGCCATGGAGACCTATTATGCTGAGCGGGGATATTCTCCCGTGAAGATCAAGAAGCTGCGTGAGATTCTGAATCCCCAGTTTCTGACCGTCGGTTTCGCGCGGCGTTTTACAGCCTACAAACGACCGAATCTGGTTCTCAGAGACCGTGAGAGGCTCAAGACCATCCTGACCAATCCGGACCGGCCGATACAGCTCATATTCAGCGGTAAAGCCCATCCGGCGGATACCACGGGAAAGAACATAATCAAAGAGATTATCGATTTTGCTCGGGAATTTGAAGTTGAGGACCGTGTGGTCTTTGTCGAGAACTACAACCGCAGTGTGGCAGCCCACCTTGTGCAGGGCGTCGATGTGTGGCTCAATACACCGCTCAAACCCTATGAAGCTTCAGGCACTTCCGGCATGAAGGCGGGTATGAACGGGGTCCTGAATTTCAGTGTCATGGATGGATGGTGGCCCGAATGCTATAACGGGAAAAACGGTTGGGAGATTAAATCGGCAAAGCTGCACGACCACTCGGAGATGAGGGACATTATAGAATCCAACCAGATATACGATCTTCTCGAGTATGAGATAGCGACCAAATTCTATGACCGTGATGAACATGAAATTCCACGGGAATGGGTTGCCATGATGAAGGAATCCATCTACACGGTATATCGGGACTTCAACATCAACCGCATGCTCGAGGAGTACAGCAGGGGGAGCTATTTACCAGCTATTGCGAAGAGGGCATCGCTTCTTGCCGACAACCAGAAGCGGCTTCGACAGATTATCGACAACGTGCAGAAGGTACAGTCCGTATGGAGCAAGGTATATATAAAGGATGTGTTCACCGATGTGGACAAGAAAGAGATTCTCTTCACTGATGACCGCATCAATGTCGAGTGTTACGTGTATCTGGATGATGCGGACCCCGCATTGCTCGAAGTGGAATTGTTTTATTTGCTTCAGGAAGACGAAGAGTGCGAGACTGCCGGTCTCCGTTTTGTAGAGAAGTACAAGGACAAGGTCGGCAAGTATGAGGGTAGTGTTTCACTGAAATCTTCGGGGGTGCAGAGCTTCGGTATACGAATCGTTCCCGCTGATGGGGATGTGCGCGAACTCTATCCAGAGCTCATCAAATGGCGAGAGTGATTGACGGAAGAGAATGGATGGAGAAGCCACTCCG